>NZ_JAPCIX010000019.1:0-88148 GCF_027707605.1 Aeromonas sp. QDB31 | reverse complement strand
ATGACTCATGATGAACCCTGTTCCATGGCTCCAGATGACAAACATGATCTCATATCAGGGACTTGTTCGCACCTTCCCTAGGTTAGATTAGCCTAATGTTAAAAAACCATTGCGGTCTTCCTGTGACCTATCTCAGTAATTCACCATAAATCCGCGTCTTCCCCCACCCCTTTACCATGGGGCAATCCAATTTTGTCAGGGTTGCCCCTATGTCCAGCACCAACCTCAAACTCGCCCTGGAGCTGGCGGCCAAGGTCACCGGCCGCGAGGACCTGGCCGCGCTGGCGGGGCAGGTGCAGGAGCGGGGCCCCCTATCTGACGAGACCGCCGCCGAGACCGAGCGCCTGGCGCAAACCCTGGAAGGTTTGACCCAGCAGCGCGACCTGATCGCCCAGTTCGAGGCCAGCGGCCGCGCCCTGACCCAGCTCGAACTGGCCACCATACTCTCCCGGGATAAGTTGGCCGAACTGCGCCGCGAGCAGCAGGGGGCGGCGGGTAGCGCTCGCCAGCTCACCGACCAGGAGCGACTGCTGGCTTCCGAGATCAAGCAGCTGGAGCGCCAACTGGTCGCCCAGGCTGCCAGCCATAGCCGCCTGCATGCCGGTCTCTCCCAAGCCGGGCTCGATACCCGCAACCTTGCCCAGGAACAGCAACGCCTGCAGCGGGAGCTGCGCGAGAGTGCGGCCCAGACCGACCGGCTGGGGCGTTCCCTGGTGCAGGGGGGGCAAGGCGCTGGCGGGTTCCAGGGGGCCATCGGTAGCCTGACCGGTCGCCTGGTAGCCCTGGCCGGTACCTGGTTCGGGATCCAGACCCTCACCAACCAGCTGGTCGCCATGTTCCAGACCGGCGATCAGGCCGAACGCCTTAGCGTCCAGCTCAAGGCGGTGATGGGGTCGATTGCCGGTGGCAAAGAGGCCTCCGCCTGGATCCAGGACTTCGCCAAGAACACCCCGCTGCAGCTCGACGAGGTCACCCAGGTCTTCGTGCGCCTGAAAGCCTTTGGCATCGACCCCATGAACGGCGCCATGCAGGGCATCGTCGATCAGGCCTACAAGCTGGGTGGCGGCTTCGAGGAGGTGCAGGGCATCTCCCTGGCGCTGGGCCAGGCCTGGGCCAAGCAGAAGCTGCAGGGCGAAGAGATCCTGCAGCTGATCGAGCGCGGGGTGCCGGTGTGGCAACTGCTGGAGCAGGTCACCGGCAAGAACACCGCCGAGCTGCAGAAGCTCTCGGAAGCCGGCAAGCTCGGCCGGGACACCATCCAGGCGCTGATGAACGAGATTGCCGCCCAGTCGAGCGGGGCGGCCGCCGCCAACATGAGCCTGCTCTCCGGGCTTATCTCCAACGCCCAGGACAACCTGGCCAAGTTCTACCGCATGGTGGCGGAGAACGGGGCGCTGACCTGGCTCAAGAACCAGCTGGCCAGCCTCAACCGTGAGTTTGACCAGATGGCCCAGGATGGCCGTCTGCAGGCGTGGGCCCAGCGTCTCTCCGACGGCATCGTCGGGCTTGGAGAATCCATCAAGAGCTTCATCCAGACCGTCTATGCCTGGCGCGATGCCTTGCTGGTGATGGCCCAGGCCTGGTTTGGCCTGAAAATCGCGGGCTGGATTGCCGATCTGCGCGGCCTCTATGGCCAGTTCGTCGCCCTGCCGGCGGCGACGGCCACGGCGGCGGGTGGCATGACCACGGCAGGGACGGCAGCGGCCGGGGCGACTATCGGCGTGCGGGCGCTGGGCATGGCCCTGAGGGCCCTGCTGGCTGCCGTGACGGTGGAGTCCATCATCCAGATCACCCAGTTCGCCGCCGCACTGCGCCAGTTGGTGCAGGCCGAGCTGGCGCTGCGAGAGGCGCAGGCCCAGCGTTCTGAAACCCAGGCCCGCCTGTCGGGGCAGCTCGCCGCCCTGTCTGGCGAACTGGGGCTTGCCATCACCAGCGTGGCGGAGCTGGACCGCCTGGTGGCCGAGGGCAAGGTGCATTACGACGAGGCGACCGGCAGCTGGCGAGCGGGGGCCGCCGCCGTTCAGGCGCTCGGCACCGAGGCCAAGCAGACCCGCGACTATCTGGATGAGATCAACGCCGTCGCCAGGAAAACGGCGGCAGAGCTCCCTGCCACGCTGGGCAAGGCTGCCCAGACCCTGGGGCTGGATTTCGAGCGGGCCAATGGCCGTATCGGTGAGAGCTTCAAGGAGACCCTCGGCGCCCTGGATACCCTGGTGCAGCACAGCGGCTCCAGTTCGGCGGCCTGTGAGGAGTACCTGGCGGCCGCGTTCAACCAGGCGAAGAACAGGGCCGAGATCGACGCGGTGATCGAACGCATGAAGGCGATGACCAAACAGGGTCAGCTCACCGGGGATGGCATCACCCGCTCCATGGCCATCGCGGCCGACGCCATGAGCAAGGTGAAGGGGGGCAGCGGTGACGCCAAGCAAGCTGTGGCGGCGATCGGCGATGGCTTCGACACCGCCGCCGCCCGGGCCAAGAGTGCTACCGATGCCATGCGCTCCGGCCTTCGCGGCGTGCAGGACGAAGCGGTGCAGACCGGCAACGCCGTGGCCTCGGCAGGTGGCGGGGGCGGTGCGGGCAGTGGCCGGGGGGAGGTCACCCGCAGCGTGGGCGCCGGCTCGTTCTTCTACAAGACCGTGGACATCAACAACCTGCGCGGCAATGCCGATGCCCTGGCTAACACGCTCGCCGGTGTGGAGGAGGAACTGGCCCGCTACAGCCAGAAGGTGCGCGATATCCCCGCCTACAGCGAGTGGAGCAAGTATTACGGCGAGAAGTTCCAGAAGGAGATGGAGGCCATGCGCACCAGGCTCCAGCAGGAGCTGAGCAAGGCTCAGGCCAAGGAATCAGAGAAGGTGCAGGCCCCCACACCGGCCCCCAGCCAAGCCGGACCATCAAGCGTTCCTCAGAGCTCATTCAGCCAGGGGCAGCCCCAGCGGATCATCATCGAGCTGCGTGCATCGAACGGCGCCAAGGCCGAAGTGCAGGCCGATGCTGCCAATGCCGCCGCCCTTATCAATCTCCTTAAACAGCAGGGACTGCGCTCATGAACGTCACCTTAAACGGCCTGCAACTGCCCGATGACCTCATCTGGCGAGACGAGTTCGATTGGGCCCCCGTCGAGCAAGTGGTCACGCCGACCCTTTCCGGTGCCCTCCTGGTCGAGGAGACGGCCAAGCCGGAAGGGCGCCCCATCACCCTGGTGGGCCATTGCCCACGAGCCACCGTGCTGTCGGTCAAGGCGCTGGAGGCCCAGGTGGCCCAGCTGATGACCTTGACCCTGCTCGACGGGCTGCAGCGGGAGGTGTTCTGGCGCCGGCCCGGCGTCGTGGCCACCCCCTTGATCGAGATGGCCGACCCCGAAGCGGGTGAACCTTATGCCCTGACCCTGAACTTTACCGAGGTGATCCGATGAGCATCTATTCCGGCGACATCAAGCTGCTCGGCAGCCAGCGCTTGACGGATACCCCCGATGGCGGTGGCCGGGTCACCGGCCGCGAGATCGTGAGCGGCGAGCACAACAGCCTGTTTCCAGACGTCAGCGATCTCGACCGCGCCTATGGGGTGGTCAACCTGCGCAAGGCGTTCCTCGCGGTGCAGACCGACGACACCGACACCTATTACGGCGCCAACACCACGGTGCTGCTGCCGCCGAGCGACCCCAGTGTGGGCCTGTGCCTGATGAGCACCGGGGATCACCACGACACCCGCGCCGAGGCCCGCGACGTGCTGGAGCGCTACCTGGCCCGTGGGCCCAAGTGGCGCGGCTTTCTGTACGACACCCAGCTGGAAGGGCAGCGGGCGATCCGCTTCTTCCAGCGGGTCGAGGTGCGCCTGCCGGAGGTGGGGGAGACCCTGGTGCTGGTCGGCGACGAGGGCAAGGCCGGCGAGTTCGAGCAGTACGTGCGCATCCTGGACGTGACCCAGCAACTGGCCAAGTTCAAGATCCAGGGTGAACCAGAGTTCACCCGCAATGTGGTGACCTGCACCCTGGCCGATCCGCTGCGCTACACCTTCGAGGGCGAGCAACCGACCCCCTATGACGTGGTGACCAACGTCAAGACCGCCCTGCGCGAGACCGTGGTGGCCGATGCGGCCAACTACTTCGCCACCACCAAGCTGGCCGAGGCGGTGAACCTGGGCGCCATGCAGGTGAGGGCCAAGACCATTTTCACCCAGCTGGTGCCGGCGGCCCGCAGCGAAACCCCGGCGGTGGACCTGACCGCCGCCGGCGAGCTGGCCAGCCTGGTGGATTCCGGCAAGGGACTGGTCACGTTCAATACCGTGGTCAGCATCGCCCCGAGCCGGGGCCTGTTCCTCGGCACCGGCGTGAAGCCGGGCACCCTGACCATCACCATCGGCGCCGCCGTCATCACCGACAAGGGCGGCGAACTGGTGGTGGCGGGGTCGGTGATCGGCGCCATCGACTACGGTCGGGGCCAGCTGGAGTTCAACGCCCAGTGCCCGAACTACGGCGCCGCGAGCAAGGCCGTCAGCTTCTGGCCAGCGGCCCGCCCGTCGCGCATCGCCGACACGGCGCAGATCGAGATCAAGGCCAACAACCGGGGCTATGCCTACACCATCACCCTGCAGCCGACCCCGGCGCCGGGCACCCTGACGGTGTCGTACATGGCACAAGGCAAGTGGTACGACTTGAAGGACAACGGCCGGGGCGAGCTGTTCGGGTCGGATCGTTCCTACGGGTCTGGCGTGGTCAGCCATGCCACCGGCTCGGCCATGCTGACCCTGGGGGCACTGCCGGACGTGGACACGGCGATCCTGTTCAGCTGGGCGACCCCGGTCAACTACACCAACCGCAGCGGCCAGGCCATCAGCATCAGCAAGAGCGCCTGGCAGCTGCCCCACACCGGCATCACCCCCAAGAGCCTGATCCTGACCTGGGGGAACGGCAAGACCGCCAACGATGCGGTGGGGGATGGGCGGATCCGGGGCGACATCACCGGCACCATCAACTACGCCGAGGCCATCATCGACCTGGAGCACATCACCCTGCCGGCACTGGGTCAGGAGTACGTGGCCCAGTACCAGTACGGCGAGCCGGTGACCGAGCGCCACATCGAGCCGGGGCGCCTCAGCACCCCCGGCCAGGTGGGGCACCTCTCCATCACCCTGGACGGGGATGGGGGCGGCGTCCACAACCTCACCCCGGGGTCGGTGCGGGTGAAGTTCAACGCGCTGTACGCCATCGTGGCAGCGTCAGAGCGGATCCTCTCCATCGAGAAGAAGGACCCCATCATCACCCTCACCGATGACGGCCAGGGCAATCTGAAAGATGCCAGCGGCAACGTGCTGGGGGCCATCGACTACAACGCCGCCACCCTGCATTTCATGCCGGATGGCACCGCCCTGCTGCCCGAACCCACCTATGCCTGGGTGCCGGCGGGCAGCCACCAGGACCCGGTGACGGGCACCTGGTACACCGACATGCGCTGGACCCTGACCGGCATCCAGTACGTCAACACCGCCTACACCTTCCCCGATGGCGAGGGGGGCTGGGTCGATGTGACCTACCGCAACAACAACAGCGCCCAGGCCCAGAACGCCACCCTGACCGCCCAGGCGCTGCGCATCGACGTGACCCCCGGGTTTTCCGAGGCGATCCTGGAGGGTTCGATGCGCTTCACCCTGGGCGGGTCCACCTATGTGGACCGGCAAGGGCTGCTCTACCGCGACCCGGATCCGGCGACCGGCGCCGGCATCCAGGCGGGCACCATCGACTACAGCAACGGGCTGGCGGTGCTGGCCGACTGGGCGGCGGGGCAGGGGGCCCAGCCGTCGCTGCAGTCCCTGGCCACCTCGTTTAACGTCCAGTCGGTGGACATGGTGACCTTCCGCACCCCGGGCGCCCCCGTGGCCCCGGGCAGCCTCTACATCAGCGCCAACACCGCCACCGGTCGGCGCATCGAGGCGACGGCGGATGGGGACGGCTATTTCACCACCGCCGACATGGATGGTCGGGTGAACTACCAGACCGGCGTGGCGACGGTGCGCTTTGGCCGTCAGGTCACGGCCGCCGGCAACGAGGCCGAGCCCTGGTATGACGCCGAACTGGTGGGGGAGGACGGCAAGATCTGGCGGCCGCTTAGCGTGGTGGCCGATACCATCCGGTTCAACTGCGTGGTGTTCAGCTACCTGCCGCTCAATGCCGATGTCATCGGGCTGGATCCGGTGCGGCTGCCGTCAGACGGGCGGGTGCCTTTCATCCGCAAGGGCTACATCGTGGTGATCCACAGTACCCAGAAGGCGGCCTTCCCGCTGGGGGTGTCGGCGGGGCAACAGCTGAATGCCAATCGGGTGCGGCTGGCCCATGCCCATGTGGAGGACAAGGATGGCAAACAGCTGGCCACGTCGCTCTACAGCGTCAACCTTGACAGCGGCGTGGTGACGCTTGCCAGCCCCTTGAACCTGACCGGTTACGCCGAACCCCTCTACGTGGTGCACCGCATCGAGGACATGAGCCTGGTCAGCGACGTGGAGATCTCGGGCCGGCTCAGACTGGCCAGGCCCTTGTCCCACGCCTATGACGCCGCCGATACCCTGGTGTCCAGTGCGCTCATCATCGGCGACTTGTGGGCGCGTTACACCGGGCTGTTCGATCAGAAGAGTTGGACCAATGTCTGGTCTGATTACCTCATCGGCGACCAGTCCACGGCGCAGTACAACGACACCGACTACCCGATCCTGGTCACCAACCGCGCCACCCTGCAGGAGCGCTGGGCCATCATCTTCAACTCCAGCACCACCTTTGTGCTGGTCGGGGAGCATGTGGGTCAGATCGCGGTGGGGGACGTGAACACCGACCTGGCGCCCATCAACCCCAACAACGGCCAGCCCTATTTCAGGCTGGATCACCGTGGCTGGGGGGCGGGTTGGTCGAGCGGCAACGTACTGCGCTTCACCACCCAGGCGGCGGCCTATCCGCTCTGGGTGATCCGCACCATCCTGCAGTCGGTGGCGGCGCAGGAGACCGACAAGTTCGAGCTGCAGCTGCGCGGCAACGTCAACCGTTAACCGGGTGGGGCAATCTGCCCCACCCCAACCAATCAGGAGAACACCATGGCTTTTCCGGTGAAATGGTATGCGAGTCAAATGCAGGGTGCGCCCAGCCTGGGGGATGCCAGCGCCGGGGCCCTGACGGCCTTGCTCAAGGCGGTGCTGGTGACCGGGTTCGGCACTCTTACCCTGACCAGCCTGGTGTGGGATGCCACCGAGGGGGCTGCCAAGGCCACCATCGCGGGCGGGCATGCCTATCTGAAAGACTCGGTGATCGAGGTGAGCGGCGCCAGCCCAGCCGCCTACAACGGCGAGCACAGGGTCAAGAAGGTGAGCAGCACCGAGGTGTGGTTTGAGCTGGACGGTGGCAACCCGGGCTCTGCCGGCAGTGGCACCATGTCGATGAAGGTGGCCCCCCTCGGCTGGACCCTGACCCATGAGAGCGGTGACGGCATGGTGGCCATCTACCGGCCGACCAACGTCAGCGAGTCGGGCAACGTCAGCCTTCGCATCGACAACACCGCATTTAGCGGCTGGACCGGTGCTGCGAATGCCCACTTGGCCAAGGTATTGGTGGTCGAGGATGTGGTGGACATCAACACTTTCACCACTGTCACCGAGGGGCGCTGGCCCGCAACGGGGCGTTATAGCGACAAGCGCTGGGATCTGATAGGCGATCCCCAGCTGTTCTATTTCATGCCCGCTTACGCCGCTGCCAATTACCAGTTCATGTACCATTTTGGCTACATCAAGAGCCTGCGGCCAGGCGACCGCTATCATGCGGTGTTCAACTCCTATCCCTCCCTGCTGGCCACCGATGTATCGCGCAACTGGAGCATTGGGGGTGGGGCTAACAACTCATCTTATGGCAATAACTGGCCACTGTTCGACAGCGTTGATAGTTATCTGGCCCGTCCTTTTCATCAATTGTTCGGCACCACGACCTTCTGGCGAAAGGGGCTGTTTGGCCGCTTTGGTACGGGCATGAATGTGCCGAACGGGCCGGATAATGGATTCTATCTTTCCGCCGACCCGGTGATGGTGATGGAGACGAACAGCCATCTGAGGGGGTATCTGCCTGGCCTCATCTGCCCGTTTTCCAGCCCTTTAGATTGGCACCGCAAGAACTTTGCGGGGCTCCCGGCCCTGCCTGCCAAGACTGTGCGGTTTATCCTGTTGGGTTATTCCCAAAGCCAGAACCCCGCATCCCAAGTTTGCTTGGTGGGATTTGACCTGACCGGCCCCTGGAGGTAACAGATGGCGAACGATCAAGCCTTGCGCGACCTGATACTGGCCAGCAACCCGGTGGTGTATTACCCGTTGGATAACTTGGCCAACCTTGGTCAGGATCTGTCGAGCAATGCCCACCATGGCAGCCAGAGCGGCACATTCAGCCAGCAGACCAGGCAACTGGGTGGGATGGATGTGGTCATGACCAAGGGAGAAAACACCCCCCTGGTGACGGTGCCAGACAGGCCGGAATTTCGGGGCACCACGCTGACCGTTGAACTGGTGGTTGCCGATATTGGCGACAACAATCTGGTGTGGCTGGAGCGCAACGGGTTGAACAACAACTGGTCAGTTCAATCTCTCGCATCCACTCAACCCTCGGCCGCCGGAAAGCCCCCCGCCATGCTCGGTTTTCTTGGCGTCCCCCAAAGCCCGGACGTCTATCTGGGTGGTGCGGCCAATTTGCCCCCGGTGGCGCATATCATCTTGATGTTCCAAGGGCCTCGGATGTGGTCGGTGGTTAACGGGGCTCTGAGCCCTGTCAGCAATCTGCCGGGGAGTGGGGTGCAAGCCACTCAGACCTCCATCCCCGTGCATATCTTCTCACGGGGTGGGGCCAATGGCGCCTTGGGGCTGATGGCGCACGTAGCCATCTACAACCGCCTGCTGACCAGTGATGAGCTGCTGGCTCGCGCCCAGCTGTTTTCGGGTATCGCCATGGGGTGGAAGGCATCACCGCTCACTGCCATCCCTGCCAACGAGGAGCCCCGCAGCCAGTTCGAGCCGCAGGATGTTGAGTGGCGTGGTAGCCCAGGGGCAGTTTATGCCGGCCCCATGCCTGCCTTGTCGGTGACGACCGACCCGCTCTGTCAGGGGCAGGATCTGAACTGGGTCAGGGATGGAAACCAGAACGTGCTGCAGGGCTACATCGAGAGCACCGTCACCATCGACGGGGAGGGGGTCAGGCGCCGGGTGCTCTGCTTCGACCAGGCGGGCAACCTTATCGGGGAGACCTACAGCCGGGCCTCTGATGGCAAATACCGGTTCGATCTGCTCTGGCTCAACCGCCGTTACATGCTGGTCGCCCAGGACGATCCCGCCTTCGGCCCCGCCGATTACAATGCGGTTGCGGCCGACTTCCAGCTCCCCACCCCCTACGCCCCCGGTGAGGGGGTTGGCCTGGTCTGACCGGGCCGCACTACCTGCGGAGGTTGATATGCTCGTGTTTTCTGACGCCCTGCGCACCAGTCGCGCCCAGCTGCTGGCGGCCGCCATCGACGAGGGCAGCGCGGGGGCTGCGACCCTCAAAATCTACACCGGCCCGAGACCCGCCCCCGGGGCGGCCATCACCGACCAGGTGCTATTGGTGGCGTTGCAGTTCACCCACCCTTGCGCCCAGAGCGTGACGGGCGGGGTGCTGACCCTCAAGCCCCTGGCCGAGCAGATGGCGACCGCCAGCGGGATCCATGCCTGGGGTCGCATTGCCGACCGGGACGGCGACTTTGTGGCGGATCTAGACGTGGGGCCACCCGGCTTCGGTGCCGACATCGAGATCCCGGCCAATGAGCTGTATGAGGGCGCCATGGTGCGCATCAACACCGCCACCTTTACCGAACCCTAACCGCTCCCCGTGAGCCCCGAGGTCAGCATGGCCAGAACAGACGCCCGGCTGGAGCTGTGCAAAGCCCGCAGGAGCAGCGCAGCCCTGGAGCTGAACCCGCTCCTGGTGGTGCGCTATGTGGCCGTGTTGCAGGGTACTTGCCTGCCCCCCACGTTTGCCAGCTCCCCCGGGCTGGTGCTGCCCGCTGTGTTGCAAGGGCATGTCCAGGCGCCGCTGGCAGACGTGGCGGTGACGGCAATCCACCCGGCCACCTTGGTCAGCACGGCGCCCGCCATGGTGACCGACATCACCGCCAGCGTGGTGATCGAGGCCGGCTTGGCCGTGACGGCCCGCCCCGCGCTCTACCAGTTCGAGGCCGATTACGACATCAATGTATTCAGGGGGCCGAGTCACATCAGTCAGGGGCATTGGAACCTGGCGCCAGAGGTAACGGCCAGCGTGGCGAGCGACTGGTCGCGCCCTGATGTGTTGCAGACGACCAACGTCAGCGACTGGCAGGAGGGGGCCCCGCTGACCGCCACCGTGGTGGATCTGAGCGCTCAGATGCCCCGCTGTACTGCGTTGAAACAGGAGCGCTTTACCGAAGGCCTGCCGCTGGGGGTGAGCCATGGCCAAGGCTTCACCAGCCTGCCACCGGGTCATGCCATCAATCAGTCGTTGTGGGCCGAGGGGATTGCCCTCGGCCATTGGCAGGTCGGTGGTTATCGCGATCCCCCCCGCCAGAACAAGGTCTGGCAGGCCGACAGCTGGCAGGAGGGCGTCCCGCTCGGGTTCATCCTTACTGGCCAGCGCTGGCAGCTTGGCCCGTCTCTTCATAAGGGCTGGCTGGACAGGTGGGAGGAGGCGATGCAGCCCCCCTGGGGGACCAGCTCGCCCCCCAAGCCGCCCATCAAGCCGGAGCGGCCAGACAAACGCACCAAGGCGCTGGTGTTTGGCCGACCCCGTGGGGATGCCTCCCTGGAGTTTGTTTGGTTCGGGCAGGCCCACATCGTTATTCCAACCCGGAGGGTTTACCTGGTGAGCAACGCAGCAAGCATTGTGCGGGTCAGGGATGGGATCGACATTCCCGCCACCTCGCTGAGCATCGAGCTCGATACCGACTCTTGGGCCTGGCAGTTCACGGCCCAGATCCCGCGCATCGCGGCGGCCGAAATGACGGACGAGGAGGAGGTGAGCATCCATGTCAATGGCCAGCAGTGGGATTGCGTGTGCGATGGCTGGCAGTCGAATCAGAGCTTTGCCCGCGAGTCGGCGACCCTGACTGGGCGCTCTCGCACAGCCTACTTGTCGCCGACCCACGTGTTACCCCAGGCGGTGAGTGAGAGCGGGGCGGCAACGATGGCCCAGTTGGCGGAGTCCCTGCTGCCGTTCGGCTGGACACTGGACTGGCAGGCGCCGGATTGGCTGGTACCTGGCGGTTTCTTCAGCCTGGACAGTCAGACCCCCATCGAGGCGATCAAGTACCTGGCCGAGGCGGCGGGCGGGTTCGTGCTGCCGCATCAACGCGATCGGCACCTGGTCATCAAACCGCGCTATCCGACCGTGCCCTGGCAGCTCGACGGGGCGCTGGCCGACGTGGCCATCCCCCGCGCCATCATCACGACGCTGGGTAGCGACTTCCAGCCGGGGCAGGCGGCGAACGGCATCTATGTCAGCGGTGGTCATCAGGG
The DNA here is from genome assembly GCF_027707605.1 of Aeromonas sp. QDB31. NCBI lineage: Bacteria > Pseudomonadati > Pseudomonadota > Gammaproteobacteria > Aeromonadales > Aeromonadaceae > Aeromonas > Aeromonas sp. QDB31. Next base: position 76,610 of record NZ_JAPCIX010000019.1, on the reverse strand, counting down.
CATCAATGGACGAGTATTGCGCCAAGGCACGGCAGGGGATCGGCAGGCACCGGCCATCACCCACCCGCTGGTGTGTGATGTGGTGGCGGCCCGTGCTCAGGGTGTGGTGGGGCTGGCCAAGACCATGCCGAGGCGCACCCAGACCATCCAGCTGCCGTTGTCTGCCGATACGGGTCTCATCCTGCCCGGGGCGTTGCTCGCGGTGGATGGCTGGAAGGGCTTTAACCGAGGTGTCAGGGTCGCGGTTGAATTGGAGGGCCGGGCCATGACGGTGCGCCAGCAACTGAGTGTGGAGCGATTTTTATGAACCTGTTCAAGCAATTCCAGGAGCTGATACCCGGTGCCGACCCGTTGCTGGTTGGTACCGTCAGTGCAACGACGGTCACCAGTACCACACTGGAGACCCCGGGAGGGGGGGTGGTGATCGTGCGAGGGGGAGGTGTGGCCATCGGCCAGAAGGCGTTCTATCAGAGTGGTGCTATCATTGGGCCCGCCCCTGATTTACCAACCTATGAAATCGAGGTTTAAGTCTCTGTTAAGCGCCTTTCAATCTTGGCGATTCCTGATTCACCGAGTTTGATAAACGCGGCCGAGCTCTGTTTATCGTTTTACCCAGAAGTGTTTTTCATTTTTCGCGGCGGGCTACATTTCCCCGCAGTTCAACACATCAGAGCACCATAGCGGGTCACAATGAGGTATCTTATGCCACGATTTCATCCATTTAACGGTGTCGAGACCCCATATGATTATCAAACCCAAGGTTCGCGGCTTTATCTGCACCACCACTCATCCGGTCGGTTGTGAAGCCAATGTTCGTCGCCAGATTGCTTACACCCAGGCCAAGGGCACCATCGAGAATGGTCCCAAGAAGGTACTGGTGATCGGCGCCTCCACCGGTTATGGTCTGGCCTCCCGGATTGCCACTGCCTTCGGTAGCGGCGCCGCCACCATTGGCGTCTTCTTCGAAAAGCCGAGCTCCGAGACCAAGACGGGCTCCGCCGGCTGGTACAACTCCGCCGCCTTCGACAAGGCTGCCAAAGAGGCTGGCCTCTACGCCAAGAGCGTGAATGGTGACGCCTTCTCCCACGAGTGCCGCGCCAAGGTGATCGAGCTCATCAAGCAGGATTTGGGTCAAATCGATCTGGTGGTCTACTCCCTGGCCTCCCCGGTACGCAAGATGCCGGATACCGGTGAAGTTGTGCGCTCTGCTCTCAAACCGATCGGTGAGGTCTACACCTCCACTGCCATCGACACCAACAAGGATCAGATCATCACCGCCACCGTCGAGCCGGCGAATGAGGAAGAGATCCAGAGCACCATCACCGTCATGGGCGGTCAGGATTGGGAGCTGTGGATGGCTGCCCTGCGTGATGCGGGCGTGCTGGCCGACGGCGCCAAGTCCGTGGCCTACTCCTACATCGGCACCGATCTGACCTGGCCCATCTACTGGCATGGTACCCTGGGCCGCGCCAAGGAAGATCTGGACCGCGCCGCCTCCGCCATTCGTGGCGATCTGGCCGCCAAGGGCGGCACTGCCCACGTGGCCGTGCTGAAATCCGTGGTGACCCAGGCCTCTTCAGCCATTCCGGTGATGCCGCTCTACATCTCCATGGCCTTCAAGATCATGAAGGAGAAGGGCATCCACGAAGGCTGCATGGAGCAGGTGGATCGCATGCTGCGTACCCGCCTGTACGGCGCTGATCTGGCGCTGGACGAGCAGGCCCGTATCCGCATGGATGACTGGGAGCTGCGTGAAGACGTGCAGCAGACCTGCCGCGATCTCTGGCCCTCAATCACCACGGAGAACCTGTCCGAGCTCACCGACTACGCCGGCTACAAGCAGGAGTTCCTGCGCCTGTTCGGTTTCGGTCTGGACGAGGTCGATTACGATGCGGATGTGAATCCGGATGTGACATTCGACGTGGTCGAGCTCTGAGCCTGACTCAAGTGAAAACAGGGCCCTGCGGGGCCCTGTTTTTTTGGCAAAAATCCCGTCATGTTGCGGAATTTTATTATCGACGATCACCTTTTTCCCATATCAAACCCGCTAGGCTTGCGCTGTTTGGATCACATGACGGCATTGCCGAGGTACGGAAGCTATGACCACATCAACCGCGGCGCCCAAGAAGCGCCAACTCCCCACTGTCTATACCCTGCTTTTCATCATCATCGCCTTGATGGCGGCCCTGACCTGGGTGCTGCCGGCGGGCAAATACAACTACCTGACCGCCAAGACCCAGCAGCCTGTTGCGGCGGCGGCCGTGGCCGACTACAGCGGCGACGAGCGGCTGCTGCCGGTGCCCGGCAGCTACACCGAGCTCCCCTCCCAACCGCAGGGGGTGTTCGAGGTGCTCAAGGCACCGATCCAGGGCTTTCACAAGGCGGCCGATGTGGCGCTGTTCGTGCTCATCATCGGCGGCTTTCTGGCGGTGACCATGCAGAGCGGGGCGCTCGATGCCGGGGTGGGGGCCATAGTGCGCGCCTTCGCCGGGCGCGAGCGGCTGCTTATTCCTGTGCTGATCGCTTTGTTCGCCCTCGGTGGCTCCACCTTCGGCATGGCGGAGGAGACGGTGGCCTTCTGGGCGCTCATCGTGCCGGTGATGATGGCCGCTGGCTTCGATCGCATGGTGGCGGCGGGGATCATATTGCTCGGCTCCGGGGTCGGGGTGCTGGCCTCCACCGTCAACCCGTTTGCCACCGGCATCGCCTCCGGTTTTGCCGGCATTCCCATCGGTGAGGGGATTGGCCTGCGGGTCATCCAGTGGCTGCTGCTGGTGATCTTCGCCTCCTGGTTCGTGATGCGCTACGCCAAGCAGGTGCAGCAGGACAAGTCCCGCTCCGTGCTGGCCGACATCGTCTATGACGACGAGTTTTCCCAGATGAAGAGCGGCAATCTCGCCTTCACCGGCAAGCAGAAGCTCACCATGCTGGTCTTCTTCGGCACCTTCCTGCTGATGATCTATGCCGTGGTGCCCTGGTCGGATCTGGGCATCGATCTGCTGCCTACCTTAGGCTGGTGGTTCGACGAGCTCTCCACCCTGTTCTTCAGCGCCTCCATCCTGATTGCGATCATCAACCGGATGCCGGAGTCCAACTATGTGGCGACCTTCCTCAACGGTGCACGGGATCTCATCGGGGTGGCCCTGGTGGTCGCGGTGGCGCGGGGTATCTATGTGGTGATGGAGCAAGGCGTCATCATCGACACCATATTGCACTGGGCCGAGGGGCTGGTGAGCGGGCTGTCGTCGTCGGTCTTCATCCTGATGGCCTATCTGGTGCACATCATCCTGAGCTTCTTCATCCCCTCCACCTCGGGGCTGGCGACCGTCTCCATGCCGCTGATGGGGCCGCTGGCGGACTTCTCCGGCATCTCGCGGGATCTGGTGATCACCTCCTATCAGTCTGCCTCCGGCTGGATCAACCTGTTCGCTCCCACCGCCGCCCACCTGGTGGCGGGGTTGGCGCTCGCCAGGATCCCCTACGATCGCTTCGTGCGCTGGGTACTGCCCTTCATCCTGGGCGTCGCTCTCATCACCATGGGGGTGCTGGTGGCTGGCGCCCTTCTGCACGGCTGACGGCACGGATAAAAAACGACAGATAACAAAAAGGCTCCCGAGGGAGCCTTTTTGATGAGTGGAGCTTACTGCTTGTAGCTCTTGAGGAAGCGGGCGAGGCGGCCGATGGCCTCTTCCAGCTCCTCTTCCCGGGGCAGGAACACCAGCCGGAAGTGATCCGGCGCGGGCCAGTTGAAGCCGGTGCCCTGCACCAGCAAGAGCTTCTCCTGCTGCAACAGATCGAACACCATCTTCTGGTCGTCGCGGATGTCATACACCTTGGGATCCAGACGCGGGAACATGTAGAGCGCCCCTTTGGGCTTGACGCAGGAGACGCCGGGGATTTCGTTCAAGAGCTCCCAGGCCTTGTCCCGCTGGCGGCGCAGGCGGCCGCCCGGCAGGATCAGCTCGTTGATGCTCTGATAGCCACCCAGGGCGGTCTGGATGGCGTGCTGCATGGGCACGTTGGCACAGAGCCGCATGGAGGCCAGCATCTCCAGCCCTTCGATATACCCTCTGGCGCGGCCCTTGGGCCCGGTGATGACCATCCAGCCCTGACGGAAACCACAGGCGCGGTAGGCTTTGGAGAGGCCGTTGAAGGTCACCACCATGACGTCGTCACACTGGGTGCAGACGCTGGTGTGGGAGATGTCGTCGTAGAGGATCTTGTCGTAGATCTCGTCGGCGAAGATGATGAGATTGTGCTGGCGGGCTATCTCGATCAGTTCCAGCTGAAATTCGCTGCCGTAGACGGCGCCGGTCGGGTTGTTCGGGTTGATCAGCACCAGGCCGCGGGTGCGCGGGGTGATGCGGGCGCGGATGTCGTCCAGATCCGGATGCCAGTCGGCCCCCTCATCGCAGCGGTAGTGCACCGCATGGCCACCGGAGAGGGTGACGGCGGCGGTCCACAGCGGGTAGTCGGGGGAGGGCACCAGCATCTCGTCGCCGTTGTTGAGCAGCGCCTGCATGGCCATGACGATGAGTTCGCTGGCGCCATTGCCGATGTAGATGTCGTCGATGTCGACCTTGCGCATCCCCTTTTGCTGGTAATACTGCATCACCGCCTTGCGGGCCGAGAAGAGACCCTTGGAGTCGCAGTAGCCCTGGCTCTGGGGCATGTTGAGGATCACATCCTTGATGATCTCTTCCGGCGCATCGAAGCCGAACGGGGCCGGGTTGCCGATGTTGAGCTTGATGATGCGGTGGCCTTCGTCCTCGAGACGGCGGGCCTCTTTATGCACCGGGCCGCGAATGTCATAGCAGACATCGTCGAGCTTGTGCGACTTGTCGATAGTGAACATGGTGAGCGTGATTCCTTCCCCTGGGGGCGCGTTGGCAGAAAAGCTTTTTTTAGTATCAAATTTCTCTACCCCTATTCTTCACAGAATTGAATGCTAGAACAATCTAATTTATGGAATAAATCCCTGATATTTACCCCTGAAACAGGGTTGCTAGTCTGTTAAATTCAGCAGGATCGTTTGCCTCTCTCTCGCGAGACTAGTGAAAGATGAGGGCGAGGTTCATAAAGCAGTAAGAGTGTATTGAATTATCCACCTCATCTGGCACGATTGGCTGGGGGAAAAATCTGCTCCAACCCCTGCTGCCGGCCTAGTGCGCGCGCAGCTCATGGCGTCTTTTCATCCTGTCATCGAGGCTCTTCATGCACGCACCTGCCACCGGTCGCTACCGCCACTTCAAGGGGGGTTACTATCAAGTGCTCGCCCTGGCCCTGCACACCGAAACCCAGGAACAGCTGGTTGTCTACCAATCCGAGCAGGATGGTCAGGTCTATGCCCGCCCGGTCGCCATGTTCATGGAGTGGATCGAGCATCAAGGGCAGGTGGTGAGCCGCTTCACGCCGGTGGCGTGAGCCTGGCTCGTTGCCATGAAAAATGAAAAAAGGCGCCTGAGGCGCCTTTTGCATTGGGAAAACTGTCTTACAGACCCAGATTGGCTCTGGCATAGGCTTCGAAATCGGTACAACCACCGATGTGCTGCTCGTCCAGGAAGATCTGCGGCACCGTGGTGACGGGCTTGCCCGCCTTGGCGGCGAGATCGTCCTTGGTAAGACCGGCGACGTTGATGTCCACATAGCGGAACTCGAAGTCATCGCGCTCCTCGGTCAGCTGCTCGGCAACCTGCTTGGCACGAACGCAATAAGGGCAACCCGGGCGACCATAAATTTCTACAAACATCTTTTCTCTCCGTTAGATAAGGCCGTTGAGACGAGGCTGGCGACAGCATAGCCTCGGCTCCTGGCCAGTCAAAGCTGAAAATTCCGATACGTCTATTCGCCGTGCTCGATTGCACCCCGGACAGGTGCCGCCACAGGGGGCGGCACCTGGCACGGCATTCTGAATTGGCAGCGGCGAGGGGGGTCCCTCCTCAAGCCAGACTTACTGTTCGGCAATCTGGATGGGTTGCTGCTGATAGATGCTCTCCAGCACCCCTTTCTCGAACACTGTCCAGGTGATGGGGCAGCCTTGCTGGCAAGGCCACCCATATTGTTCATCACTGTTCGGCAATCTGGATGGGCTGCTGCTGATAGATGCTCTCCAGCACACCCTTTTCGAAGACGGTCCAGGGCCAGGCGGCCTTGCTGGCGCGGTAGCGCTCGTGGGTCGCCGGATCCTGGGAGAGGCCGCGCTGGAACATGACAAACGCCTTGCGCTGGCCACCCGCGGTGTCGATGAAACCGGCTAGGTTGGAGGTGCCGGTGATGGTACCTGTCTTGGCGTGCACCTTGTTCTTCATCATGGGGGCGGTGACGCTGCGTCGCCAGGCCAGGGTGCCGTCCACCTGGGAGCTTGGCAGCAGCTTGATGAAGTCGAGCTCGGCGTCGTTCGTCTGGATGAAGTGGAGCACCGACAGCATCTGGCGTGCACTGATGAGATTGTGGGCGGAGAGGCCGGAGCCGTCGGCCAGGGTGGCGTTGCCCAGATCGATGCCGTGCTTGGTCAGGATGGCGCGCACCGCCATGGTGCCGCTGCGATAGCTGCCCGGCTTGTTGTAGTAGTGACGACCCACGGTTTTGAGGAAGGTGTCGGCGTAGAGGTTGTCGGATTTCTTCAGCATCTTGGCAAGCATCACCGGCAGGGAAACCGAGTAGTGGGTGGCCAGCGTCTCGGCGCCAACCGGTGTCTTGTGGGTGACCCGCAGCAGGCCGTCGTGGCTGATCCCGGCACGGTTCATGGCCCAGCGGATGTTGTCCCAGCCCCAGGCTTCCACGTCGTGGATGGCAAAGCGCAGCCCCTGCGGCTCCTTGTTCGGGGTGATGCAGCCCTTGAGCTCGTAGAAGTTGCCCTTGGCCATGTCCACTTCCAGGGCGCAGAACTGACGCGCCATGTCGCCATAGCTCATCACCTCCACGTTGTCGGCGCCGATGCCGATGGGGACGCCGGTGGCGACGTTGCCCACGGCAGGCTTGCCAATCTGGGTGGCGGTGACGGTGCCGTAGGCACAGTTCTTGTCGATGATGACGGCCGAGACGGGAGCCGCGAAGCAGAGGGTCTGATCCCCCCAGGACCAGCCGTTGCCACGCTCATAGCCGTTGTAGGCGCCGGTGTTGACGTAGACGTTGCCCTGGATGCGGGTGACGCCGAGCTGCTTGAACAGGGCCACCAGATCCATCCGCGACAGGGTGGGGTCGCCGACGAAGTTGATCCAGATGTCGCCATTGATGGCATTGCCCTGCCTGGCGCCGGGCTGTGCCTGGATGTCGGTGGCGAAACGGAAGTCGGCGCCGAGCTCGAGGCGGGCGGCCAGGGCGGTCAGCACCTTCATGGTGGAGGCGGGGGCTATCATGTCGTCGGCGTGACGGGCAAACTCCACCCCGTTGTTGCCCTGGACGATGACGGCGTACTGGCCCCCCTTGGGCGGGGTCAGCGGGGTGGCCTGGGCCACCAGAGAAAAGAGAGCACAAAAACCAATCAACAGCCGCTGCATAGGATCCTCTAACTGAACGAAGGGCGCCGGCAGTGCGAAGCGCCCCTGATAATCAAACCTGGTTACTGTCATTTGCCCGCCAGACGATGTGGCTAGGCGAGTGAGTTGGCAGTGCGGTACCGCCCTTCATAGTCAAAAATTTTCTCCTTCACCTGCCAGAAACGCCCAGACTTGCGGGCGATGACGAAATCCGGGTGACGAAACTGGTTCGATACGGCCAGCACGCTCGCCAGGGTGGTGAATTCGGGCTCCAGGCCCGGGGCGGGCCAATGATGGCGCACAAAGTGTTGTTGAAACAAGCGTCGTGCACCGCTGGTATGAAAGGCGAAGTACTCCGTCAGGGTGAGACCGTCCTCATCGTGATAGGTCACTTCCAGCCGTTCTCCCTGTTTGCCGCGCCCTGCGGTGAGGGTGAGTCCCGCGCAGCGGATCACCATGCAATCCTTGAGATTGAGCGCCTCCTTGAGCTTGTCATCCGGATCCACCAGCAGCTGATCGCAACTCTGGCAGCGGCGGGCGGCGATGTCGTTTTCGGCGCCGCAAGCGGGACAGATCTTGGCGCGAAAGCGGTAGTCGCACTCCTCGCGGTGGCCCTCGTCATCTTCAAACAGCCCCTGACAGCGGCGGCCGTAGTGCTCGATCACCTTGCCCTCCTCGTCGGTTTTTCCCCAGAAGGTGTTGGCAAAGCCGCAGGCGGGGCAGGGCACCTGCACCGGCTCTGTACCGGCGTGGGGTCTGGGCTCCCCCACCTCGGGGGCGAACAGGTTGAAGTTGTTGCCCGCGTAGTCGAGCACCAGACAGTCGGTCTTGCCCGGCGAGAGACGCAGGCCCCGGCCCACGATCTGCTGATAGAGGGACACCGATTCCGTGGGGCGCAGCATCACGATGAGATCGACGTGAGGGGCATCGAAACCGGTGGTGAGCACCGCTACATTGACCAGAAACTTGATCTCCCGCCCCTTGAAGGCATGGATGAGGGCATCGCGCTCCGGCCCCGGCGTCTCGCCGGTGACGAGGGCCGCCGTCTGGGCTTTTGCCTGCAGCAGCCCCTGAATTTCCCGGGCGTGTTCGACGGTGGCGGCGAAGATCATCACCCCCTGGCGCTCGCGGGCATATTCCAGCACCTGGTTCAGGATATGGGGGGTAACCCGCTGCTGGCGTTTGAGCTCGCCATTGAGGTCTGCCTCGCTGAACAGACCGTTCTCCCGCGCCACCAGCTTGCTGAAGTCGTAGTGGACTATGGGGGCATCGATCATGCGCGGTGGCGTCAGGTAACCATTTTTGACCATGAAACGCAGCGGCAGCTCGAACACACAGTCGCCAAACAGCCGCTCGCCGTGACTCTTGACCATGCCGTGGTAGTGGCGCCGGTAGATCCAGCCCAGCCCGAGCCGATAGGGCGTGGCGGTGAGACCGAGGATCTTGAGGGCCGGATTGGCGGCCTTGAGATGGCCTAACACCTGATGGTACTGGCTGTCGTCATCTAGCGAGACCCGGTGACACTCGTCGATGATGAGCAGCGAGAAGGCGCCGTCGAAGGTATCCAGATTGCGCGCCACCGACTGCACCGAGCCGAACACCACCTGGGCGCTCGCCTCCTTGCGGGCGAGCCCTGCGGCAAAGATGTCGGCCTTGAGTCCCCAGGCCTCGTACTTGGCGTGGTTCTGCTCCACCAGTTCCTTGACGTGGGCCAGCACCAGCACCCGACCACGGGCCTTGCGTGCCAGTTCGGCGATCACCAGACTCTTGCCCGCCCCGGTGGGCAGCACCACCACGGCGGGATCCGGGTGCTTGCGAAAGTGGCTGATCACGGCGTTGACGGCGTCGGTTTGATAGGGTCTGAGAACGAACATGAGGGGGTGGTGTTTGGACATGGTGCGGCGCAGGATGGCGCCATTATAGGGATCTTGGGGCCACAAAAACAGCGGGCCGGCATGATTGCCGGCCCGCAGGTACCACCAAGGCGCGCTTAGTGGAAGGGGAACAGGTAATTGAGCCAGCTACCCATGCGCATCAGGATCTTGCGCATGATGGCCACATGGTGGACATGCTCGGTGTAGATGGCTGCCTGGCCGCTGGAGCCCGCGATCACCTGATACTTGGCCCACTCGGGGTCGGTGATCTCAAGGATGATGGGCAGGCGGCCCGGTACCTGGGCTGTGGTCTGATCGATGAGACCTGCCTGGGCCTGGATGTTGCCTGGTGCCATGGCGGGGATCACCGACAGCACCCTGGCCTTGAATATCTTGCCTGGGATACCGTCCAGTACCACCTCGGCCTCATCGCCATCCTTGAGCCGCTGCATGCTGTTTTGCCAGAACCAGCCGACGTAGGCATTTTCATCTTCATGGATGAAGGTCATCACGGGGCGATACATGAAGGGGGTGGCGATCATGCCCGGACGCAGCGCCAGCTGCACCACGTGGCCGTCGCTCGGGGCATAGACCACGGTCTGAGCCAGCTCGTACTTGGCGATGTTGAGCTGGGCGCTCAAGTCATCCAGCGACGCCTTCTGCTGGTCAATCTGGGCGACGATGTCGTCCACGTTGGCCTGGGTCACGTCGAGATCCCGCTGCTTGCCGATGCCGCGACGCATCAGCTCCTGAGCACGATCCCGGTCCAGGCTGGCGGAGCGCAGTCTGGCATCGAGGGCTTTGAGGAAATCCTTGTTGGAGGCGAGCCGTGCGGTCAGGCTGGCGACTTTCTCCTGGAAGGGCACAGCATCGAGGCGAAACAGCACATCACCCTGCTTGACCGGCTGGTTGGCCTTGACCGGCACCTCGATCACGCGACCCTTGACCAGGGGAACGACGGGGGTGGAGACGTAGTAATTGCGCGCCAGTTCGGAATAGGGGTGGTTGTAGTTCATCAGGACGATGAGGGCGCCGATGATGAAGACACCGCCGAGCACGGCGGTCGGTACAGTCCACTTGTTTAGCGGGATCTTGAAGATCTTGAAAATCCCTACACAGATGGCCGTATAGGTGAGGATAAGTAGCAAGTCCATGAAAGATTACCTATTTGTCGGTCTGTTCGAGCGTGGTCATGCGGGCCTGCAGGGCGGCAAGCTCTTGCTTGAGCGCGTTGATCTCATCTTCGTCTTTCTGCAATCGTTGATTGAAGCCCCAGCCGCGATCGGGACGATACACAGTGGCCCAGATCCAGAGGAAAGGCCAGAGCACATGCAGGGTGAACAGGCTGACCCAGCCGGCCACGTGAATAGCATCCTGGTGGGGGTGATTGCGATGTTTGGCAATCTCATACGGAATGTCGTGGATGACGATGATCCCGTAGAACATGACCAAGACGACGAACACCAATATTCCCAGGGCAATGTAATCAAGTACCATCGATTTCTCCCATCTTAGTCGCGAGGTAATGCCTTGTTTCGTCTAGACAAGGCATCCGGCCATGATGACAGCATATTAGCTGAGTGCAATAGTGCAACCGGGGAGTTGATATTCCGGTACAGGCTCGGTTAAACGCTTGGTTATTTATCATGCGCCATGAATTTCCTTCTATAAAATCAATCAGGAAAGAGATTCGTATGTCTCGTAGCATAAAAGGGTGGTGCGATGGAGAGGCGATGCAGGATAAGCCGCTGGTTGGCGGTGTTGCTGTTGTTCAATATCACGTTGATTGGCAGGCCGTGGGCAGCAGAGCCCAGGCTGGAGCCAACCGAGCAGGAGAAGGCACAGACACTGGTGTTGCTTCACGAACCCATCGTCATGCTCCAGGCCAAGTTTGGCCGCCTGGACGGAGCGGCCAGGGTCCGATTGACCCATGAACGGATCCAGCGTCTGGATCCCGCCGACCTGATCCCTCCTATCACCGTTCTCAAAGGCAGCCGGCAAGGTCAGGAAACGCGGGAGTTTATGGTCAACGGCAAGCGGATCCTGGTGCTGGTGGAAGGCGACCTGGAGGCTCTCGACGAGCTGACGCTGGAGCAGGCTAGCGAGCTTGTCCGGCAGCGGCTCGACAGGGTACGCCTCAAATACCTTGAGTTACACTCGACCCCCTATCTGGTGAAGGCTGGCGGCATGGCGCTCCTGGCCAGCGTGCTCTTCTTCGGCCTCATCTGGTCGCTGCAATGGGGGCATCGGCGGGTCAGGAAGTGGCTCGCCAATCGTCTGCTGCTGCAGAAGGGATTGATCCCCCACCAGTGGCGTCAAGTAGCGGGCAACGTGGAGGTCCGCTTGCTCGGCCTCCTGACCCTGCTGCTGCTCTTCATGCTCACCTATGGCTGGCTCACCTATGTGCTCGGCCTCTTCCCCCATACCCGGGCCTGGAGCGAGCAACTGGGTGACTCCCTGTTTACTCTGTGCGGCGACATGCTGGAGGGCATGATTGCGGCCATGCCCGGCCTGGTGACCGTGCTGTTGATTGTCGCCATCACCCGCTTCTTCATCCGGATGCTGGCCATTCTCTTCGATCGCATCGAGCAGGGACAGTTTCGTGTGCAGGGGTTGCACGCCGAGACCATTGGGGCCACCCGGCGGCTACTCTCCGTGGTGATCTGGCTGTTTGCCCTGACGGTGGCCTACCCCTATCTGCCCGGTGCCGACTCCGACGCCTTCAAGGGGATCAGTGTCTTCTTTGGCCTGATGGTGACCCTGGGATCGGCGGGGATCATGAACCATGCCATGAGTGGCCTGGTGCTCATCTATTCTCGTGCCCTGCGACCCGGCGATCTGGTGCAGATTGGCGAGGTGGAGGGGATGGTGAGCGAGCTCAATGCCCTCTCCACCAAGCTGGTGACACGTCAGGATCACGAGGTCACACTGCCCAACGCCGTGGTGGTGGGGGGCAAGGTGGTGAACCTGACGCGGCTGGCGGGGGAGAAGGGGATCGCACTGCTGACCAAGGTGACCATCGGCTACGATGCGCCCTGGCGCCAGGTGCATGCCATGCTGGAGCTGGCGGCCCGGCGCTGCACCCAACTCAACCAGGACGAGCCGCCTCTGGTGCGCCAGCTGAATCTGCAGGATTGGTACGTGGAATATGAGCTGCAGGTACGGATGAAAGACGGCCTGCTGCCTGCCGTGGTCAAGACGGAGCTTCACGGGCATATCCAGGATGTGTTCAACGAGTTTGGAGTGCAGATCATGTCCCCCAACTTCATTGCCCAGCCGGAGCAGGCGGTGCTGGTGGCCAGGGAGCACTGGTACCAGGCGCCTGCCGAGGGGCCCGGAGCGACCAGCAAAGGGTAAGCCCCTGGAAAATGAAGAGGCCCGGCAGCAATGCCGGGCCTCTTGTCATGGGGAAAGTGCAGTCTCGCGACTCAGCTCTCCTTGGCTTCCCTCAGCTGGGAGGGCCTGAACTTTATCAGGAAGGCCAGGGTGATCAGGGCCGTGCTCACCAGACCGATGATGGTGGATACGTTCATCGCCAGCCCGAAACCGATGGGGGCGTTGGCCAGGTAGGTGATCACCACGGCGGTCATGAAGATGGCGGGGATGGTGCAGATCCAGTGCAGCTTGCCCTCCTTGATGAGGTAGGCAGCCGCAGCCCACAGCATGATGACGGCCGTGGTCTGGTTGGCCCAGCCGAAGTAGCGCCAGATCACCCCGAACTCGGCCTTGGAGATGATGAAGCCGAGGATGAACATGGGGATGGCGATCAGCAGACGCTTGGCCAGCGGCTTCTGGGTCATCTTCAGGAAGTCCGCCACGATGAGGCGGGCACTGCGAAACGCGGTGTCACCCGAGGTGATGGGCAGGATTACCACGCCCAGGATGGCGAGGATGCCGCCGACGGTGCCGAGCAGGCTGGTGGAGACTTCGTGTACCACAGCCGCCGGGCCGCCGTTGGCCATGGTGGCGTTGAGCGCTTCGGTGCTGTCGTAGAAGGAGAGACCCAGGGTGCACCAGATAAGGGCGATGATGCCTTCACCTATCATGGCGCCGTAGAAGATGAAACGGCCGGACTTCTCGTTCTGCATGCAGCGCGCCATCAGCGGAGACTGGGTGGCGTGGAAGCCCGAGACCGCGCCGCAGGCGATGGTGATGAACAGCAGCGGCCAGAGCGGCAGCTCGGTCGGGTGCAGGTTGGAGAAGTCCATCCCGGTGTTGTAGAAGCCCTTGCCCGAGACGATGAGGCCGACGATGAGACCGACCGACATGAACACCAGCAGGGCGCCGAAGATGGGATAGAAGCGGCCGATGATCTGGTCGATGGGGACTATGGTGGCGAGGATGTAGTAGGCAAAGATCGCCACGATCCAGTAGACCAGGTCGGTGGAGGTGAGGTTGGCCAGGAGGCCCGCCGGGCTCAGCACGAAGACCACGCCCACCAGCATCAGCAGCACCACGGCGAACAGGTTCATGAAGTGCTTGGCGGCAGTGCCGAGGTGTTCACCGACCACGGTCGGCACAGAGGCGCCCTTGGCGCGCACCGACAGCATGCCGGAGAAGTAGTCGTGTACCGCGCCCGCAAAGATGCAGCCGAACACTATCCAGAGCATGGCGACCGGGCCGTAGAGGGCGCCGAGTATGGGGCCGAAGATGGGGCCGACGCCGGCGATGTTGAGCAGTTGAACCAGGTAGACTTTCTTGTCCGACATGGGGACATAGTCCACGCCATCGGCCATGGTGATGGCGGGGGTGGCAAGTTCGGGTTTCGGGCCGAATATCCGCTCGACGAATTTGCCGTAGATGAAGTAGCCCGCGACCAGCAGACCGACACAGAGGAAGAACCAGATCATTGTTACGCTCCAGCATTGTTATTTTATGGTGTGCGCGGTCAGTCTAGGTGGGGACTTCTGTTAACGGCAGGTAAAAGCGGGTGAGCGGCGACATGGCGACCCGAGCGGTCGCCTGCTGTGATCCGGCGCACAGCGGGCGTCCTTACTCCAGCCCCAGATCGTCCTTGAGCTCCTTGAGATAGCGTCGGCTGACCGGCACCCGGGCGCCGCTTGGCGTGACTATCTGGGCCAGCTGGTTTTCCAGCAACTGGATCTCGAAAATCGCGCCAGGGGCCACCAGATACTGACGATGGCAGCGCAGCAGCGGGGTCTTTTCCTCCAGGGATTTCAGGGTGAGCTGGGTGTGAAACAGCTCGCCCTGACAGGCGACGTGCACGCCGCCGAGATCCGAGAAGGCATACTCTACCTGTTCGATGGGCAACAGCCGTACCCGGTTGTGCAGATAGCCGGGGATGTGGCGAATGGCCGGCGCCAGCGCCGCCACCGGCTGGGGGCTGAGATCCTGGCGCAGGCGGCTTAGCGTCTTGGCGAGGCGGGCAGGCTCTACTGGCTTGAGCAGATAGTCGAAGGCGTTCTCCTCGAAAGCCTGGATGGCGTACTCATCGAACGCGGTGACAAACACGATGCGGGGCAGGGGATCGAGCATGGCCACCAGCTCCATGCCGCTGAGTTTGGGCATCTGGATGTCGAGAAATACCACGTCCGGTTTGAACCGCTGGATGAGGCCAAGTGCCTCGATGGCATTGGCGGCCGAGCCCAGGATCTCGATGTCGGGATCGCTGCCGAGCAGCTCGGCCAGTTCCTCGCGGGCATAGGGTTCATCGTCGACGATCAGGGTGCGGATCATGTCGGCTCCTTGGAAGGGGATTGCGGCTGTCTGGGCAGGGTGAACGAGACCCGGGTCCACTGCTCAGGCTCACACTGCACCCGGATGCCAAAGCGCTCGCCGAAGGCACTCCTGAGCCGTCTGTCCACAATGCTCATGCCAAGGCCATCGCCCTGTGAACCCGGTGGCCAGGCCCCGGCATTGTCCTCCACGCAGAGGGTGACACTGTCCTGGTCCTCCTCGGCGAAGAGCCGGATCCGTCCCTGTTCGAGCAGGGAGCCGGTCCCGTGCTTGATGGCATTCTCGATGAGGGGCTGCAGGGTGAAGCTCGGCAGTTGCACGTCGGCTAGGTGCGGCGGGATCTCGTTGATGACGGTCAGGCGCTCGCCAAAGCGTGCCTGTTCTATCTCCAGATAGGATTGGCAGTGCTCCTGTTCTTCCTGCAGGGTGGCCAGATCGTTCTGGCGCTTGAGGTTCTTGCGAAAGAACAGCGACAGATGCAGC
This sequence comes from Aeromonas sp. QDB31, assembly GCF_027707605.1. Lineage (NCBI taxonomy): Bacteria > Pseudomonadati > Pseudomonadota > Gammaproteobacteria > Aeromonadales > Aeromonadaceae > Aeromonas > Aeromonas sp. QDB31. Next base: position 61,078 of record NZ_JAPCIX010000019.1, on the reverse strand, counting down.
AACAGCTGACGTGCCCGTTCGGGGTCGCGCCGGGTGATGGCACTGATGGTATTGAGGGTATTGAACAGAAAATGGGGATTGATCTGCGCCTGAACGAGCTTGAGCTCTGACTGGACCAGCAATCGCTGCTGCTGCTCCAGCCGCCCGCTCAGCAACTGTTGTGACAGCAGGTTGGCTATCCCTTCCCCCAGGGTGTGGTTGATCTTGAGGAAGAGCCGCTTCTTGGGTTCATAGAGCTTGATGGTGCCGATCACGCCTCTGTCTCCCTGTAGCGGGATCACCAGCACGGAGCCGAGCTGGCATTGGGGGGAGATGCTGCAGCGATAGGGGTGGCGGTTGCCATCGGCAAACAGCACCTTGTTCTGGGCGATGGCCTGCAGGGTGATGGCGGACGTGATGGGGGTACCCGGTTTGTGGTGATCCTCCCCCGTGCCGATGAAGGCGAGGATCTTGTCGGTGTCCGTGATGGCGACGGCGCCAACCCCGGTCTCCTCCTGCACGATATGGGCTATCTTGCGGCTCGCCTCGGGAGTGAAGCCCTGGGTCATGATCCCCAGGGTACGGTTGGCTATGGTGAGCGCCTTGGCCGAAAAGACCCGGGAGAACTTCTCGTACATTCGCTGCTGGTCGCGGATCATGCTGATGAAGAGTGCCGCACCACAGGCGTTGGCGAGGATCATGGGGGTGGCGATGGTGCGCACCAGCAGCAGGGACTTGTCGAACGGGGTGGCGACCAGCAGGATGATGAGCATCTGCATGATCTCGGCCGCAAAGGTGGTGAAGAAGGCAATCCGGGGCTGGAACAGCGCATCCACCCGGTTCGTTTGCATCAGCCGCCAGTGCACCAGGCCGCCCAACAGCCCCTCGCACGTGGTGGAGATGGCGCAGGCGAGATCGGTAAAGCCGCCCAGGGTATAGCGATGCAGACCCCCGGTCAGTCCCACCAGGAAGCCCACCAGAGGGCCTCCCAGCAGTCCTCCCAGCACGGCGCCGACGGCACGGGTATTGGCGATGGCATCGTCGATATCCAGCCCCACATAGGTGCCCAGTATGCAGAAACAGGAGAAGATAACGTATATCAGTATCTTGTGAGGAAGCCTGACCGAGTAGTTGGCCAGTGGGCGCAGCAAGGGACTCTTGGAGAAGAGGTAGGCGATCACCAGGCTGACGCTCATCTGCTGGAGCAGGGAGAGGACTAATTGCATAAAAAACCTTCCTCAAGAATCATCCCGGGCCAGAACGTCACCGGGGCGTACTGTGAGCAAGATCCTGTCTTGCTGCAGGACTCGGCCCCATGGCGGGGGAAGTTTGCCAGAATGAAAAAATAAAACCATATAAAATCAGCACGTTAAATTGATATTTGTGTAACCGGGCGGCGCTTGATATTGCTGGAGAGAGCATGAGTGTGCCCGCTGGGTACGCCACATGGAGGTGGCATGCTCCGCCCGGCCTTTGGCTGGGCGTTTTTTATCCAGCTCCAATGGCGGACAGTTTTGAGGGGGCTCGAGCAATTATTCAGGTTTGTCCAATGAGTTATCCCCAGCTTCTGGGGATAACTCAGAAGGCGAAATAGTAGCAGACGCGTCGACCTAGATGGAAAAACAACCGCTGCCCCTCATCCAGCTCCTCCTGCCTGAGGGTGGCGATGATGCTTCTCTCATCTTCCCGCAGATCGATCATGGCCACGGCTTCCGGGCGCTGCCCCTTGATGTAGGGTTGCACCTTGGGTTTGAGGGGCATGGTGGGTTCGCTCGATAACACCAGCGCCACTGTATCATCCTCCAGACGCACCAGGGATCCGGGCGGATAGACCCCCAGCACCTTTATCAACAATCTGACCAGATCTTGATCGAATTTCTTCTGGGACAACTTGTAGAGCTGGCCGATGGCCTGACTCGGCCCTGCCGGGTGGAGGCCGCTGCGTGGGTGCAGCAGTTCGTCGTAATAGTCCACCAGGCCGATGAGGCGGGCGAGGGGAGGGATCCTGTCTCCCTGGATACCGAGGGGAAAGCCGCTGCCGTCCAGCCGCTCGTGGTGGAGATGGGCAACCTCGCGGATCCTGGGTTCGAAAGCCTGCAGCTGGTTGAGCATCTCCAGCCCGTACTGGGGATGCATGTTGAGAAAATTGAGCTCCGCCTTGCTGAGTTCTCCCCGTTTCTGGGTGATCTGGCTCGGGATCTTGAGCTCGCCGATATCGTGCAGCAGGCCGGCCAGCCCTGCCTCCTCGATCTCGATATGGCTCATGCCGAGCTCCCTTGCCATCAGCATGGCGATGAAGGCCACGCTCAGGCTGTGTTGCAGCAGGATGTCCGTGTGCTGGCTGCGAATGAGGTGCAAACCCAGAGGTCCCTGATGGTCGGCGAGGCGGGTGGCGACGATGCGCACCATCTGGGCGGTGTTGGCCAGCCCCTCGTCGGGCTTGAGATTGAGGGCGCCGAGGGCGTCACGAAGATCTGACAGGGATTGGCCGAATGCCTTGTCGGCGGTGCGCAGGGACCGGCGAAAGGCCTTCTCGTCGAATGTGGATTCGGTCGGAAGGGGGGAGGCATCTTGCGTCGCACCGAGCTCAAATGAAGGGGCTGGCTCTGCACGCAGGAGGGGCTCGACGGGGAGATCGCTCTTGTCGGGATCCACCATCAGCAGGGTGAGTTCGAGGTGACGGAGGATGTCGAGCTGCTGCTGGTCGCGGATCTTGAAGGCATTGAACATGAAAGGGTGGTTGGTCCATCCCGTGGGGAGATGGATGTAATGGCCGATTTTCAACTGCTCGATGGAGGCCTGTATCAGCGCCATAGACTCGCTCTTCTGTCGAATTTGCCTATCAACAAGCTAGCAAAATTAAACAGATAGACAAACAAAAAAGCCCGCGCATGTGCGCGGGCTCTTGTCATCCGAAGCGGTTATCAGGCCTTGGATTTTTTCTTGCTGTCTACCTTGGCGTCGACTTTGACCTCAACCTTGGTCGCCACCTGAGCTTCCTCGATGAAGGGACGGCCATAGTAGGTGTCCATCAGGATGGCTTTGAGCTCGGTGATCAGCGGGTAGCGCGGGTTGGCGCCGGTGCACTGGTCATCGAAGGCTTCCAGCGCCAGCTGGTCAACCTTGGCCAGGAAGTCGGTCTCGTTTACGCCGGCTTCACGGATGGAGGCCGGGATGCCCAGAGTCGCTTTCAGCTCGTCCAGCCAGGTCAGCAGTTTCTCGATCTTGGCCGCGGTGCGGTCACCGGCAGCAGTCAGACCCAGATGGTCGGCCACTTCGGCGTAGCGACGACGAGCCTGCGGACGGTCGTACTGGGAGAACGCGGTCTGCTTGGTCGGGTTGTCGTTCGCGTTGTAGCGGATGACGTTGCTGATCAGCAGGGCGTTGGCCAGGCCGTGCGGGATGTGGAACTCGGCACCCAGCTTGTGGGCCATGGAGTGGCACACACCCAGGAAGGCGTTGGCGAACGCGATACCGGCGATGGTGGCGGCGTTGTGCACCTTCTCGCGGGCAACCGGGTCGTTGGCACCGTTCTGGTAGCTGGATGGCAGATACTCTTTCAGCAGTTTCAGGGCTTGCAGCGCCTGACCGTCGGAGTACTCGTTGGCCAGCACGGACACATAGGCTTCCATGGCGTGGGTCACGGCATCGATACCACCGAAGGCGCACAGGGATTTGGGCATGCCCATGACCAGGTTGGCATCCACGATGGCCATGTTCGGGGTCAGCTCGTAGTCGGCCAGCGGGTACTTCATGCCGGTGGCGTCGTCGGTCACGACCGCAAACGGGGTCACTTCAGAACCGGTACCGGAAGTGGTGGTGATGCAGACCAGTTCGGCCTTCACGCCCATTTTCGGGAACTTGTAGATACGCTTGCGGATGTCCATGAAGCGCATGGCCAGGTCTTCGAACGCGGTGTCCGGGTGCTCGTACATGACCCACATGATCTTGGCGGCATCCATGGGTGAACCACCGCCCAGGGCGACGATCACGTCCGGCTTGAAGGAGTTCGCCATCTCGGCGCCCTTGCGTACCACGGACAGGGTGGGGTCAGCTTCCACTTCGTAGAAGATTTCCACTTCCATGTTCAGCTTCTTGAGCAGACGAACCACTTCATCGGCATAGCCGTTGTTGAACAGGAAACGGTCGGTGACCACCATGGCGCGCTTCTTGCCTTCCAGGTCGCCCAGGGCGATCGGCAGGGAGCCACGACGGAAGTAGATGGATTTCGGAAGTTTGTGCCACAGCATATTTTCTGCCCGTTTTGCGACTGTCTTCTTGTTGATCAGGTGCTTGGGACCGACGTTCTCGGAGATGGAGTTACCACTCCAGGAGCCGCAACCCAGGGTCAGGGACGGGGCGAGCGCGAAGTTGTACAGGTCACCGATACCGCCCTGGGTGGAGGGGGTGTTGATGAGGATACGGGCAGTCTTCATCTTGTCGCCGAAGTACTTGATGCGGTCGGCGTTGCGATCCTGGTCGGTGTAGAGGCCGGAGGTGTGGCCGATACCACCGATGTTGACCATGTCGCAGGCCATTTCGACGGCTTCTTCGAAGTTCTTGGCGCGGAACATACCCAGGGTCGGGGAGAGTTTCTCGTGAGCGAACTCGTCTTCTGCACACAGCTCCAGACCTTCACCGATGAGGATCTTGGTGGTGGCAGGCACGGTCACACCGGCCATGGCGGCGATCTTGGTGGCGGGCTGGCCCACGATGTCGGCGTTCAGGGCGCCGTTGATCAGCAGAACTTTACGCACCTTGTCGGCTTCGTCCTTGGAGAGGATGTAGCCGGCGTGAGTTGCGAAACGCTCCTTGACCTGGTTATAGATGGAGTCGACCACGATGACGGCCTGCTCGGACGCACAGACCACGCCGTTGTCGAAGGTTTTGGACATCAGGATGGAGGCGACGGCACGCTTGATGTCGGCGGTTTCGTCGATAACGATGGGTACGTTACCGGCACCCACGCCGATGGCGGGCTTGCCTGAGGAGTAAGCGGCCTTCACCATGCCCGGGCCACCGGTGGCCAGAATAAGGTTGATGTCGTTGTGCTTCATCAGGGCGTTGGACAGTTCAACGGACGGTTGATCGATCCAGCCGATGATGTTCTTCGGGGCACCTGCGGCGATGGCTGCATCCAGTACCAGCTTGGCTGCGGTATTGGTGGAGTTCTTGGCGCGGGGGTGCGGGGAGAAGATGATGGCGTTGCGGGTCTTCAGGGAGATGAGGGCCTTGAAGATAGCCGTGGAAGTCGGGTTGGTGGTCGGTACGATACCGCAGATGATGCCTACCGGCTCGGCGATGGTGATGGTACCCATCTCGTCGTCCTGGCTCAGGATGCCGCAGGTCTTCTCGTCTTTGTAAGCGTTATAGATGTATTCGGAGGCGAAGTGGTTTTTGATTACCTTGTCTTCGATGATACCCATGCCGGACTCAGCCACTGCCATCTGGGCCAGGGGGATACGGGCGTTGCTGGCGGCCAGGGCAGCGGCGCGGAAGACTTTGTCTACCTGCTCTTGCGAGAAGCTGGCGAATTCACGCTGGGCTTCCTTGACGCGGGCAACCAGTGCATCCAGTTCAGCCAAATTGGTTACTGCCATGTTTATCTCCTGATGATTTGAAAACTGTTTAGTAAGACCTTGGCAATGCCCGGCAATTATAGTCGCCCTGTCAAGGAGAGAATCACCACAACGGGGTATTTACATGCCTTACTAAATTGTTTTCTGACCCGATTATAGAGCGGGGATGTGTCAGAAAAGATTGATCTGGATCATATGTAACAAAAGAACAAAAGAAATTTTGTTTCACCATCCCGAACGGTCAGATGTTACGGGTTTGTAGAGTAGAGTGCCGAGGGGATGAACACGAGGTGAACAGGCGCTTTTCTACCGAATGACGGCTGTCGGGTCACCCACTCTCCGCTGTTTCAGTGGTGGCAAAGAGGGCGGTGAGTGCCAGCATGGTGCCGTCCCCGGAGATCCTCTCGGCCGTGAATGGGCGCAGACGTTTCATTTCTGTTGGAAAAATGGTGGTTGCTTTCATCCGGTGACAGGCTCGGGGGTGAGATATCTGATGGTTGTGCGGCAAACAGCGGGGGCGATCCCTGTTCGCGTACAGTGCGGATGCGGATCAGGGGCGGCGAGAAAGGTCACCATGAAGATCAAGATCGCGTGTCAACGTGGAGACGAGCAGTGGTGGTGAATGCGGGTTATCGCCTGGGATCGTCAGGATCAATCCATGAAAATGGCTCTTTATTGCATGGAAATCTTGTGATGAGTGGATGTGGCGACATAAAACGCCAGCAGACTTTGCTGAAATGTTAAGTTGATATCATTGCCATTAACAACTCGATATGTTGATTTTTGTCGATTCATTAGAGGAACTAACTGAAAAGCCCCGGAAAGGGTGAGATTATTTGATTGGAGAAGGGAAATAGCATGGTGTAAATTTACGCGCAGTTTGACGGGGATGGCCCTCGGTGGCCCGAATTGGTTCTGGATGGCGCTTATGGCAGCAATTGACTTCTCTTTATACCTGAAATTTTTCGTTGGCCTGTTTGCGATCATCAACCCGCTGGGTCTGTTGCCGGTCTTTGTGAGCCTGACGGGCCACATGCAACCGGATGAGCGCAGGAAGACCAACACCACGGCCCACATTGCCGTGATGGTCATCCTCATGGTCTCCATGTGCATGGGGCAGCTGATCCTCGATGGTTTCGGCATCTCGCTCGCGTCGTTCCGCATTGCCGGTGGCTCGCTCATTACCCTGATCGCCTGGTCCATGTTGCAGGGCAAGCTGGGGGAGGTGAAGCACAACAAGCAGGAGAAGGGTGAACTGGCCGCGCGCGAATCCATCGCTGTGGTGCCGCTGGCTCTGCCCCTGATGGCCGGCCCCGGTGCCATCTCGTCCTCCATCGTCTATGCCAGCCAGAAGACTCTGCCCCAGCTGCTGGGCATGTTCCTGGTCGTGGTGGCCTTTGCCTACTGCTCCTGGCTCATCTTCCGTGCTGCCCCCCTGCTGTTCAAGCTGATGGGCAATACCGGCATCAACGTGGTGACCCGGATCATGGGTCTCATCATGATGTCCCTTGGCATCGAGATCATGGTGGCAGGGATCAAGGGAGTCTTTCCCGGATTGATGTGATTCAGGTCCATTTTGTCGGAGCCGGTCCTCGTGACCGGCTTTTTATTGTTTCTTTTTTGTTAGTCATTTCCTAGAATCGAGCGGCTTTGTATGAAAAACACCCATTGCTCGATATTTAAATGCTGAATAAATGGTTTAAAGCTGTTTTTTTGACCGCCAAAGCCGCCCCTACCTGATGATATCTATTGCATTATCAGAATTGTCAGGGAATTATGCGGGCAGCGGGATTTTTATCTCGTGAATGGACAAATGCATGGAATGTTCTTGTTGGAGTATGGAAATGACTCATAGAAAAACAATTATTAATACCCTTTTATTGACTGCACTCTTTGGTGGCGCCACCCTGGCACACGCCGCCGACGTCCCCGCCGGCACCAAGCTCGCTCCCGAGCAAACCCTGGTGAAAGGCAATGGCTCCGAGCCCGCCACCCTGGATCCGCACAAGACCGAAGGAACGGTTGAATCCAATATTCTGCGCGACCTGTTCGAGGGTCTCGTCACCTCAGGTCCCAAGGGTGAAACCCTGCCCGGCGTCGCCGAGTCCTGGGAAACCAAGGACAACAAACACTTCGTGTTCCACCTGCGCAAAGATGCCAAGTGGTCCAATGGGGATCCGGTCACCGCACACGACTTCGTCTTCGCCTTCCAGCGGGCCGTGGATCCCAAGACGGCTTCTCCTTACTCCTGGTACATGGAGATCCCGACCATCACGAATGCGACCGACATCATCGGTGGCAAGAAACCGGCCGACACCCTGGGGGTGAAAGCCAGCGACGATTACACCTTTGAAGTGCAGCTGGAGAAGGCGGTGCCTTACTTCGTCAGCATGCTCTCTCATACCACCACCTATCCGGTGCCGAAGAAAGTGGTCGAGAAGTTTGGTGACAAGTGGACCCAGCCCGGCAACATGGTTTCCAACGGCGCCTATGTGCTGAAGGATTGGGTGGTCAACGAGCGCGTCGACGTCGAGCGCAACCCCAGCTACTGGAACAACGCCAAGACGGTGATCGAGAAGGTGACCTACCTGCCGATCCAGTCCACCAACGCCGAGCTGAACCGCTACCTGGCCGGTGAAGTCGATCTCACCTACAACATGCCGATCGAGCGCTTCAAGCAGATGAAGAAGGAGCACCCGAACGAGGTGCAGGTGAGCGGTTATGTAGGCACCTACTACTACCAGTACAACTTCAAGCACAAGCCGTTTGACGACGTGCGTGTGCGCACCGCGCTCTCCTACGCCATCGATCGCAACGTGATTGCCGACAAGGTGATGGGCAAGGGCGAAACCCCGGGCTACACCCTGGTGCCCGACTTCGTCGACGGCTTCAAGCCGGTGGCCCCGGCCTGGTCCAAGCTGACCCAGGCAGAGCGCGACGCCAAGGCGAAAGAGTTGCTGACCGAAGCCGGTTACGGCCCGGGCAAGCCGCTCAAGTTCGAGCTGCTCTACAACACCGACGACAACCACAAGAAGGTAGCCGTGGCCGTCGCCTCCATGTGGAAGAAGCTGGGTGTGCAGGTGAGCCTGGTGAACCAGGAGTGGAAGACCTACCTGGAAACCAAGAAGCAGGGCAACTTCGACGTAGGCCGTGCCGGCTGGATTGCGGATTACAACGAAGCCTCCTCCATGCTGGATCTGATGCAGACCACTCACGGCAACAACGACGGCAAGTACTCCAACACCGCCTTTGACAAGCTGATGAGCGAGTCGCGTAACCAGGTGGACGCAGATGCGCGCAACAAGCTCTATGTCCAAGCCGAAGATATCCTGGCCAAGGACATGCCGATCGCCCCCATCTACCAGTACGTGACCTCGCGCATGGTCAAGCCCTATGTGGGCGGCTACCCGGCCAACCCGCTGGACAACCTCTACAGCAAAGACATGTACATCATTGCTCACTGAGTAAAGCAACAAGTCGCATAACAAGCAGGCCCGCCGGACGGCGGGCCTTTATTACAACCGCGACCCTTTGGAAGCAGTACAGGACAGGAAATGTCTATGTTGAAATTCATCCTTAAACGTCTATTGGAAGCGATCCCGACTCTGCTGGTCTTGATCACCGTCTCCTTCTTCATGATGCGCTTCGCGCCAGGTAACCCCTTCACCAGCGAACGCGCCCTGCCGCCGGAAGTGTTGGCCAACATCGAGGCCAAATATGGCCTGGACAAGCCCATCGGCGTGCAATACCTCACCTATCTGGGCAATCTGGTCCAGGGCGATCTGGGGCCCTCCTTCAAGTACAAGGACTTCACCGTCAATGATCTGGTGAGTCAGGCGCTGCCGGTCTCCGCCAAGATTGGCTCGGTCGCCTTCCTGCTGGCGGTCACGCTGGGAGTTACGTTCGGCACCATTGCGGCCTTGAAACAGAACACCCTCATCGACTATCTGCTGATGTCGTCGGCCATGGCCGGGGTGGTGATCCCGGGCTTCGTGCTGGCACCCTTGCTGGTGCTCTTCTTCAGTATCTATCTGGGCTGGTTCCCGGCGGGAGGCTGGCAGGGAGGCGGGGTGCAGTTCATGGTGCTGCCGGTGTTCGGCATGATGATGTATTACATCTCCGCCATCTCCCGCATCATGCGTGGCAGCATGATCGAGACCATGAACTCCAACTTCATCCGTACCGCCCGCGCCAAGGGGTTGCCGCTGCGCCACATCATCCTGAAACACGCGCTGCGTCCGGCCATGCTGCCGGTGGTCTCCTATCTGGGCCCGGCCTTCGTCGGCATCATCACGGGCTCCGTGGTGATCGAGACCATCTTCGGTCTGCCTGGCATAGGTCAGCTGTTCGTCAACGGTGCCCTCAACCGTGATTACTCCATGGTGCTCGGCCTGACCATACTGGTCGGCGCCCTCACCATCACCTTTAACGCCGTGGTCGATATTCTCTATGCCGTCATCGATCCCAAGATCCGTTACTAAGCCGGGAGTACATCATGGTTGTCACAACTGAAAAACGCGAAGCCATCGAGGCATTCGCCCAGAAAGTGGAAGTGGTGGAGGGACGCTCCCTGTGGAAGGATGCCCGTCGCCGTTTCCTGCGTAACAAGGCGGCGCTGACCAGCCTCATCATCCTGACCATCATCGGTCTGGCGGTGATCGTCGGGCCGCACCTGTCCCAATACACCTTCGATGATCCGGACTGGGGGGCCATGCAGGCCGCTCCTGACATGGAGACGGGGCACTGGTTCGGCACCGACAGCCTGGGGCGCGATCTGTTCGTGCGCACCCTGCTCGGTGGTCGCATCTCGCTCATGGTCGGCATCATGGGGGCCGTGGTGGCCGTCATCATCGGTACCCTGTATGGCGCCGCTTCCGGCTTCATCGGCGGTCGCGTCGACAGCCTGATGATGCGGGTACTGGAGATCCTCAACGCCTTCCCCTTCATGTTCTTCGTCATCATGCTGGTGACCTTCTTCGGTCGCAACCTGGCCCTCATCTTCCTCGCCATCGGCGCGGTGAGCTGGCTCGACATGGCGCGGATCGTGCGAGGCCAGACCCTGAGCCTCAAGAGCAAGGAGTTCATCGAGGCGGCCCACGTCTGCGGCGTCTCCAAGTGGAAGATCATCACCCGTCATATCGTGCCGAACGTGCTGGGCATAGTGGCCGTCTACGCCACCCTGCTGGTGCCGGGCATGATCATGTTCGAATCCTTCCTGAGCTTCCTGGGACTTGGGGTACAAGAACCCATGACCAGCTGGGGTGCCCTGCTGGATGAAGGCTCCAAGTCGATGGAAGTGGCCATCTGGCAACTCCTGTTCCCCGCCGGTTTCATGGTGGTGACCCTGTTCTGCTTCAACTTCCTCGGGGATGGTCTGCGTGATGCCCTCGATCCAAAGGATCGGTAAGACGCCAAAGGATCGATAAGACGCCAACGGCGCCATAAGACCCATCCGCTGGACGCGCGGCGTCAGCCGGATGGGCAGGAAAGCATCACGAGAGATCGATAAGGAGTTTTGATATGAAGTTACTGGATGTGAAAGATCTGCGGGTCGAGTTCAAGACCCCGGACGGCAATGTGGTGGCGGTCAACGACCTCAACTTCTCCCTCTCTGCCGGCGAGACCCTGGGAATCGTCGGTGAGTCAGGCTCAGGCAAGTCTCAGACTGCCTTTGCCATCATGGGGCTGCTCGCCAAGAACGGCATCATTACCGGCTCGGCCAAGTTTCAGGGGGACGAGATCCTGAACCTGCCGGAGCACAAGCTCAACAGGATCCGTTCCGAGAAGATCGCCATGATCTTCCAGGACCCCATGACCTCCCTGAACCCCTATATGAAGGTGAAGGATCAGCTGATGGAAGTGCTGATGCTGCACAAAGGGGTGAGCAAGGCGGCTGCGTTCGAGGAGTCGGTGCGCATGCTGGACGCGGTGAAGATCCCCGAGTCGCGCAAGCGGATGAACATGTACCCCCACGAGTTCTCCGGTGGCATGCGCCAGCGGGTGATGATCGCCATGGCACTCCTGTGCCGGCCGCAACTGCTCATCGCCGACGAGCCGACCACTGCGCTCGACGTGACGGTGCAGGCCCAGATCATGACCCTGATGAACGAGCTCAAGCGGGAGTTCAACACCGCCATCGTCATGATCACCCACGACCTGGGGGTCGTTGCGGGCATCTGTGACAAGGTGCTGGTGATGTACGCCGGTCGCACCATGGAGTATGGCCGGGTGAACGATATCTTCTATCACCCGAGCCACCCCTATACCGAAGGGTTGCTGCGCGCCATTCCCCGTCTCGATACCGAAGGGGAGGTGCTGCCCACCATCCCGGGCAATCCCCCCAACCTGCTGCGTCTGCCCACCGGCTGCCCCTTCCAGGAGCGTTGCCACCGGGCGCACGAGATTTGCGGCCAGCAATCACCAGTCCTGACCCCCTTCGGCGACGGACGGACAAGGGCCTGCCACTGGGTTTCGGATGCCATGATCAAGGGGGTGAACTGATGGGTACTGACAAGAAACTGCTGCTGGAAGTGTCTGACCTCAAGGTTCACTTCAGCATCAAGAGTGACAAGGCCTGGCCCTGGGCCAAGCCCTCCGCCCTGAAGGCGGTGGATGGCGTCACCCTGCGCCTCTACGAAGGGGAGACCCTGGGGGTAGTGGGGGAGTCCGGTTGCGGCAAGTCTACCTTCGCCCGGGCCCTGATCGGTCTGGTACCGGCCACCGACGGCAAGGTGGTGTGGCTGGGCCAGGATCTGACCAAGCTGGAGCAGGGTGCACTGCGGGAGAAGCGCAAGGAGATCCAGATGATCTTCCAGGACCCGCTGGCCTCTCTGAATCCACGCATGACCATAGGCGACATCATTGCCGAGCCGCTCATCACCTTCTACCCCACTCTCTCCAGGGAGCAGGTGAAGGAGAAGGTGCGTACCATGATGACCAAGGTGGGGTTGTTGCCCAACCTGGTGAACCGCTACCCCCATGAGTTCTCCGGCGGCCAGTGCCAGCGCATCGGCATCGCCCGGGCGCTGATCCTGGAACCCAAGATGATCATCTGTGACGAGCCGGTCTCGGCGCTGGATGTCTCCATCCAGGCCCAGGTGGTGAACCTGCTCAAGTCCCTTCAAAAGGAGATGGGGCTCTCCCTCATCTTCATTGCCCACGACTTGTCCGTGGTCAAACACATCTCGGACCGGGTGCTGGTGATGTATCTGGGCAACGCGGTGGAACTGGGCACCCGTCAGGAGATCTTCGCCAATCCTCTGCATCCCTACACCAAGGCGCTGATGTCGGCTGTGCCCATTCCGGATCCTGATCTGGAGCGCAGCAAGGTGATCCAGATCCTGGAAGGAGATCTGCCCTCGCCGATGAACCCGCCGTCCGGCTGCGTGTTTCGTACCCGCTGCCCGGTGGCTGGCCCCGAGTGCGCCAAGACCCGCCCCATGCTGGAAGGGAACTTCGATCATGCGGTTTCCTGCCTCAAGGTGGACCCACTCTGAACCAGAGAGCCGTATTCGGGGCGCCCAGGTGGCGCCCCGATTTTTTGCAGGGGCAGATAAGATGCCCCTTGGCGCCACCTTTGGAGGCTGTTACTATCCGCCGCACAAGGGGAGTAACTTCTCGCCGGTTTGTCGTCATTACGGTGCACCCATATCCTGCAGTGCACCCGGCAGCCGGGCAGTTGATGAAGATCAGCTGTAAGTGAGACCTTGCCGAGAGGCAAGGTGTATCTGCTCCAAACGCAAACCCACGCCTCTCGGTCGTGGGTTTTGTCGTTTTGGGAGAAGTGAAAAATGGGTGAATGGTGGATGTGGACCGGTTTCTTCAGCATAGTGCTGGTCCTGTTGTGGATTGACATCCGCTTTGTCGGCGGCGGCAAGGCGCACAAGGTGTCTCTGAAAGAGGCGGGGATCTGGTCCCTGGTCTGGGTCAGCGTGGCCCTGCTGTTCAACCTGGCCATCTGGCTCTGGCTGGATCACAGTGCCGGGCGTGAGATCGCCAACCAGAAAGGGCTGGAGTTCCTCACCGGTTACCTCATCGAGAAGGCGCTGGCGGTGGACAACGTCTTCGTCTGGCTGATGCTGTTTGGCTACTTCGCCATTCCGGCCGAGCTGCAGCGTCGGGTGCTGCTCTACGGGGTGCTGGGTGCCATCGTCATGCGTGCCGGCATGGTGTTCGCGGGCAGCTGGCTCATCGAGCAGTTCCACTGGATCCTCTACCTGTTTGGCGCCTTCCTGCTGCTGACCGGGGTCAAGATGCTGTGGGCCGCAGACAAGGAGCCGGATCTCGCCAACAACCCGCTGCTGGGCTGGATGCGCCGTCGCTTCAAGGTGACTGAGACGCTCGAGGGGGAGAACTTCTTCGTCTGGCGTGACGGTGTGCGCTACGCCACGCCGCTGCTGCTCATCCTGGTGCTGGTAGAGGTGAGCGATCTCATCTTCGCGGTGGACAGCATCCCGGCCATCTTTGCGGTGACCACGGATCCCTTCATAGTGCTGACCTCCAACATCTTCGCCATCATGGGCCTGCGCGCCATGTACTTCCTGTTGGCCGGCGTCGCCGAGCGCTTCGCCCTGCTGAAATACGGGTTGGCGCTGATCCTGATGTTCATCGGAGTCAAGATGCTGCTGCTGGATATCTTCAAGATCCCGACCGGCATCGCGCTCGGCGTGGTTGCGTTGATCCTGCTGGCCTCCATGGGGCTCAGCCTCTGGGTGACTCGCAAGAAGGTGACTGACCAGAAGAGGGTGTAAGCACCCGCAAAAAAGGGCTCCTTAGGGAGCCCTTTCTCATGTCAGCGATTTGTTTAGCGCTTGATCTTCTTGGGGTTGGTGTAGCCCCAGACGGTGTACATGTCTGCCAGCAGAGCGCCGTTGTACTCTTCCAGGTCAGACTGCTTCACTTCGGCATCCCCCTGGCGGCCGAACAGCACCACCTCGTCACCGGGTTTGATCCCCTTGATGTCGGTCACGTCTACCATGGTGGTGTTCATGGAGGTCTTGCCCACCACAGGGGCCTTCTGGCCATGGATCAGCACATAGGCCTTGTTGCTCATGGCGCGGCGGTAGCCGTCGGAGTAACCCATCGGCAGGTTGGCGAGCAGGGAGTCGCGCTTGAGGGTGAAGGTGCGGTCATAACCGACGGTGTTGCCCGCCGGGTAGTGGTTGACGGAGGCGACCTGGGTCTTGAACGCCATCACCTTCTTGTATTCGGTGTAGGAGGGGATGGTGTCGCCGTAGATGATGCCGCCCGGGCGCACCATGTCAAAGTAGGCTTCCGGTACTTCCAGGGTGGCAAAGGAGTTGGCGGCGTGGATGGTGAGCTTGCTGCGATCCAGCTTGCCGGCGTCGATCAGCCACTGGTAGTCCAGCTTGAACTGGGCCAGCCCCAGCTTGACGTCCTCTTTCTCCTCCACCGGGAAGTGGGTCATGATGCCGACCGGGGTGATCCCCTTGAGTTTCAGCATGGCCAGGGCATCGGCCTTGGCGTCATTCTGGCGCAGGTCGATGCCGTTACGGCTCATGCCGGCGGAGTTCAGGCCGATGTGCACCGACACGTTGGTGTTATGGCGCTGTGCGATGTCGGCGATCCCCTTGGCGCTCTCCAGGCTGCCTACCAGCTCTTCCAGCTTGTAGGGCAGCGCCTGCTCTACCTCGACCGGGGTGGCGGCACGGACCCGCATCAGGCGGCCCTCGAAGCCCTTCTCGCGGGCCACGCGGGCCTCTTCATTGCTGGCGATGCCGATGCAGGGAATGCCCGCCTTGACCACGGAGGGCACCAGCAGATCGATGCCGTGGCCGTAGGCGTCCGCCTTCATGATGGCGCAGATCTGCGGGCCCTTGTCGCCGAGACGATCCTTGAGGGTCTGGATGTTGTGCTCGAAGGCGGTCAAATCCACTTCCAGCCAGGCGTTGGCGGCGGTCTGCTCCTGGCCGTTGCGGGTGTCACTGGCCAGCGGCAGATAGGGGGCGGCGACGGCCTGGCCGGCGAGCAACCCGAAGACCAGGGTCGCGAGCAGGGTTTTCTTGTGCATGGGATGGTTCCTTTTTATTGTTTCTGTTGAGGATGGGCTCGCGTCAGACGCAAGCAGTGGCATGGCTGGGTCAGCATGTTGCTATGCTAATGATATGTTTAAATTTTTACCCAGATACCGACGCTGCGAGTGTATCTCAATGGCGTCATTTGTGGCACTTGTTGCAGGAAGAAAATATGCGTTTCGAGCTGCGTATCCCACCCTTGTTATTGTTTGTCGTGCTCGCCCTCGCCATGTGGCTGGGGCGGGGGGAGGCGCGGGGGACCGGGCTCCTGCTGGTGTTGGCCACGATGTTGCTGCTGGTGGGGGCCGTGCTGGGGGGCGGGGCGCTGCTGCACTTTCGCC
This sequence comes from Aeromonas sp. QDB31, assembly GCF_027707605.1. Taxonomy (NCBI): domain Bacteria; kingdom Pseudomonadati; phylum Pseudomonadota; class Gammaproteobacteria; order Aeromonadales; family Aeromonadaceae; genus Aeromonas; species Aeromonas sp. QDB31. The sequence goes on along the minus strand of NZ_JAPCIX010000019.1, from coordinate 45,145 downwards.
GGGAGCGTACCAGCGTCCATCCGATCCGCCTGCAGCAGAGCCGGGTGCTGGTGACTCAGGGGGTCTATCGCATCAGCCGCAACCCCATGTATCTGGGGCTGCTGTGCTGGTTGCTGGCGCTGGCCTGCTATCTCGGGGGCCCCTGGGTCTGGTTCGGCCCGCTGCTGTTGCTGGGTTGGCTCACCCGCTTCCAGATCCTGCCGGAGGAGCGGGCCCTGCGCGCCCGTTTCGGTATCCCCTATGTGCAATACTGCCGCCGTGTGAGGCGCTGGTGCTGACAGCCAAACGACAAGAGGCCCGCAGTTGCGGGCCTCTTGTCGAGTAACGGAGAACCTTAAACCTTGGCGAGGTCAGTCTCGCCCAGGGGCGCAGTCTCTCCCAGGCTGTCTTCCGTCTTGGCCACCACGCTGGCGGCGATGGCGTTGCCCAGCACGTTGGTGGCGGAGCGACCCATGTCGAGGAAGTGATCGATGCCGAGCAGCAAGAGGATGCCGGCCTCCGGAATCTGGAACTGGTTCAGGGTGGCGGCGATGACCACCAGGGAGGCACGCGGCACCCCGGCCATCCCCTTGGAGGTGACCATCAGCAGTAGCAGCATGGTGATCTGCTGGGCCATGGAGAGCTCGATGCCATAGGCCTGAGCGATGAACATCACCGCGAAGGTGCAGTACATCATGGAGCCATCCAGGTTGAAGGAGTAGCCCATGGGCAGCACGAAGCTGGCGATGCGCTTGTCACAGCCGAACTTCTCCAGTCTGTCCAGGGTCTTGGGATAGGCGGCCTCGGAGCTGGCGGTGGAGAAGGCGAGCAGTATGGGCTCGCGGATCATGGCCAGCAGGGTCAGGATGCGACGGCGGATGAAGAGGCTGCCCATGGCGATGAGCAGCAGCCAGAGGCAGGCCAGGGCCAGGTAGAACTGGGCCATGAAGGTCCCATAGGTGGCGAGGATGCCGAGCCCTTCCTTGGCGACCATGGCGGCGATGGCACCAAACACCGCGAACGGCGCGAAGTTCATCACGTAGCCGGTCACCTTCAGCATGATCTCGGCGGCGCTGGCCATCAGCATCACCACCGGTTTGGCAGCATCTCCCAGGGCGGCGGCGGCCAGCCCGAAGAACAGGGAGAACACCACGATCTGCAGGATCTCGTTGGTGGCCATAGCCTCGATCACGCTCTTCGGGATGGCGTGGGTCACGAAGTCCTTGAGGGAGATGGCGGTAGCGGCCACGCCGGAGCTGGCGCCGTCATCGGGCAGGGAGAGGGAGAGGCCGACCCCGGGCTGCATCAGGTGCACCATCACCAGCCCCAGGGTCAGGGACATCAGGGAGGCCAGCATGAACCAGCCCAGGGTCTTGGCGCCGATGCGGCCCACGGTGCGGGTGTCGCCCATCTTGGCGATGCCGACCACCAGGGTAGTGAACACCAGGGGGGCGATGATCATCTTGATGAGGCGCAGGAAGATGTCGGTCAGCAGGGTGATGTCGCTGGCAAAGGTGGCGGCCTGGGTCGGGGCAAACAGGCGATAGCCTTGCCCGGTAACAATGCCAAGCAACATCGCAATGAGGATGGCAACGGTCAATTTGTTCATTTTCATGGGGGGACAGTCTCGATATGTGCAGTGCCTGTGCAGGTGGGAAGGGTGCCACCTCAGTCCGTTTTTGTGATCCGGGCCATGGAATCCTGACAGCCGGTATGCTGGCAGCATGCCTAATCACGGAGGGGAAATCCAGCGACTTATATCAGAACTTTATGTTGCAATTAGTTGTATGTGATATGGATCTTGTGAATTAATTATATTAATCGCTGTTTATTTTCATATTAGCCAGATAAATGGCTTCCAGACTCTGGTCGTCCAATGGGGCTTTTCCCAGAGAGAAGATCAGCAGTGCCGAGGTGCGGTGCTCTACCTGCATCTCGTCCATGAAGGTGTCGGGTTCGTACTCATCAAAGCCGAACTGGGGGCGGGTCGGGGTGATCCTGACCGCATCCCGCGACAGGGTCAGCGTCTGCACCTGCACCCAGGCGTACCCCTGCGCCAGCGCTATCTCCCCCGCCCGCTTGAGCACATACTTGCGGGCCGTCTCCCTGTCCACCAGATCGTTGCCCACAAACTCCAACTGCCAGCGTGTCTCCCCGAGCCGGGACTGGGAGAAACCTGTCTGGCCGTTCCAGAAGGACTTTTCGCTGTCATAGGCGGTGGCGCAGCCGCCGAGCAGCAGCGAGCCGCACAGGGTGAGGGCGAACAAGAGGGGGGAGTTTGGTGACATGGTGCTGGCCCTTGGCTGAGAGGAAGTCACTACAGCACAACGCCGCCCACGAGACAATCGCCGGCCTGGGTACCGCCGGGGAGACAAAAAGAAAAGGCCTTGTCGTTTGACAAGGCCTTTCTCGGGGAATTTGGTCGGTGTGAGAGGATTCGAACCTCCGACCCTCTACACCCCATGCAGATGCGCTACCTGGCTGCGCTACACACCGACGGAGTCAGCTCGGCTGACGGGAGGAAGTTTATGGAGATGCCCCGACCCTGTCAACAGGGGAAATCCCGGTTCGAGATCGTTTGCCTGCTTTGCGAGCAACTTCGGATCAAAGTGCGACCAGTCGCGCATTTTGTCGGCACCTCAGCGCCGTCTTGCATGAAAAACGGCCGCCCTGGTGGGCGGCCGTTTGGCGTGAGTGACAGGCGTCGCTCTCAAGCAGGGATCAGCGGTTGAAGGTCAGTCGCTTGCCCAATACCTGATCGGTGACCTGACCGTTCTGCCAGGCGATCTGGCCGTTGACCAGGGTCATCTCTATGGTGCTCTGGAAGCGGTAGCCGTTGAACGGGGACCAGCCGCACAGGTAGAGCAGGTTGCTGTCGTTGACCACATAGGGCTTGCCGAGATCCAGCAGCACCAGATCCGCGAAGTAGCCCTCGCGGATATAGCCGCGATCCTGCACCTGGAAGCGCTCGGCCACCGCGTGGGAGGTCTTCTTGACGATGGTCTCGAGGCTGAACACGCCGTTGTGGTAGAGCTCCAGCAGCGCCTGCAGGGAGTGCTGCACCAGGGGTACGCCGGACGGCGCCTTGAAGTAGCTGTTCTGCTTCTCTTCCCAGGTGTGGGGGGCGTGGTCGGTGGCGATGATATCGAGCACGTCGTTGCGCACTGCATCCAGCAGGGCGTGCTGGTCGGCGGCGCTCTTCACCGCCGGGTTGCACTTGATCTGGCTGCCCAGGGTGTCGTAGTCCGCCTCGTTGAAGAACAGATGATGGACGCACACCTCGGCGGTGATGTTCTTGTCCTTGAGATCCTTCAGATCCGGGGTGGCAGTGAAGAGCGACAGCTCCTTGGCCGTGGTCAGGTGCAGCACGTGCAGCTTGGCGCCGTACTGCTTGGCCAGGGAGACCGCCATGCTGGAGGATTTGTAGCAGGCGTCGGCGCTGCGGATGCGGCCGTGCTCGCGCATGGGCACATCTTCGCCCCACTTGGCGCGGGCCTCGTCTTCCAGCACCTTGATGGAGGGGGTGTCCTCGCAGTGGGTGACGATCATCACCGGGCTCTCGCGGAAGATGGCCGCGAGTGTCTCCTGGTTGTCCACCAGCATGTTGCCGGTGGAGGCCCCCATGAAGATCTTGATGCCGCAGGACTGCTTGGGATCGAGTTTCTTGATCTCTTCCAGGTTGTCGTTGGTGGCACCCAGGTAGAAGCTGTAGTTGGCGGCGGCGGAGTTGGCGGCTATCTGGTATTTGGCTTCGAGGGCATCGATGGTGGTGGTCTGGGGATTGACGTTGGGCATTTCCATGAAACTGGTGGTGCCACCGGCGACGGCGGCCCGGGATTCACTGGCGATGGTCCCCTTGTGGGTCAGGCCAGGCTCCCGAAAGTGCACCTGATCATCGATCATCCCGGGGATGAGGTGACGGCCTGCGGCATCGATCACCACGGCATCGGGGGCGCTGATGTCCGGGGCGATGCGGGCGATCCGCTCACCTTCGATCAAGACGTCGGAGGCATAGATGCGGCCTTCGTTGACCAGGGTGGCATTCTTGATAAGCAATTTGTTCATGGGGGGTTCCAGTTCCTTTGCCGATAATCCGGGGTCATAATATCGCAAACTGCACTTTCTCTGTAGCAAGGCCTGAGTAATGAAGTTATTTGTTAGAGATTTGACTGTGATCGATTCGAGCTATTTGTGCGAGCGTCGCGGCATGGTGGGCGAGAGCTGGTTGGTGGACATCGAGATGAGCGGCGAGCTCAACGAGATGAGCATGCTGCTGGATTTCGGGCGGGTGAAGAAGCTCATCAAGTCGATCATCGATGAAGAGGTGGATCACAAGCTGCTGGTGCCGGCCGAATGCCCCCTGGTCCATGTCCACGCTCTGGACAACGACGAGAGCACAGTGGATCTGCTGCGCCCGGGTCGCTCCATCCACCTGCGCTGCCCGACCCAGGGCTTTGCCTTCATTCCCGCCTCCCAGGTGGACAAGGAGTCGGTGACCCGCTATCTGCTGGCGGTGCTGGCCAAGCGGTTGCCGGGCAACATCAAGGATCTCTCCCTGACCCTGCGCCAGGAGAAGATCGAGGGCGCCTTCTACCACTACAGCCATGGCCTGAAGAAGCACGACGGCAACTGTCAGCGCATCGCCCACGGCCACCGCTCTCCGGTCGAGATCGAGGTGGATGGGGTGCGCAACGAGGAGCTGGAGCTGAACTGGGCCGAGCGCTGGGCCGACATCTACCTCGGCACCCTGGAGGACAAGGTGGCCCTCTCCGAGCTGGCGTTGAGCGAGCTGGCCAAGGCCCATCTGGGGGAACACCACCTGGGCTTCAAGTACGTGGCGCCCCAGGGGCTGTTCCAGCTCGCCATGCCTGCCGCCGAAGTGGAGATGATCGACACCGACACCACCATAGAGTTGCTAGCCCACCATATCGCCCGCGAGGTGAAAAAGCAGGTGGGGGACAAGTTCGTCAAGATTGTCGCCTATGAAGGGGTTGGCAAGGGGGCCATCGCCTACGCCTGATCTCCCTGCAAGCCGCCATAAAAACGAGGCCCCGCATCTGCGGGGCCTCGTCGTTTCACAGCCATGGCTCTGGGTGTCAGGCGCTGAGCCGGAAGCGCTGCACCAGACCCTCCTGCTGCTCGGCTAGGCTGTCGAGTTGCTGACTGGTCTCGGCGACCCGCTCTATGCCCTGATAGTTGAGATCCGAGATATCGGAGATGCGGTTGAGATTGGTGGCGATGTCGGCGCTGGTGGCCTGCTGCTGCTCGGCGGCGGAGGCTATCTGGCTCGACATGTCGCTGATGAGCACCACTATGCCCTGCACCTCCTCCATGGCGTTGTTGGCCTGGGAGCTCTGATCCATGCAGCTGTCCATCTCGCGGGAGCACTCCTGCATCACGTTGACCGCTCGGGCGACCCCCTGCTGCAGGTTCTCGATCATGGTCTGGATTTCGCTGGTGGACTGGGCGGTACGACCGGCCAGGTTGCGCACCTCGTCGGCCACCACCGCAAAACCGCGGCCCTGCTCGCCGGCACGGGCCGCTTCGATGGCGGCGTTCAGCGCCAGCAGGTTGGTCTGCTCGGCGATGCCGCGGATGACGTCGAGGATGTTGCCAATCTGGCCGCTCATGGCACTCACGTCGCCGATCACCTTGCCGGTCTGCTGCAGCTTGCCCGCCAGCTGGTGGGTGGTGGTGATGTTGCCAGCCATCACCTTGCGCCCCATCTGTGAGGCCTTCTCCACGTCCTGTACCCGCTCCAGGGTCTGGTTGGCGGCTTGGGCCACTTCCCGCACCGAGGCTTCCATCTGGGTCATGGCGGCGGCGACCGAGGCGGTCTCCTGGCGCTGTTTCTCCAGATCCGCCCGCACCGCTTCGGTGGTGTGGCGGTTGTCGTGGGCGGCGCTGTTGAGCTGGGTCGAGGCCTGGGAGAGTTGTCTGAGCACGTCTCCCATCTGCTGGATCAGCAGGTTGATCTGGCTGCCGAGCTGGCCGAATTCGTTCTGGCTCTTGAAGCCGACCCGCTGGGTCATGTCACCCTGTGTCACCTCGGTCAGTACCCGCAGCAGTTCCTTGAGGGGGCGGCGGATGGCCTTGCCGAGGGTAAAGGCCACCAGGATGGCGACGAAGATGGCGATGGCGATGCTGATCCCCTGGGTCAGGGTGCTCTGGGTCTGCACCCGATCAGAGGCGCGGATGCTGGCGTTCATCAACTGCTGGCTCTGGGTTGTGATCCCCTCCAGCTTGTTCTGGATGCTGACGATGAGCTGGCTCGCTTGCTTGCTCTGCTCGCGCATGGTCTGCTGCTGCTTCATCAGCGCCAGGTATTGGGCGAGTACCCCTTCATTGGCCGTGGTGTCGCGCACGAAGCCATGGACGTAGTGGCCCATGTTGTTGTCAAAGTCCTTGAGCTCCCCCTGGAGATCCTTGATGGTGCTGTTGAAGCCCTCGATCTGCATCTTGTTGCGCTTGAGCGCCGCTTCGATGGGGGCGGGGATGCTCTGGTTGAGGGCATCCATGGTGGAGAGCTCGATGGCGGAGAGCTTGGTGGTCAGGGTCTCGGAGAGCATCTTGATGAAGCTGTCGTCGACGGTCACCATCATGTCCCCCAGGTTCTTCTTGAACTGGGGCAGGCTGACCTGGAACTGGCCCTTGGCCTGGTTGACCTTGTGCAGCCGGGTGAGCAGGGCCTCGTGCTCGGTGGGCAGGGTCTGGGTCAGTTGCAGGTAGTCAGTCACCAGCTTGCCGAGGGCTGTCATCTCCCCCTGCAATTCGGGGTGCGCCGCCACCTGCTGCCTGAGGGTCGTCAGCATCTTGTCGACCTGACCCTTGGCTTGCTGCAGCTCGGCCACTTCCGCCGGCAGTTGCTTGGGATCCTGCTCGGTCAGCACGTCGGTGAGCCACTTGTTGGCGCTGAGCAGGCTGATCTGGGTCTGGCTGCTGGCGATCACCAGCGGCATGGACTCTTGTGTTACCTGATCCAGGGCATCGTTGAGTTCGCTCTGGCCGCGAAAGGTCAGTACCGCACTGGCGACCATGACGGCGACCAGGATGGCAAAGCCCAGATAGACTCTCTGTAAGATCGAGAGGTCTGACATTGTTTGTTTCATTATTGTCCCGCTGTCTATGCAAAAGTCCCTTGCCTGAGTACCCCGTCCCTTTGGTACCCTGCATGCCCAGATGGGGATGCCACTGGGGTACTCGGGACGTCATCCTCACTATCGGTATTCTTCACAATAACTGAAGGGATTGGGACAACGGCTGTGTCAAATGTCGGCTTGTGTCACACTTGGCGGGCTGTGGCGACATTTTTGGGAGTCGCTTGAGTTTTGCATTGAATTTTCTTTTTCATATAAAGGAGTTACCCATGGCGCAAGAAACCATTTTCAGCAAAATCATCCGCAAGGAGATCCCCGCCGACATCCTTTATCAAGACGATCTGGTGACCGCGTTTCGGGACATCCAACCCAAGGCCAAGACCCACATCCTGATCGTGCCCAACGTGCTGATCCCCACCGTCAACGACGTGGAAGTGGATCACGAGCTGGCGCTCGGCCGGATGTTCACCGTGGCCCGCAAGCTGGCGGCCGAGGCCGGGATCGCCGAGGACGGCTACCGCCTCATCATGAACTGCAACCGCCACGGCGGGCAGGAGGTCTACCACATCCACCTGCACCTGGTGGGTGGCCAGCCGCTGGGACCCCTGCTCAGCCTGTGATGCGTCCCGCCTCATTGACCGGCCTGCTGTTGGCCGGTCTGCTGCTGGGGGGCTGCGCCTCCCGCTGGCAAGACCTCTTCGTCTCCTATTCCGATCAGATGGTCCCCTTGCGCAACCAGCTGCTGCTGGGTCATGCCGCCGAGGCGCTGCCGAAGGTGCATGAGTCGGCTCCGGGTGACGACACCTATGTGCTGGATCAGCTGGAGAGAGGGCGCATCGCCTGGCTGGCGGGTCAGGACGGGGCCAGCAAGCAGGGCTTTGCCGCTGCCGACAGCCGCCTCGTCTGGGAAGACAATCAGGCCCAGTACCGCCTGAGCCGGGGTCTGGCCCAGGCGGGCAGCCTGCTCACCAACGATCAGACCATGGCCTACCGGGCGCCGGACTACGAGCGCACCATGCTGCGCCACTATCTGGCGCTGAACTACCTGCAACGGGGGGATGCCGAAGGGGCCCTGGTGGAGGTGCGCCGCGCCAACCAGGTGCAGGAGCGGGCGCTCAAGGCGCGGGCCGGCGAAGTGCGCAAGGCCAAGGAAGAGAGCGAAGAGGCCGAGGCAGATGGGAATATGCGCCAGCTGATGTCGCGTGGGGCACCCGAACTCGATCGCCTGATAGGTCAGGTGAAGAACGGTTTCCAGAATGCCTATACCTTCTATTTCTCCGGCGTGCTCTACGAGGCGGCCGGGGATCTCAACGACGCCTGGGTCGACTATCAGCGCGGCTACCAGATAGCGCCGGACAACCAGAGCCTGCAGGATGCCTTGCTGCGCCTGGCGCGGCTTCGCGGCTCCGCGGACGAGCTCAGGGAGACAGAGAAAAAGGTGGGCCGCAAGGCGCCGCCGCTGGTCAAGGATCAGGGCCAGCTGGTGGTGCTGTTTGAAGATGGCCTGATCCCGGCGCGGCGGGAGATCTTCCTGCCGCTGCCGATCTCCACCTCCAGCGGCGATTTTCGTACCTTTACCGTGGCGGTACCCTATTACGACAACAGGGCCAGCGACACTGGCCCGCTGACGGTGTCGGCGGGCAAACAGGCCGGGCGGACCAGCTCGCTGGTGCGACTCGAGGCGCTGGCGGCCAAGGATCTGCAGGAGCGGCTGCCCGGCATGCTGACCCGGCAGGCGCTGCGGCTGGTGGCCAAGGAGCAGGTGCGACGCACCGCCGCCAAGGAGGGGGGGGATGTGGGCAACATCCTGGTGGGCATCTTCAACACCCTCTCGGAGCGGGCCGATACCCGCAGCTGGCTGACCCTGCCCGCCGAGGCATCGAGCTGGCAGGGAATGCTGCCGGCCGGAGAGGTGCAACTCCAGCTGGGGGCGGGCAGCGCCATGCGTACACTGCCGCTTACCGTGCACGGCGGGCGCACCACGCTAGTGTGGGTGCAGCGCCTTGGCAACCGCCTGACTACCCGGGTGATGCCCCTATGAGTGCCCGTTCGGGCGAGATCACACACTGACCGGTTCGGCCCCCTGGCCACCGGCAAGGAGCACAAGATGAAAGCACATGGCTTGGCCCTCGGGCTGGTACTGCTGCTGGCGGGCTGCGCCACCAATACCTCCGGCGTGGCGCTCTATGGCGCGGCCGGGGCGGCGGCGGTGCAGGAGCAGCATCAAGATGTCAACGTCACCCTGACCGAGCTGAGCCGCCGCGAGCAAAATGGCCTGCTGCAGGTCAACGTGGCCGCCGCCAGCACCCAGCGCGGCGATAACCGGCTGCAATACCTGTTCTATTGGTATGATGACGCCGGGCAGGAGGTGGCCAGTGATGGCCGCGGCTGGACCCCGCTCAAGCTGCACGGCTACCAGACCCGCACCCTGTCCGCCCTGGCGCCGAGCCCGGCAGCCCGGGGCTACCGGATTTACGTACGCGAAGTGATTGAGGAATCGAACTGATGAGAATGAACCATGCCCTGCTGATACTGACCGGCACCCTGCTGCTCGGCGGCTGTTCCAGCACCACCGTCAGCTATGGCGACGCGACCGAGACCGAGACGGTGACCGTGGATTACGGCTCGAGCGATTTGCAGGCCATCGCCGACAAGATGGCGGACTCCATGCTGGCCTCACCGGCGACCTCCGAGATCACTGCCGGCGGTCGTCCCGTGATGTTCATGGACTCCATCCGCAACAAGACCTCGGAGCACATCGACACCGAGGCCATCACAGACACCTTGCGCACCAAGCTGCTGCGCTCCGGCAAGTTCCGCTTCGTTGACATGAGCAAGGTGAGCGCGGTCAAGCAGCAACTCGAGCACCAGCAGGGCAGCGGCATGGTGGATCCCGCCACCATGGTGCGCCTTGGCAAGCAGACCGGCGCCCGCTACATGGTCTATGGCAACCTCGCCAGCATCGTCAAGGACAACGGCAAGGTGAAGGACGTCTACTACCAGATGACCATGAACCTGATGGATCTGGAGAACGGCGAACTGCTGTGGGCCGATCAGAAAGAGATCCGCAAGCAGGCGAAGACCTCCACCTTTGGCTGGTGAGGCGACCCGGCAGCAAGGGGATCTGGCGGAGCTGACCCTGCTGGCCAGCCTGCCGGCCCCCTGGAACCAGGGGCGCCTTGAGCCGCTGGCGAGCGGCCTGACCAACGGCAACTACCGGCTGCACCTGCCCTCGGGGCAACGCGCCTTCCTGCGGCGCGGCCACCCGGATCCGGTGCGTCTCGGTATCGACAGGGCCACCGAGTGGCAGCTCTATCAGGGGGCCGTGGGGGAGGGGCTGGCCTTGCCCTGTTATCACAGTGAACCCGCCAGCGGCCTGATGCTGCTGGCGTGGTGCGACGAGCCGAACTGGGCCGCCGCGCCGCCGCCCCTGGCGGCGCAACCCCCCTTGCTGGCCGCAGTGCTGAGGCGCTTACACCGGCTGCCGCTGCCCGCCGTGGTGATGGCGGTGCGAGCCCACAGCGCCGGCTATCGCGACCGCCTGGCCCGGGTGCCCGCCTGGTTGCCGGCGCTGGAGCGGGCCCTGCTCGCGAGCCGCGAGCCGGACGACTGCTGGCTCCCTTGCCATCATGATCTCAATCCGGCTAACTTGTTGGGCCATAGACCCTGGGTCATCGACTGGGAGTATGGCGCCGCCGGTCACCCGGGCTTCGAGCTGGCCAGCATCCAGCGCACCCATGGTTGGAGTGATGAGCTGCGGTGCCAGTTGGAGAGCTGCTATCTTGAAGGCAGGGGAGGCGCTCATAAGCTGCTCAATACCAAAGGATTCCAGGCCGAAGCCTTCCTGCCCTGGGTCGATTACATCGGCCTGCTGTGGGCATTGCTGATGGCGGAGCAGCAACCCGGGCCCGATTATCAGGCCCTCATCGACATGAACCGCCAGCGCCTGGAGTGAGTCCGGGCAGAGGCCATGGCGCGACGCTTATTTTCTACGAATTGGAGGCATGCATGGTGACCAGATTCTCATGGCGTCAACCCCGCAGCTGGAGCCTGCTGCTGCTCTGCCTGCTGCTGACCGGCTGCGCGACCCGGGTGATCTACTACTGGCTCGATTCGGCCATCGTCTGGCAACTGGACGACTACTTCTCGCTGGACCGCAGTCAGAAGACCCTGCTGGACAGGGAGGTCAAGGGGCTGATGGCCTGGCATCGCCAACACGAGCTGCCCATCTATGCCCGGGATCTCGATGCCCTGGCCAAGGCGGTGGCCAGCCCCATGACCCCGGCCCAGGTCACCCTGCATCTGGACCGCACCCAGGCCAGCCTGACCCGCACCCTGGAGAACGCCATTCCCCGCACCGTGCGCCTCGCCAGCACCCTGACCGATGCCCAGGTGGCGCGCTTCATGACCGATAGAGTGAAACGCCAGCAGGAGCGCCAGCATGACTTCGCCACCGAGTCCAAGACGCAGATGCTCAAGGAGTTTCGGGAGAAGATGAACGAGCGGCTGGTGTTCTGGATTGGCAAGGTGAAGCCGGCCCAGGAGCCGCTCATTGCCCAATGGGCCGAGTGGCAATACGAGATGATGCCCCCCTGGCTGGAGTTCCAAGAGGCTTGGACCAAGGAGCTGGCGCGGCTGATGAAGCAGCGCCAGGATCCGGACTTCGGCAAGGAGCTGACCCGCCTGCTGCAACAGGGGGATGGACTCATGGATGGCCGCTTCACCGGCTACACCGACCAGTCCCGCCAGCGCACCATCCAGTGGCTCAGCGACCTCAGCCAGTCGATGGATCTCTCCCAGCGCGCCCACCTCTACACCCTGCTCAAGGACTATGCCGAGGACTTCGAGGCCATGATCCGCAGCCGCTGATTGACAGGATCCGCGCCGCAAGGGCGGCAGGCGTCATGGCCTGCCGCCCTTGTCCTTGTAGGGGGGCTATGGTAGTTTGCACTTTCTATTATTCGGGAATTAACTTTTTGAGCCTGCTGGACAAAGTGAAACTGGCGGCGATGACCCTGCTCATCGCGCTCACTCTGCTGCTCTCTACCGTCTCGGTGGAGGGGCTCAAGGCACCCGCTTCCCAGCACGCCGCCCAGCTGATGGGGGAGGCCGCGGACTCCACCGACGGCGCCCGGATCCAGCACGGCGCCAGCGACAGCGACGACGGTGTCGTCAAGTTCGTTGGCTCCCACCAGAATCACCTGCTGCGCCTCGAGCACTCCCTGAGCCGGGATCATCAGCCTGGCCGCGTGGTCTACGAGCTCGTCATGAGCTGGGCCCAGCAGGGGATCCTGCTGCTGCTGTGCGGCCTGCTGCTCTACGCCGCCCTCTGCTACCCGAGGACGAGCTTTCGCGATCACTTCGCCAGCATTCACCGGCACCGCCTGCAGCGTCGTCACCTGCAATACCGCTTCTCCCAGAGCTTCCTCGCCTGACCCCGATGGGGTCAGTCTGCCTGCTGTTGCCTCATCTTCTCTCTGTTGCTGTTCATTTTTAGTGAACGGCTAGGCTGTCTTGTTTCATTTTTTTGCACGGTGCGACCCGGCGTCGTCCCTTGCGCTCGCCTGACAGAGGCCGATTTCATGAGAAAAAAGAGTCATACCATACTGAACCGCATGAGCCTGTGGCAGTACGCCCTGCTGCTGCTGATGCTGGTCACCTTCGCGTTTTATTCCCTGCCCACCTTCTTCGGTGAGCAGCCCTCCCTCGGCCTCCATGGCCAGTCTCGCCTGAGCGGGGCGCAGCAGCGCCTGCTGCAGGAGCACCAGATAGCGCCCCAGCTGCAGATCGAGCAGAAGGAGCGGGCCCTGCTGGTGTTCGCCACCCAGGCCGAACAGCAGCGGGCCAAGCAGTTGCTGGAGCAGCAGGGGGTGGACAGCGCCGCCCTCACCCTGGAGTTTCACTCCAATGCTCCGACCTGGATAAGCCAGCTCGGCGCCGATCCCATCAAGCTCGGGCTGGACTTGCGCGGCGGCTCCCAGCTGCTGATCGGGGTCGACGTGGATTTTGTCATCGACAACCAGACCAAGAACCTGGTGGATACCCTGCGCACCCGCTTCCGCGAGGCCAACCTGCGCGGCGCCAGCGTGATGCGCACCGCCCAGGGATCCGTGGCCGTCACCCTGCCGGACGTCGCCGGGCAGGAGGGCTGGCTCAATGTCATCAAGGAGAGCGCCGGCACCCGTCAGGATCAGTGGACCCTCTCCCGCTCCGGCAATGAGCTCAAGCTGGTACTGAGCGACGCAGAGCGCACCCTGCTGGTGAACAACGCCGTGACCCAGAACCTGTCGATCCTCAAGAAACGGATCAACGAGCTCGGCATCGTCGAGGCCTCGGTCCAGCGTCAGGGTCAGGACGGCATCCGCATCGAGCTGCCCGGGGTGCACAACCCCAAGCAGGCGAAAGAAGTGATAGGCGCCACCGCGTCCCTGGCCTTCTACGAGGCCAAGGCCGACAGCCGCTTCTTCATGGCGGATCGCAACGGCCAGGCGGTCGGTCTGGCCCGCAACCCGGTGCTGAGCGGCGAGCACATCGTCGATGCCCGCGCCAACATGGGGGAGATGGGCCAGCCCCAGGTCAACATAGTGCTCGACACCCTGGGTGGCAGCAAGATGAACCAGTTCAGCCGCCAGCACGTGGGCAAGCCCATGGCCACCGTCTTCACCGAGTACAAGACCAACGCCGAGGGCCGGCTTCGGGCCAAAAGTGAGGTGATCAACGTCGCCACCATACAGACCGCCCTTGGCAACCAGTTCCGCATCACCGGGATTGGCAGCCTGCCAGAGGCCCAGGAGCTCGCCATGCTGCTGCGGGCCGGCGCCCTCACCGCGCCGCTCAAGATCCTGGAGGAGCGTTCGATCGGCCCGACCCTGGGCCTGCAGAACATAGAGGCGGGCTTCACTGCCCTGGCGTTCGGCATGGCGGGCATGATGCTGTTCATGATGGCCTGGTATCGCAAGTTCGGCTGGGTCGCCATCACGGCGCTCATCGGCAACCTGCTGATGCAGGTGGGGATGCTGGCGGTGCTGCCGGGGGCCGTGCTGACCCTGCCCGGGATTGCCGGCCTGGTGCTGACGGTGGGCATGGCGGTGGATACCCATGTGCTGATCTTCGAGCGGATCAAGGACAGGCTGCGGGAGGGGGGAAGCCTGGCCAACGCCATCGATTTTGGCTATCGCTCGGCGTTTCGCACCATCTTCGATGCCAACATCACGACGCTCATCTGCGCCGTGGTGCTCTACGCCATCGGCTCCGGGCCGCTGCAGGGCTTCTCCATCACCCTGATCCTGGGGCTCATCTCCAGCATGGTGACCGGCATCTGGGGCACCCGCGCCATCATCAACCCCTTGTGGGGCAACAGCCGCGCCAAGCTGCTGAGGGTATGACCATGACCGATCCCCATTGCCTGCGTCATCGCACCGCGCGTCCGAGCCAGCTCCGCGCCACTCGCTTCCCTGTGGGAAGCCTGCACCAACTGTCGAGGGAAGAAGAATGCTGAGAATGATCATTGCCATGGGCCTGACTCGCTGGCGTTACATCGGGATGTGGGCCTCGGCGCTGCTGACGGTGGCGAGCATCGCCGTGCTCGCCATCAACGGGCTCTCCCTCGGGCTCGACTTCACCGGCGGCATACTGCTGGAGTTTCGCATCCAGACCCTGAAGGAGGCCCACGAGCTCAACGCCCTGCTGAGCGCTCCTCTGGCCGGGGCGGTGGAGCTGCACGGCGCCGGTGTGCCCGGTGAATGGCTCATCAAGCTGCCTCCCCACGAGTTGCCCTGGGCGGCGGAGGATCTCGCGACCATGCTGGGGCAGCAACTTGCCCTGCCGGTGGAGCTGCTGCGCACCACCATAGTCGGCCCCCAGGTGGGCGCCGAGCTGTTCCAGCAGGGGATGCTGGCGGTGCTGGTGGCCTCCTTGGCCATTTCCGCCTACCTGGCGGTGCGCTTCGAGTGGCGCCAGGCCATCGGCATCCTGGTGTCTGTGCTGCACGACGGTCTGGTGGCCCTGGGGCTGCTGGCGCTGTTCAACATCGAGTTCGACCTCAACGTCATCGCCGGACTGATGGCGGTGATCGGCTACTCGCTGAACGACAGCATCGTCATCTCGGACCGGCTGCGGGACCTGCTCGGTTCGCGCACCCAGATGGGGATCCACGAGTGTTCCGATGTGGCCATCAAGGCCACCTTCAGTCGCACCATGATCACCTCGGGCACCACATTGTTCACCGTAGGGGCCCTGCTGCTGTTCGGTGGCGACGCCCTGTTCGGCTTCTCCTTCACCCTGTTCGCCGGCATCCTGGTGGGCACCATCTCCTCCATCACGGTTGCTTCCACTGTGCAGGAGCTGCTGGGGCTCTCGCCCCAGGCCTACCAGAAAAAAGAGGAGGAGCTTGTGGAGGCGGCCTGATGCCCTTGACACATCCTGCATGCAGAACGGGCCCTCGGGCCCGTTTTTGTATCTCTGTGGCTCGGCTAGAAGCCGGAGCCAGGTTGGCGCAAAAACTCGGTTTCTTCCGGGGTGCTGGTGCGCCCCAGGATGGCGTTGCGATGGGGAAAGCGGCCAAAGCGCTGGATGATGGCCTGATGGCGGCGGGCGAAGTCGGCGAACCCCTCGAAGGTTTCCCGGGCAGGGCCGCCCGCCTGCTCGGCCGCCAGCGCCTCGAACAGGGCCACGCTTCTGGCCTGCTGCTCCCGGGACTCCGCATGCTCCAGGGGCAGGTAGAAGAAGACCCGTGCCAGCGGGGAGAGGGCCTTGTCCGCGCCGAGGGACAACCCCTTGAGGCAGAGATCCCGGGCCTTGGCGTCCTGGGCAAAGGCCGCCGGCGTGGCGCGATGGATGTTGCGCGGCAACTGGTCCAGCAGCAGGATCAGCGCCAGCCTGCCGACCGGGACCTCGGCCCAGTGGGCGAGTTCGCCCTCGGCGGCGTCCTCTGCCAGCTCGCCAAAGCGGTGCGTCAGCAGCGCGTCCGTCTCGCCGCTCTTGCCCCACCAGAGGGGGGCTTGCCGGGTGGCGCGGGGGGCGTCATCGGCGTCATCGCCAAACCAGAAGTCGAACAGAGGTTGCCAGGGTTGCATGGGAACTCCTTGGGCCGTTGGCCTTCAGGTGGAACAAGGCCGATTG
Source organism: Aeromonas sp. QDB31 (assembly GCF_027707605.1). Classification (NCBI taxonomy): domain Bacteria; kingdom Pseudomonadati; phylum Pseudomonadota; class Gammaproteobacteria; order Aeromonadales; family Aeromonadaceae; genus Aeromonas; species Aeromonas sp. QDB31. The sequence continues at coordinate 28,949 of NZ_JAPCIX010000019.1, read as the reverse complement.
ACCCTGTCATGGGGGGCTGCCGAAAGGGCGGCTTCTCGCTACACTGTGCCATCTTTTGCACGAAATGCGGAACCCCAGATGAGCAAGGTCGTCGCCAGGCCACCTGCCCGAGGGGGTCTCACCACTGATATAAGGAATGTTTGATTATGGCCGGAACCAGTCTGTTGGCCCTGCTCGACGATATCGCCAGCGTGCTCGATGACGTGGCCCTGATGACCAAGATGGCGGCCAAGAAGACCGCCGGGGTGCTGGGGGACGATCTCGCCCTCAACGCGGAGCAGGTCTCCGGGGTGCGGGCCGAGCGGGAGCTGCCGGTGGTGTGGAAGGTGGCCAAGGGCTCGTTTCGCAACAAGCTGATCCTGGTGCCCGCCGCCATCGCCATCAGCGCCCTGATCCCCTGGCTCATCACCCCCTTGCTGATGCTGGGGGGCGCCTACCTCTGCTTCGAGGGGGCCGAGAAGCTGGCCCACAAGTTCCTGCCCCACCACAGCGGCGACACGGCCTCGGCGGTGGAGGCGCTTCCGGACGATCTGGAGGCCTTCGAGCAGCAGAAGATAAAGGGGGCCATTCGTACCGACTTCATCCTCTCCGCCGAGATCATCGTCATCGCCCTCGGCACGGTGCAGGGCTCGAGCCTGGGCCTGCAGATCGCCGTGGTGGCGGGCATCGCCCTGCTGATGACGGTGGGGGTCTACGGCCTGGTGGGGCTCATCGTCAAGCTCGACGACATCGGCCTGCACCTGCTGCAAAAACCCGATGCCGGCGCCTTGCGCCGGGCGGTGGGCCGGGGGCTCTTGGTGACGGCGCCCCGGCTGATGCACCTGCTGGCGCTGGTTGGCACCATCGCCATGTTCATGGTCGGCGGCGGCATCCTGGTCCACGGCTGGCCCTTTGCCCATCACCTGATCGAGGGGGTGGCCGGCAGCCTGGCCCCCCTGGCCGGGGGGGCCGTGCTGGCCGCGGTGACGCCGACCCTGCTGAGCGCCCTGGTGGGGGTAGTGGCGGGTCTGCTGCTGGTGCTGGCCATGACCCTGGTGGGCAAGCTGACCCCCGCGAAACAGTAGCGCCGCCGCTCAGGAATCGTCCCCTGCCGACAGGGGCCGTCGCAGGTCTGATCTGCGGTCTGTTGCCCAGAATGGGGGCTAGGCAAGTGCCAGCCCCCTTCGTACTATTTGGCGGCCACTGCCCACAGAGGCGGGGCGCCCACATGGACGCAAACAGACAAGGACAGTTATGACCAACACCCTTTGGCAGGATGATCACATCTATGCCGCCCCCGATTGCCCTGCCATCGACGCCGACTTCCAGCGCGCCGCCGAGGGCCTGATCGAGATCGCCAGTCTGCTGGCCAGCCTGCCAGCGACCCGGGAGATCAACCCCTTGCGCCACCTGCTGAGGGCCATTCGCCGCCAGGCCAACGCCGTGAGGAAACAGGCCTGGAACAGCCAGGCCTTCGCCTACAACCGGCTCAGCCGCAACGGCCGCGACGAGGCCGCCCGGGTGCTGCTCTCCCGTGGCCAGCAGTTGCAGGCGACCCTGGCTCAGCTCATCAAGCCGGTGACCCTGTTCTGGCTGAACGCGCCCGAGGAGCAGGTGCGGGCCCTGCTGCAGGATCCCGAGCTGTTCGAGCTGGCCTACCTCATTCGCCACGATCGCCGGTTGCAGGATCAGACCCTCTCCCTCGAGAGCGAGCAGCTGATCGAGGGGCTGGCGGTGGACGGCCTGCAGGCCTGGGGGGATCTCTACGACAGCCTGGTGGGCAGGCTCAGCCCCAGGGTGGAGGGCGAGGCCATGGGGCTGGCCCAGGCGGACAATCTGCTCTCACACCCGGACAGGGCACGGCGTGCCCACGCCTGGCATGGCATTCAGGCCGCCTGGGCCGCAGAGCAGGAGACGGTGGCCGCCATCCTCAACGCCATCAACGGCTGGCGCAACGAGATCGCCGCCCAGCGTGGCAAGGCGCGCCGGCTCGATGCCCTGGACGTCTCCTGCCACCAGAGTCATATCGAGCGCAGAACGCTGGAGACCCTGATGGGGCAGGCCGAGGCCCACAAGGAGCTCGGCAGGCGGGCCCTGCGGGCCATGGCCAGCGCCCAGGGAATCGACGATTTCGCCCCCTGGGATCTCTATGCCCCGCCGCCCGCCGCGGCGCAGATAAGGCTTGGCTTCGGACAGGCACTGACGCTGGTGGCCGAGGCCTTCGCCGCCTTCGATCCCGAGATGGGGGCCTTCGCCCGCATGATGGCGGATCGGGGCTGGATCGATGCCGCACCGAGCGACAACAGGCGCAGCGGCGCCTATTGCACCGAGTATGCCGACCCCGCCGAGCCCCGGGTGTTCCTCACCTTCGAGGGCACCATGGACAACGTCATCACGCTCGCCCACGAGCTCGGGCACGCCTGGCACAGCTGGCTGCTGCGAGACCTTCCGCTGGAGCAGCGGGACTACCCCATGACGCTGGCCGAGACCGCCTCCCTGTTTGCCGAAGCCCTGGTGCGCGACGCGCTGCTCGCGCGCTCGCAGACCCGCGAGCAGCGCCTGGACATCGCCTGGATGGACGGGGAGCGGGTCGTGAGCCTGCTGCTCGACATCCCCTCCCGCTTCCACTTCGAACGGGCGCTGGTGGCAGGTCGGACCGAGGGGTATCTGGGGGCGGGCCAGCTGAGGGCCATGATGAAATCCGCAAAGCAGCAGTGGTATGGTGACACCCTCAGCCAATATGACGAGCTGTTCTGGGCCAGCAAGAGCCACTTCTCCATTGCCGAGTTCGGGTTCTACAACTACCCCTATCTGTTTGGCTACCTGTTCAGCCTGGGGCTCTATGCCCAGAAGGCGCGGGTTGGCGCCGACTTCGTGCCAGCCTATCGGGCGCTGCTCGCCGACACCGGCCGCATGAGCGCCGAGAGCCTGGTGGAGAAGCACCTGGGGGTCGACATTCGGGAACCTGCGTTCTGGGAGGAGAGTCTGCGCTATGTCGAGGAGGTAGTCAGCCGCCTCGAGCGACTGGTGTAGTCGCGAACCTTCCTGGGTTCCGGGAGGAGAGTCTGCGTTATGTCGAGGAGGCGGTCAGCCGCCTCGAGTGGCTGGTGTAGCCGCCCGCATTTGATCCGGCTGGTGTCGCAGCCAGCCTTGGTATTTCTGTTCGTGGCCCTGGGGCCACCCCTGTTTCACGACGGGCCGGACCCGTCTCTGACAATGAGCGTTCGATGCAACAACGAGTCTACCCACAGCAGTGGCAAAATCAGCACATCTACCCCTCCCTCGACAGCTGCGTGCTGGAGGCGGACATGAGCCTGGCTCGCGCCAGCCTGGCGGAATTGAGCGGTTTTATCGAGGGATTGGCCGGGGTGCAGGGTAACCAGCCGGCCCGGCAGGACTTCCTGCGGGAGGTACGCCTGCGGGCCCGGCGCATCCGCGAAATAGGCTGGAACATCGCCGTGCTGGCCGCCTGCACGGGGAGCCAGGACGCCCGGGATCCCCTGGCCAAGCAGTTGGCCTCCCGCGCCCGGGCCCTCAATGCGGACTTGTTCAAGACGCTGGCTCCCATCGAAGATCTGATGCTGGGGCTGCCCGAGGCCGAGTTCGAGCAGCTGATGCAGGACCCCCTGCTCGGGGAGGAGGAGTACCGGCTGCGCCACGAGCGCCGCCTGCAGGATCAGCGGTTGCCGGTGGAGGCGGAGCAGCTGGTCATCGGCCTTGGCACCGACGGGCTGCACGCCTGGGGCAACCTCTACAACGATCTGGTGGGCAAGATCCGCCTCGTTATCGACGGCCGTGAGATGGGGCTGGCCGAGGCGAGCAACCTGCTCTCCAGCCCGGATGGGGCACTGCGCAAAGAGGCCTTCGACGCCATCAGCGCCGGCTGGGAAGGGGAGCAGGAGACGGTCGCCGCCATCCTCAATGCCCTCAACGGCTGGCGCCTGGAGCTCTCGCGCCAGCGTGGCAAGGTGCGGACCCTGGATGCGCTGGATCTCTCCTGCCATCAGAGCCACATCGAGCGGGCGACCCTGGATACCCTGATGCAGGAGACCTGGCAGGCGCGCCATCTGGGTCAGCGGGCCTTGGGGCTGATGGCCCGGCGGCTCGGCATCGAGGAGCTGGGGCCTGAGGATCTGTTCGCGCCGCCCCCGGCGAGCAGCCACCGCAGCATCCCGTTCGAGGAGGCGATCGAGATCATCGCCCTGGCCTTCACCGGTTTCGATCCCGAGATGGGGGAATTTGCCCGCATGATGGCCGAGCGCGGCTGGATCGATGCGGCTCCCACCCCGAACCGGCGCACCGGGGCCTACTGCACCAAGTTTGCCGATCCGGTGGAGCCGCGGGTCTTCATCACCTATGCGGGCACCATGGACAACGTCATCACCCTGGCCCACGAGTTGGGGCACGCCTGGCACAACTGGCTCATCCGGGACTTGCCCATGAGCCAGCGCAGCTACCCCATGACGCTGGCCGAGACCGCCTCCATCTTCGCCGAGACGCTAGTGCGCAGCGCCCTGTTCGAGCAGGCCCAAAGTGCCGAGGAGCGCCAGGCCATCGCCTGGGCGAAAGCCGACGGCGCCGCCACCTTCCTGGTCAACATTCCGGCCCGTTTTGACTTCGAGCAGGCCCTGGTGGCCGAGCGCGAGCAGGGCTATGTCTCCTCGGCGCGGCTCAAGGCGCTCACCGACGAGGCGTGGGGGCGCTGGTATGAAGAGAGCCTTGGCCGCTATCACCCCATGTTCTGGGCCGCCAAGGCGCACTTCTCCATCGCGGGCTTCGGTTTTTACAACTACCCCTATCTGTTTGGTTACCTGTTCAGCCTCGGCGTCTATCAGCAACTGATAAGCCGTCAGGCCGCGGGTGAGCAGGATGTGGCACAGGCCTATCGCGCCCTGTTGCGGGACACCGGCCGCATGAGCGCCGAGGAGCTGGTGGTGAAACACCTGGGGCAGGATATTCGCGAGGCGGCTTTCTGGCAGGGCAGCCTGGCCCTGGTGGCGGCGGCGGTGGATCGCTTCGAGCAGACCCTGAGCTGAGGCCGGGCGCAGGCAGGGGCAGCGCGCCTGCCCTCGTCAGGGGCCTGGCGCCCCTTTTCCCCTGCCTGGCGCGCCCAAACGGGGTGGGGAAACGATTTTCCGGCGGCAGGGGGCGTGATCCAAAGCAAGAAAGTGCGATGTTTTGGTGGCGCCTCGGCGGTTCGCTGGGGTAGTTTCGATAGAACCGACACAGTTTTTGAGGTCTTATCCATGATCATCTATCTGCATGGCTTCGATGCCACCAGCCCCGGCAATCATGAGAAAGTGCTGCAGTTGCAGTTTATCGATGATGATGTGCGCTTCGTTCACTACAGCACGGTTCACCCGCGCCACGACATGAGTCACCTGCTCAAGGAGGTGAAGAAGCAGCTCGACATGAGCACCGACCCCAAGCCGCTCATCTGCGGGGTAGGGCTCGGCGGCTACTGGAGCGAGCGGATCGGTTTTCTGTGCGGTATCAAACAGGTGGTCTTCAACCCCAACCTGCACCCGGAAGAGAACATGCAGGGCAAGATCGACAGGCCGGAAGAGTACGAGGACATAGGCACCAAGTGTGTAACCGAATTTCGTAATAAAAATTCAGGAAACTGCCTGTGCATCCTTTCCGTTCAGGATGAAATCCGCGATAATCGGGACACTGAACGTGAATTGAAGAACTATTACGACATCGTATGGGATGAGCGCGAGACCCATAAGTTCAAGAACATCTCGCACCATCTGCAACGGATGAAGGCCTTCAAAGAAGCCTGAGCCATCACGTCAACCGATTTCGTTTTAGGGAGCCAATGGCTCCCTTTCGTTTTGAGGAACCAAGGAAAATCATCATGATGAATATTGTCGTTGTAGGCGGTGGCGCCGGCGGTCTCGAGCTCGCGACCAGCCTGGGCCGCAAGCTGGGCAAGAAGAACAAGGCCAGGATCACCCTGGTGGATCGCAACCGCACCCACCTGTGGAAGCCCCTGCTGCACGAAGTGGCCACCGGCTCCATGGATGCGGGCATCGACGCCCTGAGCTACCAGTCCCACGCCAAGAACCACGGCTTCGAATTCCAGCTCGGCAGCCTGACCGACATCAAGCGCGACGAGAAACGCATCGTGCTGGCGCCGATCCACGACGACAGCGGCGCCCTGGTGGTCAACGAGCGGGAACTGGCTTACGACGTGCTGGTGATGGCCATCGGCTCGGTCTCCAACGACTTCAACACCAAGGGCATCAAGGATCACTGCATCTTCCTGGACAGCCCCTCCCAGGCGCACCGCTTCTACAACAGCATGATGAACCGCTTCCTGCAGTTCGCCACCGAATACCAGCCCGGTGACAAGGTGAAGATCGCCATCGTTGGTGGCGGCGCCACCGGCGTCGAACTCTCCGCCGAGCTCTACAACGCGGTGGAGCAGCTCTACGCCTACGGCTTCAAGAACCTCACCACCGACAGCCTCAAGGTGACACTGGTGGAAGCGGGTCCCCGCATCCTGCCGGCCCTGCCGGAGCGCATCAGCGGCTCCGCCCACCAGGAGCTGGTCAAGCTGGGTGTGGACGTGCGCACCGCCACCATGATCACCGAAGCCACTGCCGAGGGTCTGCACACCAAGGATGGGGAGCTGATTGAAGCAGACCTCATGGTGTGGGCCGCGGGCATCAAGGCACCGGACTTCATGAAGGAGATAGCGGGTCTCGAGACCAACCGCATCAACCAGCTGGTGGTGAAAGAGACCCTGCAGACCACCCGTGACGAGAACATCTTCGTCATCGGCGACTGCGCCGCCTGCCCGCAGCCGGATGGCAAGTTTGTGCCGCCCCGCGCCCAGTCCGCCCACCAGATGGCGACCCAGGCATTCAAGAACATCCTGGCCAAGATGAACGGCGGCGAGATGAAGCCCTACCTCTACCATGACCACGGCTCGCTCGTTTCCTTGAGTCGCTTCTCCACCGTGGGCAGCCTGATGGGCAACCTGATGCGCGGCTCCATGATGGTGGAAGGCTACATCGCCCGCATCGTCTACATCTCCCTCTACCGGATGCACCAGGTGGCCCTGCACGGCTACATCAAGACCGGCCTCATCATGCTGGTGGGCCGCATCAACCGGGTGCTGCGCCCGAGCATGAAGCTGCACTGAGCCCTGAGTGGCAAGGTGCGATGGCAAACAAAAGGAGAGGCTCGCCTCTCCTTTTTGATGACCGTCTTTGAGGGCTGCGATCCGGCAGGTGTCGCCGGGTCGCAGCCAGCGCCTGTCCGCCCATCCCCTGTGGCCGGTTATTCGCGGTAGGGGGATGTTGCCTGCCGCAGGTTTGGGGTAGTCTGGAGCCCATTTTCACCTCAAGGAGCGCAAGATGATCCTCTCAACCACCCCCACCCTGGAAGGCAAGACCATTCGTGAATACCGCGGCATCGTCGTGGGGGAAGCCATCCTCGGCGCCAACATCTTCAAAGACCTGTTCGCCGGCATTCGCGATATCATCGGCGGCCGCTCCGGCGCCTATGAAAAAGAGCTGGCCCGGGCCCGGGAGATCGCCTTCGAGGAGCTCAGGGAGCGTGCCGCCGCCCAGGGTGCCAACGCCGTGGTCGGCATCGACATCGACTACGAGGTGGTGGGGCAGAACGGCAGCATGCTGATGGTCAGCATCAGCGGCACCGCCGTGGTGGTGTGAGGCCGCTTTCATCCCCTTGCAAGCCAGCACCCCGAGCCGATCGCGAGATCGGCTTTTTTGTGGGCGTGTTCCACTGGTCTGGCGAGCGAGAAATGGATTAGGATGAGACCTCTTCTCCGGGTTATCCCGGCAAACCATCCTTGGCAACAGAGATTTGTCCATGACTTTACTCAAACCGCCGGGGCTCAGGCCCGGCGACACCATCGGCTTTTTCTCCCCCTCCAGCGCGGCCACCGCCTGGGCACCAAACCGCTTCGCTCGCGCCAAGGCTTATCTGGCGGCGCAGAGCTTCGAACTCAAGGCGGGCAGCCTGACCGGGGAGCGGGATCACTGGCGCTCCGGCTCCATCGCGGCGCGGGCCGAAGAGCTCAATGCCCTCATCCGGGATCCAGAGGTGCGCGCAATCATGTCGGTGATTGGCGGCAGCAACTCCAACGCCCTGCTGCCCTATCTCGATTATGAGGCGCTGAAGCGGGATCCCAAGATCATCATCGGCTACTCCGACGTGACGGCCCTGCTGCTCGGCATTCATGCCCGTACCGGCCTGGTCACCTTTTACGGGCCGGCGCTGGTGGCCTCTTTCGGCGAGCTCTCGCCACTGGTGGACGAAACTCTGGCCGGGTTCAACCAGATTTGCCAGGCAGGTGGCGCCGCCGTGCCCCACACGGTGCCGACTCCGACGCAATGGACCGACGAGCGGCTGGACTGGGAACAGCAGACCCGGGCCAAGCAGTGCCTGCCAAACCGGTTGATCTCGGTGGGATCTGGCCGGGTGCGAGGCCGACTGATCGGCGGCAACCTCAATACCCTGGCAGGGATCTGGGGCTCACCCTATATGCCGCCCATAGCGCGGGGGGACATTCTGCTGCTGGAAGACAGCCTCCATTTGGCAGAGACGGTGGAGCGCTCTTTTGCCCACCTCAAGCTGTGCGGGGTGTTTGATCGCATCGGTGCCCTGGTGCTCGGCAAACACGAGCTGTTCGACAGCCAGGGCAGCGGCCGGCGGCCGCTCGATATCCTGCTGGAAGTGGTGGGGGAGCCGACCTTCCCCATTCTGGCGGAGTTCGACTGTGCTCACACTCACCCCATGCTGACGGTGCCGCTCGGCATCGAGGTCGAACTGGATCTCGACAGGCAGACCCTTACCCTGTGCGAGCCCTGGCTCCGCTAGCCGCAAGAGAAATGCAAAGAGGCCGCAGTTGCGGCCTCTTTGCTGTCTGCGCGCAGGCTTAGGGCAGGGCATCGGCCCGGAAGCCGGAAGGTGTTGCAAGGATCTGCGGCCCCCGTCTCTTAAATGTTTATTGCTCTCAGGGTAATGCGTCGGCCCGGAAGGTCGGCCCGGAAGGTGTTGCAAGGATCTGCGGCTCCCGTCTCTTAAATGTTTATTGATCTCAAGGTAATGCGTCGGCTCGGAAGCTGGCGCGGATCTGCGGCACCAGAGGCGAGGGGTCGAAGCCCTTCTCCTCCCCGAGCACCGGGTGGAGCAGGGGCTTGTCCTCTATGGGGGCGAGATCCCCCGCCAGCAGCGCTCGGGTGGCCTGGCCCATCTGGTAGAGCTGGCGCACCGGGGCGAACTGGGTCGCCAGGTTGAGGGGGTCATCGGCGCGGGTGAAAGCCATCATGGGGATCTGGTAGGCCGCATCCCGGGGCGGCTTGGCGCCGTGGATACCCTTGCCTGCGGACATCAGGAAGGGCTGGTGATCACCAAAGGCCACCACCAGATAGCGCTTGCCGGACTGGTCCAGGGTCTTGAGCAACCGCTCCAGCGACGCCATGGCGTCCACCACCCCGGTGTAGTAGGTGTTGAGCAGCTGGCGCTCTGCCGGGCTCTGATCCGGGCAGGCCTTGTCGATCTGCTGGGCCCGGTAGCGATCCCCGTCGAAGGGGCCGTGCCCCTGCATGGTGACCGCGTAGGCGAACAGCGGCTTGTCATCCTGCTCGCTGCGTTTGATCAGGTGATCGATGAGGGCATCGTCCGAGATGTAGAGCCCCTTGTGTTCCAGGGTGGTGAAGCGGGTGTCGAACCAGCGCTCCTCATAGCCGAGCGCCGGAATCGCCTTGGCGCGGCCCCAGAACTTCTCCACATAGGGGTGGGCGAACAGGGTCTGGTAGCCGCTTTGCTTCGCGCTCTGGGCAAGCCCGGGCACCTGGGCCGAGAGGTAGTAGTAGGGCACCACCCCCTGCTTGAGCAGACCCGCCGGCAGGCCGGTATTCATCTCGAACTCCGCCAGCACCGTCATGCCGCCCGTGGTGGGGGAGTGGATGGTCTTGTGCCACTGCGCCACCCCGGCGGGCAGGGAGAGCGTGGGGGCGGGGGCGCAGATCTTGCCCTGCCAGTCGAGCCAGAGCGACTCGTATTGCAGCACGATCACCAGATCGAAGCGGGGCGGCTGGCCCCGGGCTGGCTGGCTCAGTTCGGGGGTGCGCTCGTTGATCTGCAGGGGATAGCGAAAGACGTTGCCGCTTTGCAGCATCTCGTCCACCAGGTTGAACAGATAGAGGCCGGGGCCGGCGCGGATGATGTCCCTGTGGTAGTTCACCGCCCTGTCCACGTAGCGGATGTTGGCCCCGAGCAGCTTGTTGCCGGTCTGGGTGGCGAACACGCAGAGCGCGAAGAAGGCGACGGTGGCGGCGGCTGTGCGCAGGATCCAGCGCGACAGGGCAAAGCGCCAGCACAGGAACAACAGCCCCAGCACGGCCAGCACCGGCAGCACGGGGTGCTGATCGAGCAGGATGTGCAGCAGGGCCAGCAGGTTGCCGAGATCGTCCCCCCCGAGCGGCACCCCGTAGATGGCGATCTTCATGAAGTTGGCGAGCAGGCCTATGCCGGAGAGCGCCGTGAACACCAGCCCCATATAGAGGTTGAACCCCGCCAGGGCACAGAGGCTCCAGCCCAGCACCATGCTGCCCCAGGCGAGGTAATAGTGCTCGGGCCGAAAGCCCGACCAGAACAGAAACTCTCCCAGCTTGAACACCACGAAGCCGTGCAGCAACACGAAGGTGAGGTTGCCGAGCAGCAGGCTGCCGACGATCCGCGAGCGGTAGCTTCGGCGCAGCCGCGGCAGCATCACCCTGAGCACGGCGGCGCTCATCAGCAGCACCAGCAGCAGGCTGATCATCAGGTAGCTCAGGTTGAAGCCGCGCTCCGGCAGGGTCTGCAGTATCTGGCTGTATTCGGCGCTCTCGGGCCTGTCCGCCAGCAGCAGGCCGATCCGCAGTTGATAGCGGCTGTCCAGGGCGTCATCCGGTGCCCGCAGGGCGCTGTTGAGATCCAGGGTGCAGCGCTCCTGGCGACACTTCTGGCGCTTCTCCACCGCCTGGCTCAACTGATCGATGCGAATGCCCTTGTCGTTGAGCAGCTCTACCCGCACCTTGTCCCCCTCCTGCAGCGGTTTGAGCAGTTGCCACTGGCTGCGCACCACCAGATAGAGGCCGCGACTGTCGCTCTTGTAGAGCAGACTGTGGCGGCTGAGGGTGGCGATGGGCTGATCGGCGGGCCCCAGGATCAACGGTTGTGCCCGCCCGAGCCAGCCGGCGGGATTGAGCAGCGGCAGGGCGAGGGTCAGCAACAGCAGGGCTATCAGCAGACCGAACAGCCACCCGGCCAGAGACTGGGAAAGGGAGGGGCTGTGACCACAGACGGGGGCATTCATAGGGGCTCATCCTTGGAGCGGGCAGGGCAGCGATGGCTGCATCTATTTTGACCCGATGGTGAGGGGCTTGTTCCTTGATGTCAATTTAATGACAACGGGATGAATCTTGGGTGACGACCCGGGCGTGCGAATTGTGATCCCGATCCGGGAGGGGCATTCATTCTGTGATGAAAGCGTCATCATGGGGCTTTGCCGCTGGTCTGGGAGGGGGGCGCTGTTTAGTCTCTCAGTAACGGTTGGAGGTACATGTATGAATCCCAAGGTTGCGGCACGTCAGGCAAGATTGCTCCAGATGCTGGAGAACAACGACGAGATCCGGATCGGACGTGAGCGAGACTGTCCCCTGCCTCTTGCCCAGTTGTTAAGGCTCACCGAGGATCACCCGGACGTCGTCAGGGTCTATGGTCACGGGCTCACCGCCGAGGTGTTCCACCTCAAGGTGGAGGGCCATCACTGGTGCCTGAAGCGGTGCCGACCAGACTCCCTGGTGGCCAACGTCGACGGCAAGACCGCCTTTCTCACCGAGCTGGAGCGGCGTCGGGAGATAGAGAGCCTGCGGGAGCTGCACCCCACCATCCTCTCCAACGTGGTCTGCACCAGCTTCGGTTCGGCCCGCACCGGGGTGCTGGTTTCCCCCTGGCTGCGGGGAGAGCCGGTGCGCAGGCTCAATGAGCGCAACCTGGCGCAGATGCTGGCGGTGGAGGCCGAGCTGGCGCGCTGGGGCTGGTTTGACTGGGATCCGAGCCCGGGCAACCTGCTTGACGACGGCCAACAGATCTCGGTGTTCGACTTTGGCTACATGTGGCCTTTCGATCCCCTTCACGAGTTCAACTCCAACGGCCTCACCGATCCGGAATTTCATGTGCCGGAGCGGCTGGAGACCCGCACCCTGTCAGGGCTCTGGTTGGATGATGCCGATCCCTTGCCGCTGTTTCGCCACTGGCGGGGGCTCTGCCTCGCCTGGGCGAAGGGGGAGTTGCAGTACCTTAGCCGGGAGGGGGCCAGTGCCCCCGTGCTGGCCCGCATGCAGGGGCTGGTGGGAGAGTGGAGTGCGGCGCTGGCAAGCGACGAGGCGCTCGCCGCCAACTGGTGGCGCGACATGTATCGCAGCCACCGGCTCGACATTGCGGACGATCTCAGCGGCAAGAGCTGCGGCCCCATGACCCTGCGTCGCCTCGACTGGCTGGAGCAGGCGGTGCGGGATCACTTCCCGGCGCTGGCCGAGAATCTGGGGCCGGATGAGGCGGGGCTCAGCCAGGCTGCGCTGTTGCAACGGCTGGGGGGGCTGCGCGAGCAGATCCGGGCCAACCTGCTGCCAACCCCGGCAAGCCAGTCCATGGGCTGACATGACGGCTGACTCAATGACAAGAGGGGCGCATCGGCGCCCCTCTTCGTTGGTATCGATGCTGGTGTTATGGCCTTCCCCTGATAACAGACCCTTCTCCCCACGGGGAGAAGGGTCTGACAAGGCTTCGTCAGGCTCAGTCGAGCAGCTCCTGATGGAGGCGGTTGACGATGTTGCCCGCTTCGCTCTCCTTGACCAGGAAGCAGAGATTGTGGGCGCTGGCGCCGTAGCAGATCATCCGGATGTTGTGTTCACGAATGGCGTCGAACACCCGGCTGCCCACCCCGGCCGCCTCGCTCATGCGGTTGCCGATGAGGGCCACCAGCGCGAAGTCGGTCTCCACCTCCACCTTGCACAGCTGGCCGAGCTCCGCCAGCACCTTGTCGCCGAGGATGGGCTCGCCGTTGCTCTGGCTGCCAGTGTGATCCAGGGTCAGGGAGACGCTCACCTCAGAGGTGGTGATGAGATCCACCGAGATGCGGTGACGGGCCAGGATGCCGAACACCTCCGCCAAAAAGCCGTAGGCGTGGAACATGTTGAGGCTGTGCAGGGTGACCAGCACCTGCTGGCGGCGCAGGGCCACGGCGCGAAACAGCGGGCAGGTCTCGGTGCTGGCGCGGATCCAGGTGCCACCTGCTGCGGGATCCCTGGCTGAGCCGACGAACACCGGAATGTCCTGGCGCAGGGCGGGTTGCAGGGTGGCCGGGTGCAGCACCTTGGCGCCGAAGGTGGCCATCTCGGCCGCCTCCACGAAGCTGATTTCCGGGATGGGGCGGGCCCGGGTGACCAGGCGCGGATCCGTGGTGTAGATGCCGGGCACGTCTGTCCAGATCTCTATGCTGCCTGCGTCCAGTGCCTCGGCGAGCAGGGCCGCGCTGTAGTCGGAGCCGCCCCGGCCCAATGTGGTGGTGCGGCCATCGGCGTCGGCGCCGATGAAGCCCTGGGTGATGACTAGGCTGTCACCGAGCAGCGGGCCCAGGGTGGCTTGGCAGAGGGTGCGGGTGGCGGCGAGATCCACGGTGGCCTTGCCAAAGCGGCTGTCGGTGCGCAGCAGCTGGCGCGCGTCCTGCCAGCAGGCCTTGATGCCCCGCTGGTGCAGCAGTTCGGTGAAGAGGCGGGTGGACATCAGTTCGCCGCAGGCGATGAGGCGGTCTGCCAGTTCGGCATCGGTGTGCTGGCAGGCCTGGCGGGCCATGGTGCGAATGTCGCCGAGCTGGGCGTGGATGAGGGCGCTCACTTCGCCCGGGTTGCCGAGCGCCGTCAGGATGGCCTGCTGGATCCCGGTCAATCTGGCGAGCTGGGCATCCTGCCCGGCTTCGTCCAATTCACCCTGAGCCAGGCTCACCAGCAGGTTGGTGACCCCGGCGCTGGCGCTCAGCACCACCACCCGGGTCGCCGGATTGGCCAGCACCACGTCGGCGCAATGGTTCATGGCCGCTGCATCGGCGACACTGGTTCCGCCAAACTTGGCGACGTTGATCGGGTTCATTGCATACTCCTGTCTCAAGGTGAAAATCCGGTTTCATCGGGCAAAAGAGAGGAGGAGGCAGAAAATGGCAGGAATAGCGAAGGATCCCGGCCAGAAGCACTCCATCCGCGGTGCCCATCCCACAAGGATCCTGCTGGATGCCTGTGGGATGCACACGACCGATGACAACCCGGGGGATTCAGCCCCCGCAGCCGACGTTGAGGTATACCAGTTGCCTCACTCGTCTCGGCGCTGCTCCCCCTGACCCAAGTTCACCGGACGCTGGTGTCCTCCCTTGGGCTGCCTGGGCAGCGCTCCTCTTCTGGTGCCACCCTGGAAGGTGGCGTGCATGTAGAAATACCCTGCTCTGGATTGCACTGTCAATCGAGTTTGTAAAAAAGTACACAATTGGCAACAACCAGGCACAAGATCAATCAGTTACGAAATCGTCTTGGACAAAACCTTGGAGCGGCGCTGCCAGTTGTAGAGCCGCTGGCGCGCCACCGGCAGATCTTCCACCTCCAGGGGATCGAAGCCCCGCTCCCGGAACCAGTGGATGGAACGGGTGGTGAGCACGAACAGGCGGCGGATGCCGAGCCGCTTGGCCCGCTCGGCCACCTTGGCGATCAGCTGATCACCCCGGTTGGAGTTGCGGTACTCGGGATGGATGGCGACGCAGGCCATCTCGGCCATCGCCTCCTCCATGAAACAGTAGAGCGCCGCGCAACCGATGATGAGGCCGTCGCGCTCGATGATGGTGAACTTGTCTATCTCCATCTCCAGCTGCTCACGGGAGCGGCGCACCAGGATGCCTTCCTCCTCCAGCGGCCGGATCAGATCCAGGATGCCGCCGATGTCTTCGATGGTGGCGGCCCGTGCCCGCTCGGCGCTTTCGCGCACTATCTGGGTGCCGAGCCCCTCGCGGCTGAACAGCTCCTGCAGCATGGCGCCGTCATCCTGATAGCTCACCAGGTGGGAGCGCGGCACGCCGCCCCGGCAGGAGGCAATGGCCGCACGCAGGTAGCGGGCGGTGCCGGACATCTCCTCGCCGGCCTGCTCGAGCTCCACCAGCAGCTCTTCTGCCTGCTCGGGGAAGAGCTCGGAGATGGCCTCGCCTTGTCTGTTCATCACCCCCTGGGTGCTGCTGAAACAGATGAGCTTGTCTGCCTTGAGATCCACCGCCACCCGACGCGCCACCTCTTCGGAACTCAGGTTGAAGCTCTCGCCGGTGACCGAGCAGCCGATGGGGGAGATGAGCACCAGACCATGCTGATCCAGCTGGCGGGTGATCCCCTCCACGTCGATGCGCCGCACCCGGCCGCTGTGGCAGTAGTCGATGCCATCCTCGACGCCGAGCGGCTGGGCGGTGACGAAGTTGCCGCTCACCACGCTGATGCGCGCGCCCTGCATGGGGGTGTTGGCCAGCCCCATGGAGAGCTGGGCCGTGATGTCGTATTGCAGACCGCCACACACCTGTTTGATGATGGCGAAGCTCTTGTCATCGGTGACCCGGATCCGTCTGTGGTACTGGGCCTCGATGCCGGCGCGGGCCAGCGCCTCGTCGTTTTGCGGACGCGAGCCGAATACCAGGACCAGGCGGATCCCAAGCGTCTGCAGCAGGGCGATATCGCTGACGATATTGGCAAAGTTGGGGTGGCAGATGGCTTCCCCGCCCATCATCAGCACGAAGGTGGCGCCCCGGTGCACGTTGACATAGGGGGTGGATTGCCGAAAGGCATGGACCAGGCTGGGTTCGCGTTCACGCACGTGTTTCATTCCATAAAAAAGCAGCAATTTGCTCAATATATGAAAATAAATTCACAAATCAAGACTAAATATTGGTTTTGGTGTTTTGTGCCGCCATTTTGACCAGTCGCAGACGCCCTGTGCCAGGGCGAGTCGGGGGGCGGTCAGCCCGGTGAAGGGGCCGCCTCGGTTGATCCGGGCTCATAACCTGTTATCTTCGGGGTTCCTTTTCGTCAGCCGCATCGCGCGGGGTTTTATTCAAGGACAGGGCATATGGAGCAGATTATTTCACCGGCAGAGGCGCTGCCGGGACGACGGGAAGCGCTGGCGATCGGCCAGCAGCATGCCGTCAACGGCCACCCGACTCAGGGCCCCTGGCCCGAGGGGATGGAGCTTGCCTGGTTTGGCATGGGGTGCTTCTGGGGTGTGGAGCGCCTGTTCTGGCAGCAGCCCGGCGTCTATTCCACCGCCGCCGGTTATCAGGGGGGCCTGACGCCAAACCCCACCTACAAGGAGGTGTGCAGCGGTCTGACCGGTCATGCCGAGACGGTGCAGGTGGTGTTCGACCCCAGGGTCATCAGTTACGGCGAGCTGCTCAAGCTGTTCTGGGAGCAGCACGATCCGGCCCAGGGCATGCGCCAGGGCGGCGACATCGGCACCCAGTACCGCTCGGTGATCTTCTATGGGGATGACAGTCAGGAGGCCATCGCCCAGCAGAGTCTGGCCGCCTATCAGCAGGCCATGATGGCGAGCGGCGATGCCCGTCCCATCACCACCCGGATCCTGCCGTTGGCCCCTTTCTACTACGCCGAGGATTACCATCAGCAATATCTGGAGAAGAATCCGGAAGGGTATTGCGGGTTGGGCGGCATTGGCGTCTGCCTGCCGCCCAGCCTGAACCGCTGAGGCGCAGCATGTATAAAACAGGGGCCATCCGGTCCCTGTTTCGTTTTTTTGAAAGAAATATTAAAAAAAGTGTCCTGGTCGGGAACTTAACCGAACCTCGGCAGACTAACAATTAGCTACCATGGACGGCAGCCAAGACCAGACACATTTCTTGCCTCGACATTCATCCCACTGACAAGCGCGATGAATCGGAAGTGATAGCAAGCAGGGCTGCCCGTTGAAGGCGGCCCTTTTCACTTTTCGGCCGTGCAGCCGCGGGGGAGGGGCTAGCGGATGGTGCTGTCGAACAGGTTCTTGATGAGACTGATGAACTCATCGAGGAAGGCGTGCTGGGCCGGGGTGGGCGCCCGCAGCCAGACAGCGGAGAGCACCTCTTCCAGATCGGCCACCACGGCATCGGCCTCCTGCATGATCATGAAACGCACCTTGGGGTCGAGCTGAGGGTTCTGCTCGCAGATGGCCATGAGGTTGCCTGCCACCCGGTTGCTCACCAGATCCTCTATGGTCTGGGAGCCAGTGCCCTGCTGCTGGCTCTCGAACAGGCCCAGACTCTCTACCAGATACTCGATCAGCGCAATATAACCGTCGCTCTCTACCACCATGATGGCTGCCTTCATTCATTGCTTTGGGGAAATGGTGGGTATTTTAGTGGCTGGCCTTGGCTTGGCAAGCGGCAGTAGAGGCGATGGCGGACAAAACTGACCCCGCCGCGCTCGACGGTTTCCAATCCGGCCTGCTCGAACCCGTGGCGCAGAAACAGCGCGAGGCTGAAGGCGCTGGCCTCCGTGGTCAGGCTGTGCAGGCCCAACTGGCTGGCCGCCTGCAGCGCCTGTGCCAGCAGCAGGCCGCCGAGCCCCTGACGCGGATGATCCGGGCTCACATAGAGCAGGCTGAGGTGGCCGTCATCGCTTAAGGTAACAAAGCCAAGGGGCATCCCCTCCTGCTCCATGACCCAGCCGTGGTGCTCGCGCAGCTGGCTGGCGAGACCCGGATGACGGGCGCCCTGAGCCCATTGCTCCACCTGCTCCGGGCTGTAGTGTTCCGGGCCCAGGCGGCGCACCGACTGCTCGAACAGGGCGAGCAGGGCGGGGATGTGCTGCTCCCTCAGGGGGAGGATCCGGGCGGGCGCGGTGTTTTGTGTCTGCGGCATGGCTGTTATCCTGCCTTTGCTGATAAGGTCGGCTCCAGTGGCCGCTTGGCTTTGGGCAGCCCCGCCACCACGCGCTGGTAGGAGTGTTCAATCCAGCCCTGCCAGAGCTCGGCGTCCAGGCTCTCGCTCAGGGTGACCGTATTCCAGTGCTGCTTGTTCATGTGCCAGCCGGGTTTGACTTCGGGGTGTATCTCTCGCAGCAGCAGGGCGAGCTCGGGCTCGCATTTGAGGTTGATGGTGAGGGGCTCGGCCTGCCAGTTCACCAGGGCGAACATCTTGCCGGCGATGCGGTAGACCAGAAACTCCGGGCCGAAGGGGGTATCCTCGGTGGCCCCCGGCAGGCTGAGCAGGAATTCACGTAACGATACAAGGCTCATACAGGACTCCATGCTGGTCCGATGATAAGTGGCAGCATATTCAGCGGGGCGCCCCATCTGTTAATATGCCCGCCGAGTATATCCCTCAACCCCCTGGGAGCCCATAAGATGTTGTACCACAAGACCTTTGAGCTGGGCCCCGATCGGGATTGGGTGGTGTTCGTGCACGGCGCCGGCGGCAGCTCCTCCATCTGGTTCAAGCAGCTGCGCGCCTACCGGGAGCACTTCAACGTGCTGCTGCTCGACCTGCGTGGCCACGGCCAATCCAACCAGCTGCAACAGGTGGTCAAGGGACACTACAGTTTTCGTGCCGTGACCGAGGACATCCTGCGCCTGCTCGATCATCTGCGCATCCCCCGCGCCCATTTTGTCGGCATCTCCCTTGGCACCATCCTCATCCGCCACCTGGCCGAGCTCTGCCCCGAGCGGGTCAAGAGCATGGTGCTCGGCGGCGCCATCCTGCGCCTCGATATCCGCTCCCGGGTGCTGGTGCAGCTTGGCCGGGTCGGCCAGCACATCCTGCCCTACATGTGGCTCTACCGGTTGTTCGCCTTCATCATCATGCCGCGCCAGCACCATCAGGAGTCCCGCAACCTCTTCGTGCGCGAGGCTCGCAAACTCTGCCAGAAGGAGTTCAAACGCTGGTTCCGCCTCGCCACCGAAGTCAACCCGCTGATGCGCTACTTCAAGGAGCGGGCCCTGCCGATCCCGACCCTCTATGTGATGGGGGAGGAGGATCACATGTTCCTCGCCCCGGTGCGCGAGCAGGTGGCCCGCGACCCCTACAGCCGGCTCGAGATCATCGAAAACTGCGGCCACGTCTGCAACGTGGAACAGCCCGACCACTTCAATCGTCAATCCCTGGCATTTCTCTCTACCCAGGCGAGCGTCTTGCCCGCCGCGCCGCTAGAAGCCTGATCCCGCGCCAAGCCCCCTCCTGAGTGAGCGCAGTCCTCTCAGACGAAGTAGTGGGCGATATCGAGGTAGCGCTGGCGGATGTGCTCGATCAGCAGCCGGATCTTGCGCGGCGGCTGGCGGGTGAAGGGGTAGACGGCGTAGATGCCGAGCTTCTTGCCCACCCGCTCCGGAAACAAATCCACCAGATTCCCGCTCATCAAATCGTGATAGACCAGGCAGCGCGGCACATAGACGATGCCGCGTCCCCCCAGCGCCGCCTTGCGCAGGGCACCGGCGTTGTCGGTTGAAAAGCTCCCCGACACCGACACCAGATAGTTGCCGTCCTCCCCCTTGAAGGCCCACTCCGACGCCCCCGTGCTCTGGTAGGCGTAGCGCAGGCAGTTGTGAGCCTGCAGGTCTGCGGGCTCGCGCGGCGCCCCGAAGCGGCGCACATAGGCGGGGGCCGCGCAGATCACCCACTGGGAGTCGAGGATATGGCGGGCGATGAGGCTGGAGTCATCCAGATAACCGGTGCGAATGACCAGATCGAACCCCTCTTCCACCAGATTGACGAAGCGGTTGTCCAGCGACATCTCCACCGTGAGCCCTGGGTGCTGCTGGCAAAAATCGGCCACCGCATCGGCCAGTAGCAGCTCTCCCGAGATGGTGGGCACCGACATCCGCACATGGCCGCTCACCTTTTCGCCAAACCCCGCCACCGCGTCGAAGGCGTCCAGTGCGGCGGCCTTCACATTTTTCGCACCCTGATAGAGCTCCTTGCCTGCCTCGCTCAGGGTGAGCCGGCGGGTGGTGCGATAGAGCAACTGCACCCCGAGTTCTTCCTCAAGGCGCCCGATCCGTTTGCTAACCACTGAATTTGTAATGGAATTTTGCTCAGCCACCTTGCTGAAGGAGCCTGCCTCCACCACCTGGGCGAAGAGGATGAGGTCGTCGGTACTGGCCATATTGATCAACTTTTGGAACGAAGGTTGTTCATTATTTCCATATATCGCGAAAAAGGAACAGGGTAAGGTCACGTCCGATTAACAAAACAACAACAAGGTGCCCCCACGGTGCCTCTTCTGGACAAGGACGCAATGATGACAGACACCCTGCTGGCCCTGGTGGCCTTCTCGCCGATCCTGGTGGCCGCCGTGCTGCTGGTCGGCCTCAACTGGCCCGCCAAGCGCGCCATGCCCATCGCCTTCCTGTTGACCGTGTTCATCGCCCTCTGGGGCTGGCAGATGAGCCCGACCCGGGTCTTTGCCTCCACCCTGCAGGGGTTGGTGATCACGGTGACCGTGCTCTGGATAGTGTTCGGCGCCATCCTGATGCTCAACACCCTCAAACACACCGGCGCCATCAGCGCCATTCGCGGCGGTTTTACCAACATCTCGCCGGACCGGCGCATCCAGGCCATCATCATCGCCTGGTGCTTCGGCGCCTTCATCGAAGGGGCTTCTGGCTTTGGCACCCCGGCGGCCATCGCCGCCCCCTTGCTGGTGGCCATCGGCTTCCCGGCGCTCGCCGCCGTGCTGCTCGGCATGATGATCCAGTCCACCCCGGTGTCGTTCGGCGCGGTGGGCACCCCCATCCTCGTTGGTATCAACAAGGGGCTGGATAACCAGGCCATCGGCCAGACCTTGAGCGCTGGTGGCAGCAGCTGGGACATCTACCTGCAGCAGGTGACCACCAACGTGGCCCTCATTCACGCCACCGTCGGCACCCTGATGCCGGTGCTGATGGTGATGATGCTGACCCGCTTCTTCGGCCGCCACCGCAGTTGGACCGAAGGGCTCGCCATCCTGCCGTTCGCCCTCTTCGCCGGGCTCGCCTTCACCGTGCCTTACGCCCTGACCGGCATGCTGCTCGGTCCCGAGTTCCCGTCCCTCATCGGCGGTCTGGTGGGGCTCGCACTGGTAGTGACGGCGGCGCGTCGCGGTTTCCTGGTGCCCAAGGCACAGTGGGATTTCGCCCCCGAACAGGAGTGGCCCGCCGAGTGGCTGGGCTCCATCAAGCTGGATCTGAAAGAGGCCGCCGCCCGCCCCATGTCCCTGCTGCTGGCCTGGCTCCCCTATGTGGCGCTGGCCCTCTTGCTGGTGGCCAGCCGGGTGAGCCCGGCGTTCAAGGCAAGCCTCCTGTCGGTGAGCCTCGCCTTCACCGATCTGCTGGGGGAGAAGGGAGTGAGCGCGTCGATTGAGCCGCTCTACCTGCCGGGGGGTCTGCTGGTGCTCTGCGCCCTGCTCGCCACCTTGCTGCAATCGCGCTCCCTCGCCCCCTTCGGGCGGGCGATGGGGGAGTCCAGCCGCACCCTGCTTGGTGCCGGCTTCGTGCTCATCTTCACCGTGCCCATGGTGCGCATCTTCATCAACTCCGGCGTGAACGGGGCGGATCTTGCCAGCATGCCGGTGACCACGGCGAATTTTGCCGCCGGGCTGGTGGGGGAGTTCTTCCCGGCGCTCAGCGCCACCATAGGCGCACTGGGAGCCTTTATCGCCGGCTCCAACACGGTGTCGAACATGATGTTCAGCCAGTTCCAGTTTGAAGTGGCGCAGACCCTCGGGGTATCCACTGCCGCCATGCTGGCGCTGCAGGCCGTGGGCGCGGCGGCCGGCAACATGATTGCCATCCACAACGTGGTGGCGGCGTCGGCCACCGTGGGGCTGCTGGGGCGCGAGGGGGAGACGCTGCGCAAGACCGCGCTGCCGACCCTCTACTATCTGCTGGCCACCGGCCTCATCGGGTTGGTGCTCATGTACAGCTTCCACATCTCGGACGTCTTGCTGCAGCTCAAGTAAAGGAGAGCAAGTGATGAAGGTAATGCGGGTCTATCCGGCCAAGCCGGCCGATGTCTATCTCTACGCCACCTGTCTGGTGGACCTGTTCGACCCGGTGGCGGGGCTCGATGCCATCGCCCTGATCGAGCGGGAAGGGATAAGGGTGCACTTTGTCGAGAAACAGACCTGCTGCGGGCAGCCGGCCTACACCTCGGGCCATGAAGAGGAGGCGCGCAAGGTGGCGCAAAGCCAGATGGCGCTCTTCCCCGAGCCCTGGCCGGTGGTGGTGCTGTCGGGCTCCTGTGGCGGCATGATGCACCACCACTATGCGCGCCTGTTTCCAGAGAGCCGCGAGGTGGCGGCGTTTTGCGAGCGGGTGTTCGAGCTCACCGAGTTTCTGGCCCAGGTCTGCCGGGTGCGCTGGTACGGGGTGGGGAGGGCGAGCATCGTCATGCACACCTCCTGCTCGGCCCGGCGCGAGATGCAGGTACACAGCCGGGCCCGCGCCCTGCTGGGTCAGCTCGATGGGGTCACCCTGCATGAACAAGCCTACGAGAGCGAGTGCTGCGGCTTTGGCGGCACCTTCTCGGTGCGCCATCCCCACATCAGCCAGGCCATGGTGGAGGACAAGACCCGCCACCTGCTGGCCACCGGCGCCGACACCCTGGTGAGCGCCGACTGGGGGTGTCTCTTGAACATCAAGGGCTCCCTGGCCTATCAGGGCAAGACACTGCTCGCCATGCACCTGGCCAGCTTCCTGCTCGCCCACAGCAAGCCGTTGTCAGAAAAACAGGAGGCCCATCATGAGTGAGCACGCCAAGTATTCGCCGCGCCGCTTCCATCCCCAGGCCGAGGCGGCTCTGGCCGACCCCGTGCTGCGCCAGAATTTTCGCGGCGCCATGGATTACCTGCGCGCCAAGCGCCGGGATGCTTTCGCCGACCCGCTCGAGGAGGCGGCGGTGCGCGATGCGGCGGAGCAGATCCGCCAGCGCTGTCTCTCACGCCTGCCGGCGCTGCTGGAGCAGCTCGAAGCCAACTGTGAGCGCAACGGCATCCGGGTGCACTGGGCCCAGACGCCGGCGGAGGCCAACGCCATCATCCTTCGCATCGCCCAGCAACACGGGGTGAGCAGCATCGTCAAGGGCAAGTCCATGGTGAGCGAGGAGGTGGGTTTCAATCACGAGATGGCGCGCCACGGCATCCGCTGCCTTGAGAGCGACATGGGGGAGTTTATCGTCCAGCTCGACGGCGACACCCCGTCCCACATCATCATGCCCGCCATCCACAAGAACAAGCAGGAGGTGAGCGACACCTTCGCCCATAACCTCGATGGCTTTACCCCCACCACGGACGTGGACGCCCTGATCCAGACCGGGCGGCGGGCCCTGCGCGAAGAGTTTCGCCGCGCCGGCATGGGGTTGTCGGGGGTCAACTTTGCGGTGGCGGAGACCGGCAGCTTGTGCCTCGTCGAGAACGAGGGCAACGGGCGCATGTGCACCACGGTGCCGAAAGTGCACGTGGCCATCACCGGCATCGAGAAGGTGGTGGAGTTCTTATCCGACGTGCCGCCCCTCTACAGTGCCCTGACCCGCTCGGCCACCGGGCAGGCCATCACCACCTACTTCAACGTCATCAGCGGCCCACGCCGGGCAGGGGAGCTGGACGGCCCGGACGAGGTGCACCTGGTGCTGCTCGACAACGGCCGCAGCCAGGCTTATCGGGACGAGGAGCTGCGCAAGACCTTGCAGTGCATCCGCTGCGGCGCCTGCATGAACCACTGCCCGGTCTACACCCGCATCGGTGGCCACGCCTACGGCACCATCTACCCGGGGCCCATCGGCAAGATAGTCTCCCCCCACCTGCTGGGGCTGGAAAGCACCCAGGATCTGGTAACCGCATCGAGCCTGTGCGGTGCCTGCGGCGAGGTGTGCCCGGTGCGCATCCCCATTCCCGACATGTTGCAGCGCCTGCGCCGGGAGGCCAAGCACGACGCACAGCCCGGCCACGAACCGCTGGCGGGGCAGGGGGCGGCCAGGAGCCGGCTCGAGACGCTGGCCATGCAGGGCTTTGCCTTTGCCGCCACCCACCCGCGCCTCTATCACGCCGCGACCGGGGTGGCCGGTCGCCTGCGGGGGCTGATGCCAAAGCATCTTGGCCCCTGGACCCAGTGCCGCGAGGCCCCCAAACCCGCCCCCCAGAGCCTGCACGCCCTGCTGCGCCAGAAGAAAAAGGAGTCCTGAGATGTCGAGCAAAGAGGCCATATTAAGCCGCCTTCGCGGCGCCGCCACCCCCATTGCCCACGCCCCCCATGGCTGGCAGCCCTGGCGCGGGGCAGACGATAGCGCGCGGCGTGAGCGCTTTGTTGCCGGGATCAGCGCCAGCCATGCCGAGATCCTCACAGTCCAACAGGCAAACCTTGCCCGGGATCTGGCCGCCTGGCTGGATGAAGAGGGAGTGACGCATCTGGCCTGTGGCCAGGGCGGCCGCTGGCAAGCCGAAGTCGCGGCCGCCAGCGCCGGGCGCTCTGTGTTGACCCCGGCGGGGGAGTTTTCCGGCTGGAAGGACGATCTGTTTGACGTTTGTCAGGCAGGCATCACCCATTGCGCGGGTGCCATCGCCGATACCGGCACCCTGGTGTTGCTGCCGGATGGCGGCGAGCCGCGCACCTTGTCCCTGGTACCCCCCTGCCATATCGCCCTGCTGGCGGCGTCCACCATCGCCGACAACCTGGCGGGGCTGGTGGAGGGCGGGCGCTGGCAGCAGGCCATGCCCACCAATCTGCTGCTGGTCTCCGGCCCCTCCAAGACCGCCGACATCCAGCAGACCCTGGCCTACGGTGCCCACGGCCCGAGCCGCCTGCTGGTGGTGCTGGTGGAGGATTGCTGATGGGCTGGAATGAATTTGACGCCGCCGTGCTCTCGCGCATCCCGCCGGAGCGGCTGGTGAGCGACCCTGACTTGCGCCTCGCCCACGGCACGGACGCGAGCTTCTACCGGCTGGTGCCAGAGCGCATCGTGCGCCTCGACTCCCTCGATGAGGTGCGCTTCGTGCTCGGGGTGTGCCGCGAATTGAACCTGCCGTGCACCTTTCGCGCCGCCGGCACCAGCCTCTCGGGCCAGGCCCTGAGCGATTCGGTGCTCATCACCCTGACCGACAGCTGGCGCGGCCACCGCATTCTGGACGAGGGGGCGCGCATTGCCCTGCAACCCGGGGTGATCGGCGCCGATGCCAACCGCTATCTGGCGCCTCTGGGCCGCAAGATTGGGCCGGATCCCGCCTCCATCAACGCCTGCAAGCTTGGCGGCATCGCCGCCAACAACGCGAGCGGCATGTGCTGCGGCACCGCCCACAACAGCTATCACACCCTGCATGCCATGACCTTGCTGCTGGCCGATGGCACCGTGCTGGACAGTGGCGATCCGCAAAGCCGCGCCGCCTTGGCGGCCAAGCGCCCGGAGCTGCTGGCCGGGCTCGCCGCCCTGCGCGCCGAGGTGCTGGCGAACGCCGAGCTTGCCGCCAAGATTCGCCACAAGTACCGGCTCAAGAACACCACCGGCTACGCCATCAATGCCCTGCTCGACCATGAGGACCCCGTCGATATCCTCACCCACCTGATGATTGGCTCGGAGGGGACCCTCGGCTTTATCGCCGAGGTGGTGCTCGATACCGTGCCGGAATACCCCCACAAGGCCTCGGCCCTGCTGGTGTTTCGGGACGCCGAGCAGGCGTGTCTGGCCACCTCGCGCCTGAAAAGTGCGCCGGTGGTGGCGGTGGAGCTGATGGATGGACGATCCCTTCGCTCGGTCGCGGGCAAGCCCGGCCTGCCGGACTTTATCAAGACGCTGGATCTGGCTGCCTGCGCCTTGCTTGTCGAGGTGCATGGGGAATCGAAAGAGGAGCTGGTGGATCGCTGCGAGCAGGTGACGGCCATGGCCGCCGGGTTCGCTCAGGTCGCCTCTGTGCCTTTTACCAAGGAGAGCGCCGGCCTGTGGGCCATTCGCAAGGGGCTCTTCCCGGCGGTGGGGGCGGTGCGTACCACCGGCACCACCGTCATCATCGAGGATGTCGCCTTTCCCATCGAGCGTCTGGCGGAAGGGGTGGCGGGGCTGCAGCAACTGTTCGATCGCTTCGAATACGGTGAAGCCATCATCTTTGGCCACGCGCTGGAGGGGAACCTGCACTTCGTTTTTACCCAGGGGTTCGACGATCCGGCCCAGGTGGCCCGCTACGGCGCCTTTATGGATGCGGTGGCCGAACTCGTCGCGGTGCGCTTTGGCGGGTCCCTCAAGGCCGAGCACGGCACCGGCCGCAACATGGCCCCCTATGTGGAGTTGGAATGGGGGCCGGAGGGGATGGCGCTGATGCGGCGCATCAAGGCGCTGCTCGACCCCGATGGCTTGCTCAATCCCGGCGTCATCATCAACGATGACCCCAAGGCCCACCTGGCCCACCTCAAGCCCATGCCGGCGAGCGATGCCATCGTCGATCCGTGCATCGAATGCGGTTTTTGCGAGGCGGTCTGCCCCTCGCGCACCCTGTCGCTCTCGCCGCGCCAGCGCATCGTGCTCTATCGGGAGTTGTCACGCCGTGGTCGCAGCGGTGAAGCGGCAGGGGATCTTGCCCGGCTGTTTGACTATCAGGGCATCGACACCTGTGCCGCGACCGGGCTCTGCGCCGATCGCTGCCCGGTTGGCATCAACACCGGCAGCCTTATCAAGAAGCTGCGCAGCGACAAGTATCAGCGCTTCGTGCCCATCGCCCGCTGGAGCGCCGATCACTTCGCCGGCGTCACCCGCACGGCGCGCGGTGCCCTGGGGCTCAGGGGCATTGCCGGCAAGCTGTTGGGAGACAAAGCGCTGGCAGGATTGGTAAACGGGGTACGTAACGTCAGCGGCCAGCGCACGCCCGCCTGGCTGCCGACCCTGCCGGGGCCGAGCCGCTATCGGTGGCCGTCAGGGGAGGGGAGCAATGATGGATCCAGCGAGCGCGCCGTGGTCTATCTACCTTCCTGTGCCAGCCGGGTATTCGGCCAGCAGGAGGATGCCCCGTCACTACCGGACGTGGTGTTATCCCTGCTCAAGAAGGCGGGTTGCCGGGTGATAGTGCCGGTGAGAGTTGAGGGGCTCTGCTGCGGCATGCCCTATGACAGCAAGGGGATGAGCGAGGTGGCGGAAGCCAAGCGCAGTGAGCTGGCCGAGGCGCTGTGGCAGGCAAGCGAGCAGGGGCGCTGGCCCGTGCTGCTCGACACCAGTCCCTGTGTACAGCGACTGCTGTCGGGGGCGCTCGGCAAGGGCCTTCGGGTGTTTGAGCCCGCTACCTTTGTGCTGGAACACCTGCTGCCCCACCTTGAGCTGACCCCCATCGATGAGACCGTCATGCTCCATATCACCTGCAGCAGCCGGCGCATGGGGCTGGGGGAGACCATGCTGGCGGTAGCCCGCGCCTGCGCCCGCGAGGTAATTGTGCCAGAGCATATCCAGTGCTGCGGCTTTGCCGGCGACAAGGGGCTGATGACCCCGGAGCTCAAGGCCGCCGCGCTTTCCAGCCTGCCCGCCCAGGTCCCCAGCGATTGCCGTCAGGGATTCAGCAATAGCCGCACCTGCGAAATGGGGCTTAGCCAGCACGCCGGCATTCCCTATCAGAGCATCCTGTATCTGGTGGCGCAGGCGGCGAAATGAACAAGACCCGGCAGAATGAATTCTGCCGGGTCTTGTTGGTTGGCTAATAGGTGGGTGTTCTAGGGAAAGTGCGAACAAGTATCCCAAGAACAAAAAATGAAAATTTTAGTCATTTAATATCAATGGGTTACCAGTAAATGCTCTCGTGCCATATGACTTATTCGCACCTTCCCTAGATTTTTACACGCACAGCATCATTTATTTGTGCAGCGCGTTCTGATGATACCTTTCCAAGACCACACTTATTGATAAGCACCGAAAATAACCGAGCCAATATCGGCAATGACTTTATCACGCTCGTGAATTGAAGAGCCCTCTTTTCTTACATACATTGTAATGACAATGGGATGCTGGGTTTCTGACCAAACCATGGATATGATCCCGCGCACACCATAGTCACTGGCCCCGGAACGGTCCGCTATTGACCAACCTTTTGGTAAAGATGCCCTGAGCAAGTCATCAGCGACTCTGTTTCCCATCATCCATTGCTTCAGTTGGGCCCTGGATTCTGTTGACAATACATCTTGTAAAAGCAGTTTGTTTAGGCTGAGAGCCATTGCATCTGTAGTCGTTGTATCTCTGATATCATATTCAATGTTTTTTGTTAATTCCGGCTCATAACGATCGGAACGTAAAACGTTATCTCCCATTGAACGCATAAATGAAGTTAAACCCGCAGGGCCACCAACGGAAGATATGGCATAGTTTGCGCCAGTGTTGTCACTGTATGTCAAGGTAGCTTCACAAGCATCTCCAAGCGTAAACCGTTTACCAACGAGCTTTTCCGCTACCGGAGAATGCGTGACAATGTCAGACTCTTTTAATATGAAAGAGTCATTGAGCGTCAGTTGTCCTTTATCCACTTTTTCAAGTACATTGGCACAAGCCAATGCTTTGATTGTGCTATTAAAGTGGAAGCGTTGGTCGCCGTTTATAGATTCGTGCTCACCTGATTTTGTGTCTAACACAGTGACACCAACACGCCACCCTTGCTTTTCAAAAAAATTAACTTTTTCTTCCAGCGCGGATGCGAATGCACTCGGAGAGAGAAGGATAATACTCGATGCCAATAACGTGGTTCTGAGGCTTGATATACTGATTTTCATTAGGGTTTTTTTAACCTTCTGCAAATTTAAGCTATAAAATGAAGATATAATCTTGGTATGCTTTTCAAGTTCACTGATGAGTCGTATTCGGTTGCATATATTTATGGAAGGTGCGAATAAGCGGGGAAATTCTTCTCGGCTGACTCAGTCATTTCATTTCTTCATGTTTGAGCCGATTTTTT
>NZ_JAPCIX010000018.1:0-90303 GCF_027707605.1 Aeromonas sp. QDB31 | reverse complement strand
ATTCGCCATGCGAGAGTAGGACACTGCCAGGCACCCAATACAAGAAACCCCGCTCAATGAGCGGGGTTTTTTATTGCACAGCGCTTTCCAAAACTCTGCACGCTGCGTGCCGAGATCTCGTCTGCTCCCCCTTTACGTTCATCCGCCGAATCACCTGTTGGATCTCATGATCTCCGGTGCGGAGGCCTTGTATACAGCCCCCTCCTGAATCTGCACTCTCATCGGTTTTCCATTTGATTCCTCACGCGGCGCTA
Organism: Aeromonas sp. QDB31; assembly: GCF_027707605.1. Classification (NCBI taxonomy): domain Bacteria; kingdom Pseudomonadati; phylum Pseudomonadota; class Gammaproteobacteria; order Aeromonadales; family Aeromonadaceae; genus Aeromonas; species Aeromonas sp. QDB31. The sequence goes on along the minus strand of NZ_JAPCIX010000018.1, from coordinate 90,049 downwards.
TCCTGCTGAAACCCGGCGCTGGGCCTGCAATTGGGGTTGTATCTGCATCATAACTCGGTAGAGTAAGGGGCATTCCGGGTTTACCCATACCATGCCTTTACTTCTTTATCTGGTATGAGAGTACCCAGACCTGTTTTCATTCACCTTCAGTCAGTGGTACCGATATGGAACAAGTAAACAAGTCTACTTTCAGCGATGTGTTGGAATATGTGCGTATGTCTCGTCGTCAGAACAAGCTCAAGCGTGAAATCGCGGACAACGAGAAGAAGATCCGTGACAACCAGAAGCGGGTGTTGCTGCTCGACAACCTGAGCGACTATATCAAGCCAGGCATGAGCATCGACGAAGTGCAGGCCATCATCGCCAACATGCGCACCGATTACGAAGAGCGTGTTGATGATCACATCATCAAGAATGCCGAGCTTTCCAAGGAGCGCAAGGAGCTGAGCACCAAGCTGAAGGGCATGAGCACCAGCAAATAAGCTCACACCGCCATTCCCGAACACCGGCTTACAGCCGGTGTTTCATTTCCACTCGGCAGCTCGGATCTCTCGCCGCACTGCAACAATCGGCTCCCATTTTTACAATCGCCCTGTTAACATCGCTGCAAAGCGGTCAATAGTTTTCAAGCCCTTGACTTGAAACGACTAAGCTTGATTGAAAGACAATAAATTGCGCAACCATGGTGGGGCTGATATGGGCGCATCAAAACAGACGGATTCGAACAAAGTGGCATCTCAGGATTCATCCGTACCGCATGCGGACGGGCAATATCAGCGCAAGCGTCGCCCCTGGTGGCGCTGGTTGTTCTGTTTCATCTTTTTGCTTTGCCTGGCTGCCGTGATCGCCCTGGTTGGTTATGAAATGAAGACCTCCCGATTGCAGTCGCAGGAGATCTCCCGTTATGCCGCCAAGCTGACTTATGAGCTGGAACCCGGCCCCAGCAAGCAAATTACCTTCCCGGATGATGGCCCCTTCGACAAGCGACTCGGTTATGTGCTGATGCCCATGATCCAGGAGCGCCTCATCCAGCGTGGTTATCAGGTGAGCGAGCAGGTGCGTTTCTCCGATGCCCTATACAACTACGCCAGTCATGGTTTCTTCGTCCCCTATACCGAGAAGGTGCAGGCGGGGCTGACGCTGCACGACTGCCGTGCAGAGCCTTTCTATCAATACAAGTACCCGACCCATTACTACCCTGATTTCAACTCTATTCCCCCCTTGGTCATCCAATCCCTGCTGTTTATCGAGAACCGGGATCTGTTGAGCAACGAGCAGCCGCTCGCCAACCCGGCGGTAGACTGGCCCCGTTTTGCCAAGGCGGCGCTGTCCCAGGTGGGCAAGGCGCTGGACATGCAGGACCAATCCGCCGGTGGCAGTACGCTGGCGACCCAGGTGGAGAAGTATCGTCACTCCCCTGATGGTCTGACCCTGTCCCCCACCGAGAAGATCCGCCAGATGGCTTCGGCCAGCGTGCGAGCCTATCGATTGGGGCCAGAGACCCTGGAAGCACGCAAACTGGTGGCCTGGGCTTACCTCAACTCGGTGCCGCTCTCCGCCGCCCCGGGTTATGGGGAGGTGCACGGCCTGGGAGATGGTCTCTGGGTCTGGTTCGGTGCCGATGTGGACGAGGTGAATCGCCTGCTGGATCCCGCGCGTAATCAGGACGCCACTCTGGCCGAGCAGGGGCTGGCGCTGCGCCAGGTGGTCTCCCTGATGATTGCCCACCGTCGCCCCTCCTACTATCTGGCCCAGGGGCGTGAGGCGTTGTCGACCCTGACAGACAGCTACCTGCGCCTGTTCGTGCAGGAGGGAATGATCACGCCTCCCCTGATGGAGTCGGCACTCAAGGCCAAGCTTGCGTTCCGCGACTTCCTGCAGGCGCCGGCGATCACCCGGGTCAATAACAACAAGGGGTTGCAGGTGGCGCGCACCCGCCTCAGTCGCCAGCTCGGTGTTCAGCTCTATGATCTGGACCGCATGGATCTGACGGCGGACACGACTCTCAACATGCCGCTGCAAAATGACGTCTCCCGTTATCTGCAGCAGTTGGCAGACCCCACATTCGCCGCCCAGGTCGGGCTGTTTGGTGAGCGCCTGCTCTCGCCGGAGAAGACGGGGGACGTGAAATACAGCTTCACCCTGTTCGAGAAGACGCCGGAAGGGGTCAAGGTGCGGGTGCAGACCGACAACACGGATCAGCCGTTCGACATCAATGAGGGCAGCAAGCTGGAGCTGGGCTCAACCGCCAAGCTGCGGGTGCTGACCACCTATCTGGAGATAGTGACCGAGCTGCATGACAGCTACGGGAACATGCCGGCCGAGAGCCTGCGCAAGATAGAGGTCTCCGATCAGGACAACATCAGCCGTTGGGCCATCGCCTACCTGATGAGTGCCAAGGACAAGAGCCTACCCGTGATGCTGGAGGCTGCGCTGGATCGCAAATACTCCGCCAGCCCCTACGAGGGCTTCTTCACCGGTGGTGGCATGCACACCTTCAACAACTTCCGCAAGGAAGACAATGGCCGCATTCCGCCTATCCGCGACGCCTTGCGTGAATCCATCAACCTGCCCTTTGTACGGCTGATGCGGGACACAGTGCGCTACAGCCTCTACAAGGAAGGCAACCGTGCCCAGCTGCTCAAGGATGACAAGGATCCCCGTCGTACCGAGTATCTGGCCAAGTTTGCCGACAAGGAGGGGCAGACCTATCTGTTGCGCTTCTGGCGTAAATATCGCGGCAAGACCACGGATGAGCAACTCGATACTTTCCTCGATGGTCTCAAGCCCAGCGCGGTGCGCCTCGCGGCCGTGCATCGCTACCTGATGCCGGAAGCGTCACAGGCCGACTTTGCAGCCTTCCTGGCGAAGCGCCTGCCACGGGACAAGCTGAGCGACAAGCGAGTCGAGCAGCTCTATACCAGTTATGGTCCTGGTAAGTATTCACTGCCGGATCAAGGCTATATCGCCCGCGTTCACCCGCTGGAGCTGTGGTTGCTCTCCTATCTTAGGGAGTTTGACAAGGCCACCTTTGCCGATGCGGTTGCGGCCAGCCGGGATGAGCGTCAGGAGGTCTACAGCTGGCTGTTCAAGACGCGCCATCGCAGTGCCCGGGATAGCCGGATCCGCACCATGCTGGAGGTCGAGGCCTTCCTCGACATCCATCAGCGTTGGGCACGCCTGGGTTACCCGTTTGATCACCTGGTTCCCTCCCTGGCGACTGCTCTCGGCAGCTCGGGTGACAGACCCGCCGCTTTGGCGGAATTGATGGGGATCATCCAGAACGGCGGCATGCGTGCACCGACCCTGCGGATCGAGCATCTCTCCTTCGCCAAGGACACGCCCTTCGCCACCGTGTTCGAACCGGCCAACACTCAGGGTGTTCGGGTGATGCCTGCCGAGGTGGCCAACGCCCTGCGCAATGCCTTGTCCAAGGTGGTTGAGGGGGGAACGGCACGGCGCATCGCCGGTGCCTTTGCCTTGCAGGATGGCACCGTGCTGTCGTTGGGGGGCAAGACGGGGACGGGTGACAACAGGATCGAGACGGTCGGCCGCTACGGCAATGTCACCAGCTCACTGGCGCGTAACCGGACCGCGACCTTTGTCTTCTACATAGGGGATGATCACTTCGGTACTCTGACGGCCTATGTGCCCGGCAGCCAGTCCGACAAGTTCCGCTTCACCTCGGCACTGCCGGTACAGGTCCTCAAGGGGATGGCGCCCTTGCTGGTGCCTTATCTGCAACCGGGTACTCACACCCAGTGTTTGCCGGGTAGCTGACGGCGCATAAAAAAACGGGGCCAGATTGGCCCCGTTTTCGTTTCTGTCAGCCACAGGCCGTCATGGCTTACAGCTGGTCTTCGATCTCGCCGCGCAGGTATTGGTACATCTCGCGATAGGCCACCGGCGGCTTGTTCAGCTCCCGCTCCTTGTTGGCAGTGCGGATCAGCTGGCGCAGCTTCTGGCGATCCAGTTCGTGGAACTGGGACATCAGTTCGTTGAGGGCGCTGTCTCCCTCGGTGATCAGGCGTTCACGCCACTGCTCCAGCCGGTGCAGGCGGGCATTCACGGTGGAGTGACGCATCTTGATGATGGAGAGGGCTTCCTCGATCTGCTCTATATCCCGGCTGCGCATCAGGCGGCCGATGAACTGCAGGTGGCGGCGGAAGGACTCGTCCTTCTTGGGCTTGAGCTTGCGGCCCAGCTCGACGGCTTCGGCCAACTCTTCATCCAGCGGGATCCGTTCCAGCTCGCTGTGGCTCAGGGAGACGATCTCGGCCCCCAGTTTCTGTAGTGCCTCGGCGTCGCGCTTGAGCTGGCTCTTGCTGGGACCCCAATCGTCCAATTCGTTGTCGTCTTGATACTGACTCATCGGTCTCTGATTCCTGTCATTCGCGTTGGGGGATATGTTACCAGCTTCTCCCGCTGGGCGCAGGGGTCTGATATGCTTAGCCCCTTTCCTTCCTTCATACAGATGTGAGTTATGGACCAGCAAGATCAAATTCGCCAGGATCAAGCCCATCTCGAGGCGGTGGTCGCCGAGGCCCTGGAGATAGCCAAGGGGTTGGGGGCCGGGCTTGCGGAAGTTTCCATCAGCAAGCAGACCGGGCTGTCGGTGAATACCCGGGGCTGTGAGCTGGAAAGCATCGAGTTCAACAAGGATGGAGCGCTCGGCATCGCCGTCTATCGCAATGGCTGCAAGGGATCCTCCTCGACCACTGATCTCGGCAAGCCGGCCATTCGTGCCGCCGTCGAAGCGGCCATGGAGATTGCCCGCCACACCTCCCCCGATGAGTATGCCGGTCTGGCGGATGCCGAACTGCTGGCCTGGGATGCCCCGGATCTGCAACTCTGTCACTCCATCGAACTGGATCCCCAGCGTGGCATCGAGCTGGCTATCGAGTGCGAGCGGCTTGCCCTGGGGCGTGATGCCCGCATCAAGCACTCCGATGGCGCCAGCTTTTCAAGCCATCTGGGGGTCAAGGTCTATGGCAACAGCCATGGCTTCGTCAAAGGCTATGCGGCATCGCGCAACTCTCTGAGCTGCGTGCTGATTGGCGAGCAGGATGGCGACATGCAGCGGGACTATGGCTACTCCTCCAGTCGCGCCCTCTCCGGCCTCTGGAGCCCGCAGCGCATCGCCGACGAGGCGGTGGAGCGCACCGTCTCCCGTCTGGGGGCCCGCAAGATCAGCACCCGCCACGCCCCCGTGCTGTTTCATCCCGACACCGCCGCCGGTCTGTGGGGTCATCTGGTGATGGCTATCAGCGGCGGCAACCTCTATCGCAAGTCGAGCTTCCTGCTGGACAAGCTGGGCAAACAGATCCTGCCCGAGTGGCTCAGCATTCAGGAGTTCCCCCACCTGCTGGGGGGGCTCGCCAGTACCCCGTTCGACGGTGAAGGGGTACGCACCCGCGACATGGACATAGTGCGCAATGGCGAGCTGATGAGCTGGCTGCTTACCTCCTACTCGGCGCGCAAGCTGGGGCTGACCACCACAGGCCACGCCGGTGGCATCCATAACTGGCAGGTCTCCAATACCGGCCAGGACTTCCAGGGCATGCTCAAGGAGATGGGTACAGGTCTGCTGGTGACCGAGCTGATGGGGCAGGGGGTCAATATTGTCAATGGTGACTACTCCCGCGGCGCCGCCGGTTTCTGGGTGGAGAATGGCGAGATCCTCTATCCGGTTGAGGAGATCACCATAGCCGGCAACCTGGCCGACATGTTCAGCACCCTGGTGGCGGTGGGGAATGACGAGGACGAGCGCTCCAGCCTCAAGACGGGCTCTGTGCTGGTCGAGCAGATGAAGCTGGCGGGGCACTGAATCGCCAGACCCCGGAAATGAAAAAGGCCCCCTCGCTTGGCGAGGGGGCCTTTTTATTGCTCATCGGCAGGGAGTGACGATCACGCCTTGATACGCTCTATGCATCCGCCCAGGCCTTGCAGCTTGTGCTCTATGTCTTCATAGCCACGGTCGATGTGATAGATGCGCTCGACCATGGTGGTGCCTTCGGCCACGAAGCCGGCGAGGACCAGGCTGGCGGAGGCGCGCAGATCGGTTGCCATCACCTGGGCACCCTTGAGTTGTTCGGTGTCGCGGCAGATGGCCACGTTGCCCTGCAGCTCGATGTCCGCGCCCATACGTACCAGCTCGGGCACGTGCATGAAGCGGTTCTCGAAGATGGTCTCGGTGACCATGCCGGTACCCTTGGCCACGGCGTTCAGTACGGTGAACTGCGCCTGCATGTCGGTCGGGAAGGCCGGGTAGGGAGCCGTCTTGATGGTGACCGGCTTGAGGGTGCGGCCCGTCATGTCGAGGGAGATCCAGTCTTCCCCCTTCTCGATGAGCGCACCGGCCTCTTCCAGCTTGACCAGTACGGCTTCCAGCAGGGAAGGGTCCGTCTTGCGGCAGGTGATCTTGCCCCCGGTGACAGCGGCGCCTACCAGGAAGGTGCCAGTCTCGATGCGATCTGGCTGGACGCTGTAGCTGCCGCCGTGCAGACGCTCGACCCCGTCGATGGTCAGGGTGTCGGTACCCGCACCCTGGATCTTGGCGCCCAGGGCGTTTAGGAAGTTCGCGAGATCGACCACTTCCGGCTCGCGGGCGGCGTTCTCGATCACGGTGCGACCGTCGGCCAGGGTGGCGGCCATCATCAGGTTCTCGGTGCCGGTGACGGAGATCATGTCCATCAGGATGTGGGCACCCTTGAGGCGACCGTCGACACGGGCCTTGATGTAGCCATCTTCGATGGCGATCTTGGCGCCCATCAGCTCGAGGCCGTGCACGTGCAGGTTGACCGGGCGGGCACCGATGGCGCAGCCGCCGGGCAGGGAGACGTCAGCCGCGCCAAAACGGGCGGCCAGCGGGCCCAGCGCCAGGATGGAGGCGCGCATGGTCTTCACCAGCTCGTAGGGGGCGACGTGGTTGTTCACGGCGCCGGTCAGCACGGTCACGTTGCCGTTGACCTTGGTGCTGGCGCCCAGCATCTCCAGCAGCTTGAGGGTGGTGCCCACGTCTTTGAGGCGCGGCACATTGGAAAGCTGGATCTCCTCGTCGCACAGCAGGGTGGCGAACAGGATCGGCAGGGCGGCGTTTTTGGCGCCGGAGATGGTCACTTCACCGGAGAGGGTGCAGGGGCCGGTGATCTTGAATTTGTCCATTTACTTAGATACCAAATCAGGAGGGCAGTAGAAATTTACGTTCGCGCTTCCATTCGGCATCGGTAAAGGCCTTGATGGAGAGGGCGTGGATGGCGTTGCTGGCGATCTTGTCCATCAGCGGGGCATAGATGGCCTGCTGCTTCTTGACCCGGCTCATGCCGTCAAACATGTCGCCGACCGCAATCACTTGATAGTGACTGCCGTCGCCTTTGACATGGACTTCGGACAATGGCAAAGCCTCAAGGAGTATCGCTTCAATTTCAGAGACTTGCATTATGCGTCCTCGGTGTTGGGCGGGGTGGGTTGAAACAGACTGGCCACCCCGTAAAGGTTGGCCAGGGTATAAAAATCAGTGGAGGCGCCCACCAGTTGCGGCGTGCCTCCCCGTACCAGAGTGGCTTTGGCCCACTTGACCAGCAGGGCCAGGCCGGCGGAATCCAGGGTGGTGACCCCGCTCATATCGAGCGCATCATCTTGCCACCACTCGGATCGCCGTTGCCACAGGGCGTTGACCTGCGGCGCCTGCAGCTCCCCATGGAGTGTCATGACTTGAGCACCAGCGGCTTGGCATTGTGCTCGCGCAACTGGGCGATCACCGCATCTATGCCGTTCTGGCGAATGAGGCCACCGAGCTCGCTCTGCTTGGCGGAGAGCAGGCTGATCCCCTCGGCGACCATGTCGAAGGCCTTCCACTCACCGGTCTTGTTGTTCTTGCGCAGTTTGAACTCGAGGAAGATGTCCGGCTTGCCGGCCTCTTTCACGCTGACGTTGACGGCGGTGATGTTGCTGTCACCGGGCGCTTTGCCCGGCTGGACCTTGACGGTCTGCTTGTCGAAATGGGCCAGGGCATCGGCATAGGAGCTCACCATGTATTCAGTAAAGACCTGGACGAAGGCATCGCGCTGGGCCGGGGTGGTCTCCTTGATCTGGTTGCCGAGCACCTTGTAGGCGGCGAAGCGATTGTCCACATAAGGGAGCAGCTCTTCGCGAATGATCACCCGCAGGTGGTCCGGGTTGCTCTTGACCTGGGACTGGTCCGCCTTCAGGCGGGCGAAGGTCTGCTGGGCAGCCTGATCCACCAGGGCATAGGGGTCGGCGGCATTGACCGCTGCCAGGGCGGAGACGGAAAACAGCATGCTGGTCATCAGGCCCAGCAGCAGGGCGATCTTCTTGAACATGGTTACTCCTTGGTTGCTGGCGTATCGGTGCTCGGGGAAGACTGGCTGTACAAGAACTTGCCGATCAGATCTTCCAGCACGATGGCGGATTTGGTGTCTTCTATCATGTCGCCATCCTTGAGCATGCTGGTGCCCATCTCTTCATCGGTGAAGCCCGGAGCCAGGCCGACATACTGCTCGCCCAGCAGACCCGAGGTCAGGATGGAGAGCGAGCTGGTTTCTGAGAACTCGCCGGCACTCTTCTGCATCTGCAGGGAGACGACGGGAACCTGACTCTTGGCATCCAGCGTGATGTCGCTGACTCGACCGACGACGACGCCGCCGACCTTGACCGGCGAGCGTACTTTCAGGCCGCCGATATTATCGAAATGGGCGCGCAGGGTATAGGTTTCTCCTTCCGGTTTGAAACTCAATCCCGCCACTTGCAGTGCCAACGCCAGAATGGCTGCAATGCCAGCCAGCATGAAGGCACCGACCAGGAATTCTACTTTGCTGAACTTCATCTTTCCCTTATCCAAACATGACTGCGGTGAGTATAAAATCCAGACCGAGCACGGCCAGGGATGAGTGGACCACGGTACGGGTCGTCGCCTGACTGATCCCGGCCGAGGTCGGCTTGGCATCATAGCCATTGAAGAGCGCGATCCAGGTGACCACTAAGGCGAAGATCACACTCTTGATGGCCCCTTGCATGATGTCGTCCTGCCAGTCGACGGAGGCCTGCATGGCAGACCAGAAGCTGCCTTCATCCACACCCAGCCAGTCTACCCCGACCAGTTTGCCGCCAAAGATGCCGATCAGGCTGAACATGAAGGCCAGCAACGGCATGCTGATGACCCCTGCCCAGAAGCGAGGCGCCACCACCCGGCGCAGGGGATCCACCGCCATCATCTCGAGGCTGGAGAGCTGCTCGGTCGCCTTCATCAGGCCGATCTCGGCGGTGAGGGCCGAGCCCGCACGTCCGGCAAACAGCAGGGCGGTGACCACAGGGCCCAGCTCCCGCAGCAGGGAGAGGGAGACCAGGGGCCCTAGACTCTGCTCGGCGCCGAAATCCTTCAGTACGTTGTAACCCTGCAAGGAGAGCACCATGCCGATGAAGAGGCCAGACACCAGTATGATGGCGACCGATTGTACACCCACCACATAGAGCTGCTGTATCAGCAGGGGGAAGTGCTTGCGGGGCTCGGGTTTGCCCGCCAGCGCATGAAATAGCATGATGGTTGCGCGGCCGACGGCACTGATGAAACGTACTCCGCTTCGACCCAGCTTGCTTATCTGACTTATTAACATCACAGATCCTGTAGCAGATCACCTGCCGGAAAATGAAACGGAACAGGACCATCGGGCAATCCTTTGAGGAACTGCTCGACCTCGGGATTGTACTCCTCACGCAGTTGCTCCGGCGTGCCCTGTGCCACCACCCTGCGGTTGGCGATGATGTAGGCGTAGTCGGCGATGCTCAGCACTTCCTTCACATCATGGGTGACGATGACGGAGGTGATGCCGAGGGCATCGTTGAGTTCCTTGATGAGCTTGACCAGCACCGCCATGGTGATGGGATCCTGGCCGACAAAGGGCTCGTCATACATGATGAGATCCGGATCCAGCGCGATGGATCTGGCCAGGGCAGCACGGCGGGCCATGCCGCCGGAGAGTTCGGACGGCATCAGTCTGGCCGCGCCGCGCAAGCCCACCGCCTGCAGCTTCATCATGACGATGGTGTGGATCAGCTCCTCCGGCAGACCGGAGTGTTCCCGCAGCGGGAAGGCCACGTTGTCGAACACCGTCATGCCAGTGAACAGGGCGCCGCTCTGGAACAGCATGCTCATCCGCTTGCGCACCTCATACAGACGGCCGCGGGAGAGGGTGGGGATGTCTTCCCCGTCAAACAGAATATGACCGGACTCAGGTTTCAGCTGGCCACCGATCAGGCGCAGCAAGGTGGTCTTGCCAATGCCGCTGGGGCCCATGACGGCGGTGACCTTGCCACGGGGAATGGTCAGGTTGATCCTGTCGTACAGCAACCGATCTCCGTGACTGAAGGTCAGGTCGGAGATGGTGATCAGGTCATCGTTCAAACAAATGTCCATCCGGTATAAATGAAGAGCGAATTTTATGGGCTAGTCTAGGTCTAAGCAACAGCAAGGAACAACTATTGAGCGGGTTTGCCCCCCAAATACGCGACAGTTTTATGTAACAACTTGCATCAGTGGCAGACCGTCCCGCATCCGATTCGCTTATCTCGGCAGACTTTTTTATAATCCCGCAGCAAATTTCGGCCCGGAGCTGTGCCTTTATGTCTGTAAAGCCTGAAAAAGTGTCTGAATTGTTCGATTTCCGTCGCAGTGCCCGCGCGGTGCTGGACATAGAAAAACAAGCCATCGATGGGCTCTACCAATACCTCGATGAGACCTTCGAGCGCGCCTGCGAGATGGTGCTGTGCTGTGCCGGCAAGATCGTGGTCACCGGTATGGGCAAGTCGGGTCATGTCGGCAACAAGATTGCCGCGACCCTGGCCAGCACCGGGACACCCGCCTTCTTCCTCCACCCTGGCGAAGCCAGCCACGGAGATCTGGGGATGATCTCCGGCGGCGACCTCATCATCGCCATCTCCAACTCCGGCGAGAGCGACGAGATCCTGGCCCTGTTGCCGGTGCTCAAGCGTCGCGGCATTCCGCTCATCTGCATGACCGGCAACCCGACCTCCACCATGGCCAAGGAGGCCAACGTGCACCTGTGCATCAAGGTGGAGAAAGAGGCCTGTCCGCTGGGGTTGGCCCCGACCTCAAGTACCACGGCGACGCTGGTGATGGGGGATGCCCTGGCCGTGGCTCTGCTGGAGGCACGTGGTTTCACCGCCGATGACTTCGCGCTTTCGCATCCGGGCGGGTCGCTGGGCAAGCGGCTGTTGCTGCGGGTCGGCGATCTGATGCACCGCGGGGACCTGTTGCCCCAGGTAGGGATAGATGCCACCATCAGCCAGGCGCTGCTGGAAGTGAGCCGCAAGGGGCTGGGTATGACCGCCGTTGTTGATGCTGATGGCCGATTGGCCGGTCTGTTCACCGATGGCGACCTGCGCCGGATCCTGGATCTGCAGGTGGATATTCACCACACCCCTATCAGCCGCGTCATGACGGTCAACTGTGTTACCGTAGGGCCTGAGATGATGGCGGCCGAGGCCGTCAAACTGATGGAAACCAGAAAGATTAACGGATTGCTGGTGGTGGATGAGGCGCGGCGGCCACTTGGCGCCTTCAACATGCACGACCTGCTGAAAGCCGGGGTGATTTGATGCAAGACGTACCGACCCTCTATGGTCCGGTGACGCGCAGCCAGTACGAGAAGGCGGCGCAGATCCGTCTGCTGGTGTGTGACGTGGATGGGGTGCTCTCCAATGGCTTCATCTATATGGGCAACCAGGGTGAAGAGCTGAAAACCTTCTGCACCCGTGATGGCGCTGGCATGCGTGCCCTGCTTAACGCCGGCATCGAGATTGCCATCATCACGGGGCGCAACTCCCGCATCGTCAGCGATCGGATGAGAGGCCTGGGGGTGCGGCACCTGGTACAGGGGGCGGATCAGAAGCTGCCCCACTTCGAGGCACTGCTGACCAAGCTCGGTCTGGAGGCGTCGCAAGCCGCCTACATGGGGGATGACACCATAGATCTGCCGGTGATGCAGGCCTGTGGCCTCGGCATTGCGGTGGCGGATGCCCATCCGCTGGTGCTGGCTCGTGCTGATCTGGTGACCCGCCTCGGGGGTGGGGTGGGCGCGGTACGCGAGGTGTGCGATCTCATCCTGCAGGCGCAGGGCCTGGGCGACTACCAACCCGAGGCCTCGGTATGAGCAGACAGACCCTGTTGTTCGCCCTGCTGTTCTTGGTTGCACTCGCCGCTTGGCAGCTCGGCGAGATCGAGCTGGTACCTGAGCCGACTGCCAAGGTAGAGAACTATCAACCAGACTTTACCGCCAAAAATCTGGTCACCACCCGCTTCAACGAGCAGGGCAAAAGGACCGAGCGGTTGGAGTCCGAGTATGCGGAGTATTACCAGATCCTCGAGCAGGCCACTTTCAACAAGCCGGTGGTCTACATGTTCGATGAGCAGGGGGAGGCCGAATGGAAGGTCACGGCCGAGACCGGGGTGCTCAATACCGATGACAACGTGATACTGCGCGACAAGGTACATCTGGACGGCTTGCTGCCGGCGTCCTTCATCTCCACGCTGGATACCCCCTATCTGGAGCTGGATCTGGTGACCCAAGACGTAAGAAGCAACCAGCACATCAGCATAGTGGGTCAGGAATTCCAGACCGAGGGTGTTGGCCTGAAGGGCCATCTGGAACGTAAATATTTCGAATTACTGGATAAAGGCCATGCCACTTATTTCAATGAAAAACGTTAATCTGGCCCTCGCGTCCCTGCTGTTGTGCAGTGCGGTGAATGCCAAAGAGTCCGACTTTGCCGAGAAGGTCTACGTGGATGCGGTCAAGCAAGTGGCCGAGATGCAGGACAACCGTATCACCTTCAGTGATGATGTCATCATCACTCAGGGCACCATCAAGATTAAGGCCGACAAGGTGGTGGTGATCCGCTCCGGCGAGAAAGGGGCCGAGGTCATGACCGCCTATGGCAACCCCGCCACCTTCTTCCAGATCCTGGACAACGGCAAGCCGGTGAACGCCCACGGCAACAGCATTCGCTATGAGCTGAAGAACCGGTTGGTCACCATCACCGGCAACGGTCAGCTCAAGCAGGAAGACAGCCAAGTCACCGGTGACCTCATCCGCTACGACATCGTCAAACAGAAGATGATCGCCGAAAGCAAGGGACCCACCCAGCGCGTCAAGACGGTGTTCCTGCCGGATCAGGTAGAAAACTTCGACAAACCCGCCGATCAGAAGAAGTAGGAAACAGAAGCCATGGCAGTGTTAAAAGCAACGGGTTTGCAGAAGAGCTACAAGCGCCGCATGGTGGTCAGCGACGTGAGCCTGGAAGTGGGCACGGGCCAGATAGTGGGGCTGCTCGGCCCGAATGGTGCCGGCAAGACCACCTCCTTCTACATGATCGTGGGCCTGGTGCAGCGGGATGCGGGTCTCATCACCATAGATGAGCAGGACATCAGCCTGCAGCCCATGCATATTCGCGCCCGTAATGGTATCGGTTACCTGCCCCAGGAAGCCTCCATCTTCCGACGCCTGTCGGTGTTCGACAACCTGATGGGGGTCATGCAGACCCGTAAGGGGTTGAGCCGCGAGGAGCGGGAGGATAAGGTCGAGCAGTTGCTGGAAGAGTTCAACATCACCCATATTCGCGACAGCCTGGGTCAGAGCCTGTCGGGAGGGGAGCGGCGCCGTGTCGAGATCGCCCGTGCGCTAGCGGCAGAGCCGCGATTCATCCTGTTGGATGAGCCCTTTGCAGGTGTTGATCCTATTTCGGTCATAGACATCAAGAAGATCATCCAGCATCTGAAGGAAAGAGGGCTGGGCGTGCTTATCACGGACCACAACGTTAGAGAGACGTTGGATGTGTGCGAGAAGGCCTACATCGTCAGCCACGGCAAGATGATTGCCGAAGGTGCACCGGCCGACATCCTCGCCGATGAGCAGGTCAAGCGCGTCTATTTGGGCGATCAATTCAGTCTATAGTAAGGGGGCACCCCTCATTTTTGTTAGGTGACCGCCTCGCTGAACATAAGGATATCCCGACGTAGATGAAGCCGACATTACAGTTGCGTCTCGGCCAGTCCCTGACCATGACGCCACAATTACAACAAGCGATTCGTCTGCTCCAGCTCTCCACCCTGGAACTCCAGCAGGAAATTCAGCAAGCGCTCGATAATAACCCCTTGCTGGAGCAGGAGGAGAATGAGGCGCACGAAACCAGTCCGATAGAACCCCAGGACGCCAGTCAACTCGACTCCTGTGACGCAATGGCACAGGACAAGATGCCGGATGAACTGCCGGTGGACACTACCTGGGATGAGGTCTATTCCGCCGGCACGGCTCAGAGCGCTGGCCCCATCCATGACGGGGAAGACAGCGTCTATCAGGGGGAAACCACCGAAAATCTGCAGGATTATCTGTTGTGGCAGATGCGACTGACGCCGTTCAGTGATCTGGATGCCGCGATTGCCCTCGCCATCATCGATGCCATCGATGAGTCTGGCTACCTGACCGTTTCTCTCGAAGATATTCAGGCTGCAGTCAGCAGTGAAGAGGTAGAAGTTGAACTGGATGAAGTGGAAGCCGTGCTCAAGCGGGTGCAGCATTTCGATCCGGTTGGCATCGCCGCTCGCTCGGTACAGGAGTGTTTGTTGATCCAGCTTGGCCAGTATTCGCCGGATCTGCCCTGGCTCAATGAGGCAAGGGAGGTGATCCGCGAGCACATGGACTTGCTCGGCAACCGTGACTACCGCACCTTGGCGCGCAAGACCCGGCTCAAGGAGAGCGACCTCAAGGAGGTACTGGATCTCATCCAGCAGCTGGAGCCTAGACCCGGTAATGGCATCATCCAGAGCGAATCGCAATACGTGATCCCGGATGTTTCCGTGGTCAAGAAGGGGGCGAAGTGGGTGGTTGAACTCAACCCGGATTCGGCGCCGCGCATTCGTGTCAACGAGGCCTATGCGGCAATGGCACGCAATGCCCGCAGCAGCACGGATACTCAGTTCATTCGTTCCCATTTGCAGGAAGCCAAGTGGTTCATCAAGAGTCTGGAGAGTCGAAACGACACCCTGCTCAAGGTGGCAAGCTGCATAGTCGAGCAGCAACAGGGTTTCTTCGAGTACGGTGAAGAGGCCATGAAGCCCATGGTACTCAACGACATCGCCGAGGCGGTGGAGATGCACGAGTCGACGATTTCACGGGTGACGACCCAGAAGTACATGCATACGCCCCGTGGCATCTTTGAACTGAAGTTTTTTTTCTCCAGTCATGTCAACACGGAGGGAGGAGGAGAGTGCTCATCGACCGCAATTCGTGCCCTTATCAAGAAGCTGGTGACGGCCGAAAACCCGGCCAAACCGCTTAGTGATAGCAAGATCGCGGATTTGCTGGCCGAACAGGGTATTATGGTGGCGAGACGCACGATCGCAAAGTACCGTGAATCCTTGTTGATCCCGCCATCCAATCAGCGCAAACGCCTGGTTTAGGCAAACAAAAGGAAGACGTTATGCAAATTAACCTGACCGGACACCATGTCGAGATTACCGAAGCTCTGCGTGATTATGTGAATAACAAATTTGCCAAACTCGAGCGTCACTTTGACCATATCAACAACGTACATGTGGTGTTGAGCGTCGAAAAACTGAACCAGATCGCCGAAGCCAAGCTGCACGTCAGCGGGGGAGAGGTGTTCGCCAATTCGCAGCATGCCGACATGTATGCGGCGATTGATACCCTGCTGGATAAACTGGATCGGCAGATCATCAAGCACAAAGATAAGTTAAATCAAAAATAACTATGCAACTTGAACACATACTGAGTCGGGACTGCACCAAGAGTGCGGTCCCTTGTACCAGCAAGAAACGCGCCCTCGAGATCATCAGTGAGCTGGCCGCAGAGCGCCTCGGCGCCTCCCGCCAGGTGCTGTTTGAAAGCCTGCTGGCGCGGGAAAAGATGGGCAGTACCGGGATCGGTGCCGGTATTGCCATTCCCCACGGCCGGATCGACGACGCCTTTGCGCCGACCGCCGTGCTGATGACCTTCTCTGAACCCATCCCTTTCGATGCTATCGACAATCAACCGGTTGACCTGCTCTTTGCATTGCTGGTGCCGGAAAGCGAGTGCAAGCAGCATCTCAAGACCCTTTCCCTGATGGCATCCAAGCTGGGTGACAAGGCCGTCTGTCGCCAGTTGCGCCAGGCGACTAGCGATGAAGAACTCTATCAGATCATGACCTCGGCCTGATGCCGGGTCTGACGCAGCCACGTTGGCGTGAGGGGACAAGATGCAGTTAATAGTGGTAAGCGGTCGTTCGGGCTCCGGTAAGACGGTAGCCCTGAGGGTGCTGGAGGATCTGGGTTACTACTGCGTGGATAACCTGCCGGTCAATCTGCTGCCCCAGCTGATCGTCTCGGTGGAGAGCCAGTATGACAAGCTGGCGGTCAGCATAGACGTGCGCAACCTTCCGACCCAGCCAGACAAGCTGGACAACTTGCTGACCCAGGTGCGTAACGAGGGGCGGGTGGAATTCTCCAGCTTCTTCTTCGACGCCGACAACGGGACCCTGCTCAAGCGCTATGGCGAGAGTCGCCGGCTGCACCCCCTGTCTCGCAAGCAGCTGTCGCTGGATGAGGCGATCCGGGAGGAAACCCACCTGCTGGCGCCCCTCTCCTCGACCGCCGATCTGCGCATAGATACAACCAACCTCAGCATTCATGACCTCAGCGAGCTCATCAAGACCCGGGTGCTCGGCAAGAAAGAGAACGAACTGGTGCTGGTGTTCGAGTCGTTCGGCTTCAAATACGGCATCCCCAAGGATGCGGACTTCGTGTTCGATGCCCGTTTCCTGCCCAATCCCCACTGGATCCCGGAGCTCAAGCCGTTTACCGGCCAGGACGAGCCTGTAGCCAACTACCTCTCGGCCCAGGCGGACGTGATGCTGTTCATCCAGCAGATAGAGAACATGCTGGTGACCTGGTTGCCCCACCTGGAGCGCAACAATCGTAGCTATGTGACCGTTGGGATCGGTTGTACCGGCGGGCAGCATCGCTCGGTGTTCATCGCCGAGCGGCTGGCCAGCACCTTCCGGCTGCTTGGCAAGAACGTGCAGATCCGCCACCGCACGCTGGACAAGCGTTCGACACAGGCTTGATAGACCCACAGGATGTTCAGATGACAGTTTCCGCCTCGGTAGAAGTCAAAAACAAGCTGGGAATCCATGCCAGACCGGCCATGATGCTGTTCGAGCTGGTGCAGGGGTTTGATGCCCATGTGCTGCTGCGCAACGAGGACGGCATCGAGGCCGATGCGGACAGCGTGATCGGTCTGCTGATGCTGGACTCCGCCCAGGGCAAGCAGGTGGAGGTGCAGGTGGAGGGCCCCGAAGAAGTGGAGGCCCTGGCCGCCGTGGTGGCGCTGTTCACCTCGGGCTTCAACGAGGAGTGAGTGGCACCTCCTTTGCCGTCATGACCCGGCGCGCGCCAGCGCCTTGAAGTCGTTAAAGTCCCGACAAGCCAGCAGATTCCTGCTGGCTTTTTCGTTCATCAGCGCCAGAAACAGATCGTAGAGCCCCATCGCTTCCTCGTAGTCCGCCTTGCTGATGGCGAGCACGAAGACGAGGGTGGCTGTCTCGCCATTGCCCCAGTCGATCCCCTGAGGGGCCAGCACTGTATATACCAAGGTGCGGCGGGCCAGCAGGCCGAGGGAGTGTGGCAGGGCTATGCCCTCTCCCAGCATGGTGGAGACGATTCGTTCCCGCTAGTGCAACGAGCTCCTGAAGCCCGGTTCTACCAGCTACTCGGACTCCAGCTGGTCACAGATGCGGCCAAACAGCTGTGCCTGGCTGAGCGGCTCGGTGACCACCATGAAGCGGTCGGTATCGAAGTACTTGTCCAGCAGGTAGAGGCGGAAGCGATCGGTCAGTACCTGCTTGCCGAACTGCTCCAGCTGGTACGGGTCGTGAAGGGGGCGGTTTGTACCAAGGGAACGTTTTTCTCGCTCACTTTGACTGTGCTGATGACGAAGTCCAGTTCGATCTGCACCAGCCCCTCGTAATCCCGTTCTTGTGGTTCGCCAGCGGGTTGTGGCTGCCTATCTGGTAGTTGACCCGCAGCATAATGGCACTGATGTGAGCCTGCAGGTCGGCACGCAACTGCGGGTCGCCGCGAAGATCATAGGAGTAGTGCTGGTGAATGCAGGTCAGCGGATGTGAACCAGTTGCTCGCTCTTGGCGGCCATGGCCGGGCCGAGCAGGGGGGATCTGCAGTGAGGCGGGTCTGGATCTAGATGACGAGGCTGGCGATCTCCTCCTGCCCCGGCGGGGCTTGGGTTGGTAACTCGACATGGATGTCGCGGACCACCACGGCCAGGATCAGGCTGATGTCATCGCTGGCAAACTGGCACAGCTCGTGGCCAGCCGCCTGACGCAACAGGGTGATGGCGCAGGAGATGGTGAGTTGTTGCAGGTTCTCGTCGGCGAGGCGCAACAGATGACGGCAGAGCTGATCGTGATAACCGGTGCCGCGCTGGTGGAAACTGTGAGTCATCTTACGCCAGGGAAGGGTGGCCTGAGAGGGAGGCACGAAAAAGGGGCCCTGATGGCCCCTCTATTGACTCCCTTGCCGTCAGCTGGCGGGTGATGCGCTGCTGGTGGGCAGGTTCTGGTAGCGCACGTCTTCCTCTATGATGACGTCGACGTCCAGGGGCTTGCCATTGCGGATCACCGAGATGGTCAGCTTGGTGCCGGGGCGGCTCTCGACGATCTTGTCCATCACAGGGCGCACGCCGCTGATGGCCTCGCCGTTGATCTTGAGCAGCACATCCCCGCGCCTGAGGCCGGCCTTGGTGGCGGGACCATCGGGATCCAGGCTCTCTACCACCAGACCCTGCAGATCCCCGAGATTCATCATGCGCGCGACTATGGGGTTGATCTCGACGCTGGAGATGCCGAGGTAGCCGCGAATGACCCGGCCATTGGCAATCAGCTCGTCCATGATCCGCTTGGCCAGCTTGTAGGGGATGGCGAAGCTGATGCCGTAGCTCTCCTGATTGCCGTTGAGGTGATAGGCGGCGGTATTGATGCCCACCAGATCGCCACGGCCATTGACCAGGGCGCCACCTGAGTTGCCCTCGTTGATGGCGGCATCTGTCTGCAGCAGATCCTGCCGGCCGTTGCTGTCCGGCCCCATGCTGGAGAGACCGATGCGGCCGGTGGCACTGATGATGCCCTGGGTGATGGTCTGGCCGACGTTGTAGGGGTTGCCGATGGCGAGCACCACATCGCCTACGTCGGGTAGGCGCTCGGGATCCTGCGGTATCACCGGCAGGTTGTCCGACTCTATGTAGAGCACGGCGAGATCGGTCAGCTTGTCGGTGCCGACCAGCTCGGCGCTGAATACCCGGCCATCCTGCAACGCGACTATGATCTGGTCCGCATCGGCGATGACGTGGTAGTTGGTCAGCACATGGCCGCGCTGGTTCATGATGACCCCTGAGCCCAGCCCCTGTGGCCTCAGCTCTGCTTTCTCGCCGCGATTGCCGGCGAAACTGCGGGTGTAGATGTTGACGACGGCAGGGCCGGCGCGGTGGGCGGCATAGGAGAAACTCAGCTCGCGGGAATTGGTGATGAGACCCGGCAGGGGGGCGCCGCCCCGAAAACTGGGGAACAGCAGCAACAGGAGCGCAGCCACAGTGAGGCCAAAGCCGACAGACTTGCCCAAGTAACTGATCAAAGGTGGGATTTTCATGTCATTCTCGTCCGTACATGCTGCGCGCAGAGAATAACATTATCGGTGGATAAAAATCACCCGCGGCGGTTGCCGCGGGTGTGAGGGACTTAACGGATCACCAAATAGAGCGAGGAGTCGCCACGCTGTATGTTCAGCGCCAAGACTTCCGGCTTGTTCTTCAAGGCCTTGGTCAGCTCATCCATGGAGTTGATACGCAGACGGTTGACGCCGATGATGATGTCGCCCTTCTGCAGGCCGGCGGCGGCGGCAGGGGAGCGCGGATCTATGTCGGCCACTGCTACGCCGGTCACCGGATCCGAGGTGGTGCTGAGCTTGGCCCCTTCCAGTGCCGGGTGCAGGGCGCTGGCGAGGATCTCGCTGTCATCGGCCTTCTTCAGGGTGACCTTGACGGTCTGCTCCTTGCCATCACGGATGAGGCCGAGTGCAACCTGCTTGTCGGCGCCCATGGTGGCGATCTTGGCACGCAGTTCACCGAACGAGCGGATGGGCTTGCCATCTATGCTGATGATGATGTCGCCAGCCTTGATGCCCGCCTTGGCGGCGGCAGAGTCAGGCATGACCTGGTTGACGAAGGCTCCATCCTTCTTGTTGTAGCCGAAGGACTTGGCGATATCCGTGGTCAGCTCTGTGCCTGTGATCCCCAACTGGCCGCGGCGCACTTCACCGTATTTCACGATCTGCTCAGACAGGTCGCGCACCATGTTGGACGGGATGGCAAAGCCGATGCCGATGTTGCCACCGTTCGGGCCCAAGATGGCGGTGTTGATGCCGATCAGCTCCCCACGCAGATTGAGCAGCGCACCACCTGAGTTGCCCGAGTTGATGGCCGCATCGGTCTGTATGAAGTTCTCCAGGTTCTCGATATTGAGGCCACTGCGACCCAGGGCGCTGACGATACCCGAGGTAACGGTCTGACCCAGGCCGAAGGGGTTGCCGATGGCCAGGGCATAGTCACCGACCCGCAGCTCGTCAGAGTCGGCGAACTTGATCTGCACCAGGTCCTCCGCCTTTATTTGCAGCAAGGCGATGTCGGACTGCTTGTCTTCACCTATCTTCTTGGCCGCGTATTCGCGACCGTCTTTCAGGTTGACCTTGATCTCGTCCGCCTCGTGAACCACGTGAGCGTTGGTGATCACGTAGCCCTTCTTGGCATCTATGATGACGCCGGAACCGAGCGCCTGGAAGGGTTGCTCGCTCACCTGTTCGTCAGGCATGTTGGGGCCGAAGAAGAAGCGGAATTGTTCCGGCAGGCGCTGGCGGGTGATCTTCTTGCCAGAGACGGAGATATTGACCACGGCAGGGGTCACCTGCTCGAGGACGGGGGCCAGGCTCGGCATCTCCTGGCTGTTACCCATCAGGGGCAGGGCGGCTTGTGCCGGTGCTGCGGACAGGGCGATACCGACACTGAGGGCTAACACACTGAATACAGAAAGAGATTTACGCATATGAGAAACAGCTCCCAGAAAAAGTTGCAGTGCAATCGTCAAGGTCTGACCACGATAAGGCGTAATTAGTTCCACCAGAGGCTAACCGGGCTGCTTGAGCAGGCCGGAGGCACCAGCGTAGTCACGGGGTGGCTGGCCGGGCTCCTCGTTGGCGGACTCAGCGGTTGCTTCTTCCACCTGAGGTTCGCGGAACAGGGGCTCTTGCGCCTTGGCGAGGAACTTGCTCTGCTCGGCCATGTGGCGATAGAGGGTCTGGTATTGTTCAGCCAACTGCTCCATCAGAGCGGCGCTGTCGGCGAAGTGGGTGGTGATCTGGCCTTGGTAGCTTTCCAGCTCCTTGTGAGCCTTTTTCAGCTCCTGTTCCAGGCGCCCGGCATCCCGGCTGCGGACAGTGAAGCGGCCGATCAACACGCCGATGATCAGGGCGGCTACCGCCAGCAGGATCCCGTTTAACAGAGTCATAGAAGCTCCTTGTTACAGCTAAATCGATGAATTTGAGGCGGCCGGATTGACCGCGATGCCTCGTTGGCACTATACCGTGCACCCCGAGAGCGTGATACCATTTTGTCCCTCATTCAGGGACTTGGAGGCGGTTTACAGGATGACCCCGCAGCAAAAATACCAGCAGGATTTGCAGCGTCCTGGCTTTTTGGCCGACCCGGCCCAGGCGATGGCCGTGACCCGCCTGGAGCGACTCTATCAGGATTTGTGCGCCAGCCCGACTCCGACCAGATCCCGTGGCCTGCTGGGCTGGCTGCAAAAGCCGAAAGCCCGCGAGCCCATCCTGGGTCTCTATATGTGGGGCGGAGTGGGCAGAGGCAAGACCTGGCTGATGGATACTTTTTTCGACAGCCTGCCGGGGGTGCGCAAACTGCGCGTCCACTTCCACCGTTTCATGCATCGGGTGCACGACGAACTCAAGGGGCTGACCGGTCAGGCCGATCCGCTCAAGCTCATCGCCAGCAAGCTCGCCAGCGAGACAGACATCATCTGCTTTGACGAGTTTTTCGTCTCCGACATCACGGATGCCATGCTGCTGGGTACATTGTTCCAGGAGCTGTTCGGTCATGGGGTGGTGCTGGTGGCCACTTCCAACATTCCACCCAAAGATCTTTATCGCAATGGGCTGCAGCGAGCCCGCTTCCTGCCGGCCATCGAATTGATCGAGCGCCACTGCGAGGTGCTCAATGTGGATGGTGGCGTCGATTACCGGCTGCGCACCCTGGAGCAGGCGGAAATCTATCACTTCCCGCTGGATCAGCAGGCCAAGACCAATCTGGACCGCTATTTCGGGCAATTGACCGGGCTGGCGCAGATCACTCCCGCGACCCTGGAGGTCAACCATCGTCAGCTTAGCGCGCTGGGAGTGGGGGAAGGGGTACTTTATATGGAGTTCGAGCAGCTCTGCTGCACCCCGCGATCCCAAGGGGACTACATAGAGCTGGCCCGGGAGTTTCACACAGTGCTGCTGGCCAACGTGCAGCCCATGGGCACAGGCACTGACGATGCAGCCCGCCGCTTCATCGCCATGGTGGACGAGTTCTATGAGCGGCACGTCAAACTCATTCTGTCGGCGGCGGTGCCCATGGCCGCGCTCTACGGTGATGGCCTGCTGAATTTCGAATTCAAGCGCTGTCTTTCACGGCTCCAGGAAATGCAATCGCACGAATACCTTGCCAGAGTGCACCTTCCTTAGTCACAATACCGCGCCTGCCAGTCGGATGGGCATCTGCGGCAGGTAGGGCCGGGCGACATTTGCTAGCTTCATGGCAGTGAAATTAGCAGGTGATATTTAAGGCAACTTCACTTATAATCGCCCGGCCCACGTTACAGCTGTCGATAAGACAGCAACACTTTAAGCTTTACTTGTATTCGAAGGGGTACAGGTAGGCCATCGTTTGTTGTTTGTGGGAGAGCCCCCATAAGCAATTGGGTCTGTAACAGGTAATTGGGTTTAACTTAATGAAAACTTTCGTTGCCAAGCCAGAAACCGTAAAACGTGACTGGTACATTGTGGACGCAGAGGGTAAAACTCTGGGTCGTATCGCAACCGAGATCGCTGCTCGTCTGCGTGGTAAGCACAAAGCTGAATACACTCCGCACGTTGACACCGGTGATTACATCATCGTTGTAAACGCTGAGAAGGTACACGTAACCGGTAAGAAATTTACCGACAAAATGTACCACGCTCACTCCGGTTTCCCGGGTGGTATCAAGTCCATCAGCTTTGACAAGCTGATTCAGCGCAAGCCGGAAATGGTAATCGAAGCTGCCGTCAAGGGCATGCTGCCGAAGGGGCCGCTGGGCCGTGCCATGTTCCGTAAGCTGAAAGTTTACGCAGGCGCAGAGCACGCTCATGCTGCTCAGCAACCTCAAGTACTGGATATCTAACGGGAACTGGCAACATGGCAGAAAATCAATACTACGGTACCGGCCGTCGCAAAAGCTCCACTGCTCGCGTCTTTATCAAAGCGGGTAGCGGTAAAATCGTAATCAACCAGCGCTCCCTGGAGCAATACTTCGGCCGTCCGACTGCCCGCATGGTAGTTCGTCAGCCGCTGGAACTGGTTGAGATGACCGAGAAACTGGATCTGTACATCACCGTTAACGGTGGTGGCATCTCCGGTCAAGCTGGTGCGATCCGCCACGGTATCACTCGTGCTCTGATGCAGTACGACGAGACCCTGCGTTCCGAAC
Source organism: Aeromonas sp. QDB31 (assembly GCF_027707605.1). NCBI lineage: Bacteria > Pseudomonadati > Pseudomonadota > Gammaproteobacteria > Aeromonadales > Aeromonadaceae > Aeromonas > Aeromonas sp. QDB31. Next base: position 66,154 of record NZ_JAPCIX010000018.1, on the reverse strand, counting down.
TGCGTAAAGCAGGCTTTGTTACTCGCGATGCCCGTAAGGTTGAGCGTAAGAAAGTCGGTCTGCACAAAGCGCGTAAGCGTCCGCAGTACTCCAAGCGTTAATTCGCTTTTGGTACGCACTCTCACGAGTGTCAAAAAAGCCTGGCCATGTGCCAGGCTTTTTTTATTGGTAATATTACATACGCCAATGCTAACCATACGTCACAAAAGACAAAAATTTGTGTATTTATTGTTTTTGCCCATCGCTTCTCTTTCTTGTCAAATTGTTATCTTTTCTTTAAAATTTCCATGGTCTTTCTGTGTCAATTGCCACTCCGCCTCCGCCGCAGTTGTCAGAGGGAGAGGAGATAGGAAACGGGGACACTATAAGAATGAGCGGAGTCCACATGGGAGAGTTTTTGGATGAGCAATGCGCCAGTTGATACCGGTCGCCGCAGATTTCTTACCTGGTCAACGGTTGCCGTTGGCGGAGTAGGAGCTGCTTTTACCGCAGTGCCGTTTATAAAGTCATGGAATCCGAGTGCCAAAGCCAAAGCGGCCGGGGCACCGGTAGAGGTGGATATCAGCAAGTTGGAGCCGGGTCAGCTGATCCGCGTCGAGTGGCGCGGCAAGCCGGTCTGGGTGGTGAAGCGCACCAAGCAGACCCTGGATGCCCTGGCCACGCACGATGACAAACTGCGCGATCCTGCCTCCGATGAGCCACAGCAGCCGGACTATGCCCACAACGGTTACAGATCCATCAAGCCGGAGATCTTCGTGGCGGTCGGTATCTGTACCCATCTGGGGTGCTCCCCCTCCTACCTGCCGGACAGCTTCGGCGAGCAGGTGAAAGGGGTGACCTCCGGCTTCTTCTGCCCATGCCATGGTTCCAAGTTCGACATGGCCGGTCGAGTGTTCCAGGGCGTGCCCGCACCGCTGAACCTGGTCATTCCGCCATACCAATTTCTTAGCGACACCACCATTCTGGTCGGTGCCGATGGCAAGGAGGCCTGACCATGTTTGCCAAACTCATGAGCTGGATTGACGATCGTTTCCCGCTCACGGCCATGTACAACGACCACATGGCCAAGTATCCGGCTCCCAAGAACCTGAACTTCTGGTACTTCTTCGGTTCCCTTGCCATGTTGGTGCTGGTCAACCAGATCATCACCGGCATCTGGCTCACCATGAACTACAACCCGTCGGCGGAGGGTGCCTTTGCCTCCGTGGAATACATAATGCGGGACGTGGACTACGGCTGGCTGCTGCGCTATATGCACTCCACCGGCGCCTCCGCCTTCTTCGTTGTGGTCTATCTGCACATGTTTCGCGGCATGATCTACGGCTCCTATCAGAAGCCGCGCGAGCTGCTGTGGATCTTCGGCATGTTGATCTTCCTGGTGCTGATGGCCGAAGCCTTCATGGGGTACCTGCTGCCATGGGGACAGATGTCGTTCTGGGGAGCCCAGGTCATCATCTCGCTGTTTGGCGCCATTCCGGTTATCGGCGACGATCTGACCCTGTGGATCCGGGGTGACTATGTCATCTCTGGGGCTACCCTGAACCGCTTCTTCGCGCTGCACGTCATCGCCTTGCCGCTGGTGCTGGTGATGCTGGTGGCCATGCACATCCTGGCGTTGCACGAGGTGGGTTCCAACAACCCGGATGGGATCGACATCAAGAAGCACAAGGATGAGAACGGCTGGCCGTTGGATGCGGTGGCGTTCCACCCTTACTTCACCGTCAAGGACATGATAGGTGTGGCGGGCTTCCTGTTCCTGTTCTGCGCCATCATCTTCTTCAAGCCGGATATGTGGGGCTACTTCCTCGAGAAGCCGAACTTCGAAGTGGCGAACGGGCTGAAGACCCCGGCGCACATAGCCCCGGTCTGGTACTTCACTCCCTTCTACGCCATCTTGCGCGCTGTGCCGGACAAGCTGCTGGGGGTCATCATGATGGGGCTCTCCATCGTCGTGCTGTTCCTGCTGCCGTGGCTGGATCGCTGCAAGGTACGTTCGGTGCGCTACCGCAGCACCCTGCACAAGCTGAACATCGCCCAGTTTGTGGTCTGCTTCGTCATTCTGGGTGTGCTGGGCGTATTGCCATCGACGCCTATGCTGACGCTGATCGCGCAGCTTTGCACTCTGGGTTATTTCGGGTTCTTCGTCCTGTTGTTCTTCTACAGCAAGAATGAAAGCACCAAGCCGCTGCCGGAGAGGGTGACATTCAAATGAAAAGAATAATTTTTGCAGTGCTGGCCCTGCTGCCCGGTCTGGTATTGGCCGCTGGTGGTGGCTTCCCCCTCGACAAGGCAGAGTACGATCTGAGTGACAAGGCATCCCTGCAACGAGGTGCTGCGACCTTCATGAACTACTGTGCCGGCTGTCACTCCACCCAATATCAGCGCTATAACCGGGTGGCTGCCGACATCGGCATCCCGGAAGAGCTGATGAGGGAGAACCTGGTCTTCACCGGTGCCAAGATTGGCGACCTGATGAAGAGCGCCATGTCCGAGAAGGATGCGGCGCGCTGGTTCGGGGCGCCACCACCGGATCTGACCCTGGTGGCCAGGGTGCGGGGTGCCGACTGGATTTACACCTATCTGCGGTCTTTCTATGTGGACGAAACCCGGCCATTCGGGGTGAACAATGCGGTCTTCCCGTCCGTGGGCATGCCTCATGTGCTGGAGCCATTGCAAGGGACGCCCCGTGCCAAGTTCGAAACGCACACCCTGGATGGAGTGGATATGCAGCAAGTCGTCAGCATCAAATCTGACGGCAATGGTGAAATGAACAACGAAGAATATGATCAGACGGTACTGGATCTGGTAAACTTCTTGGTCTACTCGGCTGAGCCGGTGCAACAGGAGCGCGAACGCATGGGCTTCTGGGTACTCGGTTTCATCGTAATCTTCTTCATCTTCACTGTGCTGTTGAAGAAGGAATTCTGGCGCGACGTTCACTAAGCGACCAGATCGGAGTAATATGACGCACGGCAATGAAGATCAAGATGCTTCATTGCCGTTTCTGCTTTTTAATGACGGGAGGGTTCAATGGCTGTAGCTGCCAATAAGCGTTCGGTAATGACGCTGTTTTCCGGTGCCAACGATATGTTCAGCCATCAGGTGCGCATTGTCCTGGCGGAGAAGGGTGTTAGCGTGGATATCTGCCAGGTTGACCCGAGCAACCTGCCGGACGAGCTGGCCGAGCTGAACCCGTACAACACTGTACCGACCCTGGTGGATCGCGAGCTGGCGTTGTACACCTCGCGCATCATCATGGAGTATCTGGACGAGCGCTTCCCGCACCCGCCCCTGATGCCTGTCTATCCGGTGGCTCGCGGCAACAGCCGTCTGATGATGCATCGCATCGAGCTGGACTGGTACTCTCTGGCTGACAAGATCATGGCGGGCACCGATACCGAAGCCGCCCGTGCCGAACTGCGGGACAACCTGCTGGCCATCGCCCCTATCTTTGGCGAAATGCCTTACTTCATGAGCGAAGAGTTCGGTCTGGTTGACTGCTACATGGCTCCGCTGCTGTGGCGTCTGCCGAGCCTGGGTATCGACTTCACCGGTCGTGGTGCCAAAGAGCTGAAGGCCTACATGGTCCGCCTGTTCGAACGTGAATCCTTCCAGGCCTCCCTGACCGAGGCTGAACGCGAGATCCGTGCCAGCGTATGAGTAGTTCGGAACCGACCATGACACCCAGTCGCCCCTATCTGTTGCGGGCGTTTTTTGACTGGTTGCTGGATAACGACTTGACCCCGCATCTGGTGGTCAATGCCAATATCCCCCATGTGATGGTGCCGATGCAGTTTGTGCAGGATGGGCAAATTGTCCTGAACATAGCGCCTCGGGCCGTGGGCCAGTTCCACATGGATAATGATGCCGTCAGCTTCAGCGCCCGCTTCGGCGGCGTGTCACAGCAGGTCTACATTCCCATGGCGGCCATATTGGCCATTCATGCCAGGGAAAACGGCGTGGGAACCCTGTTCCCGCCTGAGCCGGGCTACGATCTCTGGCTGGAGCAGGCCGAGGCACCGGTAGAACCCGAGCCGGAGCCGCCGCGCCCGACGGGCCGTCCGACCCTGAAAGTCATCAAATAAAAAACGCAGCCAACTGGCTGCGTTTTTTTATCTCATCATTGCCCGCTTAGTTCTGGGCAAACTCGAAGGCCTTGATCACCTGCTTGACCCCGCTGACGTGGCGAGCGATCTCCACTGCCTGATCCCCTTCCTGACGGGTCACCAGGCCGATGAGAAACACCTCGCTGTTCTCGGTGACCACCTTGACCTTGGTACTGTCGAAGTTCTTGGTGCCCAGCATGTCGGCCCGTACCTTGGAGGTGATCCAGGTATCGTTGCTGCGTACCCCTATGCTCACCGGCTTGCCGAGACGCAGCTCATTGTAGACATGACGCACCCCTTCGATCCGGCCCACAATCTTGCCCGCCTCCTGCTTGTATGCGTCAGACGGTGTCTGACCGACCAGCAAGACGCGGCCGTTGTTGCTGTAGACGCTGATCTTGCTAGCGGCGCTCAGCGGCTTGTTGTCGGCCAGCAGATTGGCCGCCTTCAGCTCTATGGCCTGATCGTCCCATTGGGCACCCAGGGTGCGACGATCCCCGGTCGCCTTGGCGGTACCGGCTGCGCCACCGACTACCACGGCGGCACAGCCTTGCAGCAGCAGGGCACCGGTCAGCAGGGCGAGTGCGAGAATAGGCTTCTTCATGGTTTCAATCTTCCTGTTGCGGGAAAAGTGTCTGGTCGATGAGATCACAGAGGCAGTGCAGGGTCAACAGATTCACTTCCAGAATGCGAGGGCGGCGGGCGGATGGCACGCGGATCTCCACATCGTTGGGCCCGAGCAGGCCGGCTATCTCGCCACCGTCGCCACCCCCGAGCACTATGATGGTCATGTCGCGGGAGAGTGCCGCCTCGGCGGCCTTGATCAGGCTGCGGCTGTTGCCCGTGGTGGTGAGCACCACCAGGATGTCGCCGGGCTGACCCAGAGCCCTGATCTGCTTGGCATAGACCTCTTCGAAGCCGTGATCGGTGGCGATGGCGCTGATGGTGGCCATGTCGGGGGTCAGAGCCAGGCCGGGCAGGGAGGGGCGTGGCGTCTCGTAGCAGTTGACCAGCTCGGAGATGAACAGCTGTGCCAAGGCCGAGGAGGGGCCATTGCCGCATGCCATGACCTTGTGGCCATTGAGCAGGCAGATGGTCAGCATCTGGGCCGCGGTGTGGATGGCGTCCGGCAGCGCCTCGGCGGCGGCTATCTTGGTCTGGATGCTTTCGGTGTAATTCTCTTTGATGGGATCAGTCATGGGGTCCTCTTAAAAAGCGTTCTGGATCCAGTCTGGCTGGTCGCCCTCGAACGCGATCACATCGAATCGGCAGGCCTGGCTGGCCTCGTTGATGGCATGTTGCTTGAAATAGTGGCGCGCGGCCAGCACGATCTTGTGCTGTTTACGTCGGGTAACCGAGCTGGCGGCTCCGCCATGGCTGGCCCGAGCGCGATATCTGACCTCGACAAACACCAGAGTATCCCCCTGGCGCATGATCAGATCTATTTCACCACCACGGCAGCGGTAGTTGCGGGTCACGGGTTGCAGGCCGCGGGCCTGCAACCAGCGTTCCGCTACTTGCTCAAAGTGCTGTCCCTTGCTCGTCGCTGCCGACGGCAACAGGTTCAACCACTGCTGGTGCAGTTGTGCCAGTAGCCTCTTCATGGGTGGTGTCCTCCAGCTGGGGCACGGCGCTGTCGCTGACCAGCTTGCCATTCTGGTAGGTGGCCCAGTCCAGCATGCGCACTATGTTGCCCTGGGGATCCACGCTCAGCTGGCCGCTCATGCCCGGTTGCTGCATGGCATTGAGCTTGCGCATCTGCGGCAGGTTGCCGGCCAGGCTGACCGCGTCGTAGCCGAGGGCAAACAGGCGCAGCAGGTCACCCTGGGTCTGTGGCCAGAGCAGGGCTATCTGCTCCCGTTGCTGCTCATAGCCTCCCAGCAGCAGCGGCATATCGGAGATGTGCATGCCGTTGAGTTCGGAAGCCACCTCGGTCGCCCCGCTGTCATAGCCTCGCGAGCTGCTGTAGATGGGCAGGCTGCCCATGGGATTGACCGAGATGTCCACATAGGGCTTGATCATCCGGGTCTCCAGGCTGTTGGCCACCACATAGACGGCATCTATGCTGCGCGGCGGCGCATCAGAGAGCTGCACTATCTCCCCGGCCCGGGCGGTGGAACGACCGCTCAAGGCATTCTTGACCATGCCCTGCACCTCGTTGCGCGCCCCGAAGGTGGCGACTACGGGCTTCTCCTGGCTGACGCCGGCCCAGGCCTGCTCGAACGCCTTGATGCTGCTGTAGCCAATCCGGCCTTGCGCCGCGATCAGCAGCGGCTTGCGGTAACCCTGACCATAGAGGTACTGGGCGGCCTGGCTCGCATCGGCGGCGGCGGAGAGGGAGAAGTAGAAGGTGTTGTCGTTGATGATCGGCTTGTCCAGCTCGTTGAGCGCCAGCACCGGCACGGTCGGGCTGGCCTTGAGCAGCTCCTCGACCTGGTCTTTGAGCAGCGGGCCTATGATCATGTTGGCCCCCTCCTGGATCGCCTGCTTGTAGAGATCCCCCATCGCCTTGCCTTGTGTGTCATAGAAGTTCAGGGTGAATTGCCCCTGATTCTCCTTGTAGGACATCAACATGCCGTTGCGGATGGCGGCGCCTTGCGCCTCCAGATTGCCGGAGAGGGGCAGGAAGACGGCGACCTGCTGCAGTGCACCTGTGTCCGTGGTGGCGAGATCCCCGAGGCCAGCCGGCATGTCAGTCTGGGCCGGATGGTTCGGGAAGCTCTGCTTCCAGCCAGCCAGCTGGCGGGCGAGTTGACTCGGCTGGGCGCCGAACTCGTTCACCAGTGCCGCCAGTCGCAGCCAGCCGGTGGTCACGTCGGGGGCCGGTGCCTCTTCCAGCGCCTGCAGGGTGGAGGGGGTCATGCTTTTGAGCAGGGACCAGATCTGCTGGTGGTTGGTGGCCAGCTCATTCTTGGTCAGGTAGGGTTCCAGCAGGATCAGCGACTTGGCCGCACCAAACTTGTTGTTGATGTCCAGTTGCAGCACCACCCGCTGGCGATACCAATCCTTCTGGGTATCGGCATCGAGGGCCACTTCCGGCTTGCCTTCCAGCAGGATCAGGGCCTGATTGGCATTGCCCTGGGCCAGCAGGAGGTGCGCCTGCAGCAGTTGCAGCTGTGCCTGCTGTACCGGGTTGCCGGCCTGCTTCTGCAACTGTTGATACAGGGCGGCGGCCGGTTTGGCCTGGCCGAGCGCCAGATAGCTGCGCGCCGCCATCACCTGCCAGGTGAAGGCCTCAGCCGGTTTGGCGGGATCCACCTGCTCCAGATACCACTGGGCATTCTTGGTCAGATCCGAGAACGCCGACGGCATGCCGGGCTCCGCGGAAGATGGGTTGGGCTCCGACGCACAGGAGGCGAGCAGTACTGCCGCGAGTATGATGCCGAAGAGTCGTGATACACTTAGCTGCTTTGTAACCCGGTTCAAGTTCATTCCCCGACCAGTGTTGAAGTTCTCCATAGTGTAAACGGGCCAATATGGCGACACAATTGTCGGGACACTCGGAGATCCCATGAGTGACACCCCAACCCTGTATATAGTCCCCACTCCCATCGGTAATCTGGCGGATATCACCCAGCGTGCATTGGACATTTTACGCAGCGTCGATCTGGTGGCCGCCGAAGATACCCGGCACTCCGGCATCCTGCTCAGCCATTACCAGATCTCGGTGCCGACCTTCGCCCTGCACGATCACAATGAGCAGCAGAAGGCGGATGTGCTGATCGGCCGGATCAAGGAGGGCAAGAGCGTTGCACTGGTCTCGGATGCGGGCACCCCGCTCATCAGTGACCCCGGCTATCACCTGGTCACCCGCTGTCGCGAGGCTGGGGTCAAGGTGGTGCCGCTGCCGGGCCCTTGCGCCGCCATCACCGCACTCTCTGCCGCAGGTCTGCCCACAGATCGCTTCTCTTTCGAAGGGTTTCTGCCGGCGAAAGCCAAGGGCCGCGACGATCGGCTGCAGGCCGTCATCGAAGACACCCGCTCCCTGGTGTTCTACGAGTCACCGCGCCGGGTGCAGGATACGGTGGAAGCCATCGCTCGCATTCTCGGTGAACGCCAGGTGGTGGTGTGCCGCGAGCTGACCAAGACCTTCGAATCCATCCACGGTCTGCCTGCCTCCGAGATGCTGATCTGGCTTGGGGAAGACGATAATCGCTGCCGTGGCGAAATCGTGCTGGTGGTCGCCGGTGCCAGCAAGGTGGATGAAGATCTGCCCGCCGAGGCTATCCGCACTTTGGGGCTGCTGGTAGCGGAGCTGCCGCTGAAAAAAGCGGCTGCTCTCACCGCCGAGATCCACGGCGTGAAGAAGAATGCCCTCTACAAGTACGGCCTCGAGCACTATTAATTGCCGTAAAGGGGAATTGCCGGTTTACCCCACTGTGTCACGAGGCTATAATCCGCGCCTCGGAGTCGGCTGGGCAATCGCTGCTTCGTCGTTGTGTCCCTCGGGACAGACGGGCGGAGGGGAGGAAAGTCCGGGCTTCATAGGGCAGGGTGCCAGGTAACGCCTGGGAGGCGCGAGCCTACGACCAGTGCAACAGAGAGCAAACCGCCGATGGCCCGCAAGGGATCAGGTAAGGGTGAAAGGGTGCGGTAAGAGCGCACCGCGCGACTGGCAACAGTTCGTGGCACGGTAAACTCCACCCGAAGCAAGACCAAATAGGCCCCTATTGGCGCGGCCCGCGTTGGGGGCGGGTAGGTTGCTTGAGCCAGTGAGCGATTGCTGGCCTAGAGGAATGATTGCTACCCGGGGCAACCCGGTACAGAACCCGGCTTACAGGCCGACTCCGACCTATTCCTGAAGAGCCTTGCGATTTATCGCGAGGCTCTTTTTTATAGCGGTAGAAAATAGCAAAAGATTGGATGGAGATACTGGCCGACATAGAGAGGTATCATAAAAATTACATGTAAATCAATTAATTGCATTTTTGTTTGCATACGATTGTCATGCATTACTGTGTAAAAAGAGGGGAGACTCCAGCATGCGTTACTTCTTTCATATTGTTCATTTTAAAAATGTTCGCAATTAATCCTATGGCCGTTAACACAAATAACTTGTGGAAAATCAACTCATTTAATCTGTAGCCTCCCTGCGCTGCGTCAATATGTTCCCCCTGCCCGAGATCCTTGCTTGAAAAGCCCCTTGCTCGTCCTTAAACTTCATGGTGGAGAAAAGTGGATCAAAGTGGTTTTTATCGGGCGATTTGCCCCCTTAACTCATTTTCAGGGACTGCAATTTGTTGCGTGGCGCTCACGCCATCAGCCTGGACAGCAAAGGGCGACTGGCGATTCCGACCAAATATCGAGATTGGCTGCGCTCCGAGCGCGACGGCCAGCTGGTCTGCACCATCGACATTGCCCACCCCTGTTTGCTGCTTTACCCCCTGAGTGAATGGGAAGAGATAGAGCGCAAGCTCAAGACACTTTCCAGTACCAACCCGGCTGAACGCCGCCTGCAGCGCATGTTGCTCGGACACGCGACCGAGTGCGAACTAGACGGCAATGGCCGTCTGCTGCTGAGCCAGCCACTGCGTAGCCACGCCGGGCTGGACAAGAAGATCATGCTGGTGGGCCAGCTCAACAAGTTTGAGTTGTGGGATGAAGCCCGCTGGCAACAACAGATCAATGACGACATTCTGGGCCTGCCCGAGGACGATTGGGCAAGTTCACCACGACTACAGGACTTTTCTTTATAAATGACCCAAGCCGCTGAACACATCACAGTGCTGTTGCACGAAGCCGTCGAAGGGCTGGCCATCAAGCCGGACGGTATCTACGTCGACGGTACCTTTGGCCGGGGTGGTCACTCTCGTCTCATTCTCCAGCAACTGGGTCCCAACGGCCGGTTGATCGCCATCGACCGGGATCCCCAGGCCATTGCCGAGGCGGCCAAGATCCAGGATCCCCGCTTCGAGATCGTGCACGGTCCCTTCTCCGGCATCACCAGCTACCTGAGCGATCGCGGTTTGCTGGGCAAGGTCGACGGCTTCCTGCTGGATCTGGGAGTCTCTTCCCCCCAACTCGACGACGCCGAGCGCGGTTTCAGCTTCATGAAAGACGGCCCCCTCGACATGCGCATGGACCCGACCACGGGCCAGAGTGCCGCGCAGTGGCTGGCTCGCGCCGATGTGGATGACATCGCCTGGGTGCTGAAGACCTTCGGCGAGGAGCGCTTTGCCAAGAAGATTGCCCGCGCCATCGTCCATGATCGGGTGACCGAGCCCTACGTGCGCACCCGTCAGCTGGCGGAGATGATTGCCCGTGTCAATCCGAGCAAGGAGAAGGGCAAGCATGCGGCAACCCGAAGCTTCCAGGCCATCCGCATCTACATCAACAGCGAGCTGGACGAGATCGAGACTGCGCTGAACGGTGCGTTGCAGGCGCTGGCGACCGATGGTCGTCTCTCCGTCATCAGCTTCCACTCCCTGGAAGACCGGCTGGTGAAGCACTTCATTCGCAAGCACGAGAAGGGGCCGGAAGTGCCCCATGGCATCCCGTTGACCGAGGCTCAGCTGGCCGGTGGCCGCAAGTTGAAGTCGGTCGGCAAGGCGCTCAAACCTTCCGAACATGAAGTCACCGAAAACAGCCGGTCTCGCAGCTCGGTGCTGCGAGTCGCCCAGCGCCTGGCGGATTGAGTCATGAGTGAGGTACGGATTCATCTGTCCAGGGAGATCATCAGCGATCTCTGGCGCCACAAGCTGCAGGTCGTGTTGACCCTGGCCGTACTGATCACCGCCTTTGCGGTGATCCTGGTGACCAACATGACTCGTGGGTTGACGGCCAAGCAGAATGACCTGATGGCGGAAGAGGACAGGCTCAACATCGAGTGGCGGCACCTGCTGCTGGAGCAGGGTACCTTGGCCGAACACTCCCGGGTGGCGAGTCTGGCCATGGATAAATTGCAGATGGCTCGCCCGTTGGTGACCACCGAAAAGGTAATTACACAACCATGACACGCAAGGCCGCCACCAAGGCTCCGGCAAAGGACAAAGCCAAGGTTAAAGCACCGTCACTCTACCCGTGGCGCTTTCGCACGCTGGTGTTTTTCATCGGCATCGCGTTTGCGGGGCTGATCTTGCGGCTGGCCTGGATCCAGGTGATAGACCCGGACAGACTGCGCCAGGAGGGGGACATGCGCTCCCTGCGTACCACCTCCACCCAGGCGGTGCGTGGCATGATCACCGACCGCAACGGCGAGCAGCTGGCGGTCTCGGTGCCGGTCGAGGCGGTCTGGGCCGATCCCAAGACGGTGCATGAGTCCGGTGCCATCCACAACGAACGCGCCTGGCTGGCGCTCTCCGCCGTGCTCAAGCTCGACATCAACACCCTCAAGCACCGCATCTCCAACCCCAGCAAGCGCTTCGTCTATCTGCAGCGTCAGGTGACTCCTGCCGTAGCGGAATACATCAAAGGTTTGAAGCTGGGGGGCATCTACCTGCGCCCCGAGGCGCGCCGTTTCTATCCGACCGGCGAGATCAGCGCCCACCTGGTGGGGGTAACCAACATCGACGGCAGCGGCATCGAGGGGATAGAGCGCAGCTACAACGAATGGCTGACCGCGACCCCGGGCGAGATGCGGGTGCGCAAGGACAGGCAGGGCAGGGTCATCGAGCGACTCGGCCTGGTCAAGGAGGGCAAGCACGCCAACGATCTGCAGCTCAGTATCGATCAGCGGGTGCAGGCGCTGGCCTACCGTGCCCTCAAGCGCGCCACCGACGAGAACAAGGCGACCTCCGGCTCCATGGTGATGCTGGATGTCAAGACGGGCGAAGTGCTCGCCATGGTCAACACCCCCTCCTACAACCCGAACAACCGGGGCCAGTACCAGAGCTTCCGGGTGCGCAACCGGGTGGTGACCGACACCTACGAGCCGGGTTCGACCGTCAAGCCCCTGATCCTGCTCAGTGCCCTGCAGGCGGGTGTCACCAGCTGGAAGGACACCATACCCGGTGGTCCCCTGTTCATCGGGGCAAAGCAGATCCGCGACGTGAGCATTCACAAGGCGACCAACCTGTACGACATACTGCGCTACTCCTCCAACATCGGCATGTCGCGGATCGCGCTGCGGATGCCGGCCCAGGAGATGATCAATACCCTCAGCATGGTTGGCTTCGGGATGGATACCGGTAGCGGCCTGATGGGAGAGAGCGGTGGCATGCTGCCCCAGCGCCGCCGTTGGTCCGACATCGAGCGGGCGACCCTGTCGTTCGGCTATGGCCTGCGGGTCACCCCGCTGCAGCTGGCTTCTGCCTATGCCACCCTGGCCAACAAGGGCAAGCGGGTGCCGCTCTCCATCATCAAGGTGACCACGCCGCCCAAGGGTGAGCAGGTCATCGACCATAACAACGCCACAGCCATGCTGCAGGCGCTGGAGTACGTGGTCAGCAATGCCATTCCCAAGGCGCAGATCCCGGGTTATCGGGTCGGTGGCAAGAGTGGGACCGCCAAGGTCGCCGTCGCCGGTGGCTACGGCAAGGATTACATGGCCTGGTTTGCCGGCTTCGCACCGGCCAGCAACCCCCGCTTCGTCATGGTGGTGGTGATCAACGAGCCCAAGGGCGATGCCTATTACGGTGGTGCCGTGGCGACCCCGCCATTCGCCGAGGCCATGGGTGGCGTGCTGCAGCTCTTCAATATTCGCCCCGACGCCATCCCCCCTGAGGTGCCGGCGAAGCTTGCCCGTACGGAGACCGCCAATGGCGCACCTCGTACCTGACAGGCATCCGCGTTTCTATGTCGACCCCGCGACTGTCGGGGTGTTTTCCATGGCGCCCCGTCCCCTGAGCGCCTGCATTCCTGTCCATTCGGAGGCTTCCCATGTTGCCGCCCCGCGCACTTGATCAACTCATGAGCCATTTCGGCATCACTGCCCCGGCGCTTCCCCTCACCGACATCCAGCTCGACAGCCGGCGAGTCGGGCCCGGTTCTCTCTTCGTGGCAATCCGGGGCCACCAGATGGATGGCAGGCGTTTCATCGAACAGGCGGTGGCTCAGGGAGCGACCGCCGTCCTGTTTGAGGAGGATGGGGAATTCGTTGCACCCGTCACTTCCATCCCCTGTTTCGGGCTCAAGGATCTGCCCGCTCGCCTCTCCGAACTGGCTGGCCATTTCTATGACCACCCGGCGCAGCAACTGCAACTGGTGGGCATCACTGGCACCAACGGCAAGAGCACCACGGCCCTGCTGGTCGCCAACTGGCGCACCCTGCTGGGAGGCAAGGCCGGGGTGATGGGTACCATAGGCAACGGCCTGTTTGGCAATCTGATCGAAGCGGAAAACACCACAGGCAGCGCCGTCCAGGTACAGGCCAATCTGGCGGCGCTGCAACAGCAGGGAGCCGATCTGGTGGCGATGGAGGTCTCCAGCCATGGTCTGGTGCAGCATCGCGTTGCCGCTCTGCCGTTTTCCGCGGCTGTGTTCACCAACCTGAGCCGTGATCACCTGGATTATCACGGCACCATGGAGGCCTATGGTGCCGCCAAGGAAGAGTTGCTGAAACTGGTGGACGAGCCCTGCGCCGTCATCAATGCCGACGACCGTCTGGGGCGCCAGTGGCTGGCAGCCTACCCCGGCGCGGTAGCCTTCGGCGTGCATGGCCCGATTGAAAACCATGCCGGGCGACAGTTGACGGCGCAGGACCCCCATTTCCACCAACAAGGATTTGACACGCGCATTAACTCCAGCTGGGGGAATGGTGTATTATCCGCCCCCTTGCTCGGCCGCTTCAACGTCAGCAATGTGTTGGCCGCCATGGGCGCCATGCTGGTACTGGGTTATGACTTCGATGCACTGTTGGCCAGCGCCCCGAAACTGCAACCAGTGACCGGTCGTATGGAGTGCTTCGGCGGTGGCAAGGCGCCGCTGGCGGTGGTCGATTATGCCCATACCCCGGATGCGCTGGAGAAGGCATTGCAGGCCCTGCGGGTGCACTGCGAAGGCCGGCTCTGGTGTCTGGTGGGCTGTGGTGGCGACCGGGATCGCGGCAAGCGGCCCATGATGGCCGCCATGGCGGAGCAACATGCGGACTGCGTGATCCTGACCGACGACAATCCCCGTACCGAGGCGCCGGAGCAGATAATGGCGGACATGGTGGCGGGCCTTCGCGATCCCGGTCTGGTGCAGATCGAGCACGACAGGGTCAAGGCAATCCAGCTGGCGCTGAGCCAGGCGAGCAAGCAGGACATCATCCTGGTGGCCGGTAAGGGCCACGAGGATTATCAGATCATTGGAACCGACAAGCGGCACTACAGCGATCGGGAAACCGTCGCGGCCGCGTTGCACACATTAATGGAGTCATTCACATGATGACCCTCAGGCTTGCCGACCTGGCGCAGGTGCTCGATGCCCGTCTGATCGGTGGCGATCACGAGATCACGGCAGTCAGTACCGACACCCGCACTCTGGGCAAGGGGGCGCTGTTCGTCGCGCTGCGTGGCGAGCGTTTCGACGCCCACGATTTTTGCGACCAGGCCCTTCAGGCAGGGGCCTCTGCCCTGCTGGTGGAGCGCGAGCTGCCGCTGGCCATTCCGCAACTGGTGGTGGCCGATACCCTCAAGGGGCTGGGTCGCCTCGGCAAGCTGGTGCGCGAGCGGATCAACCCGAAAGTGCTGGCCATCACCGGCAGTTGTGGCAAGACCACGGTGAAGGAGATGGCGACCGCCATCCTGCGCCAGGAAGGGGAGGTGCTGGCCACCGCCGGCAACTTCAACAACGAGGTGGGGGTGCCGCTCACCCTGCTGCGCCTCGAGGCGCAGCACCAGTTTGCGGTGATGGAGCTGGGTGCCAACCACCCGGGGGAGATCGCCTGGACCACGTCGCTGGCCCAACCCGATGCCGCCATCATCAACAACGTGGCCGCCGCCCATCTGGAGGGGTTCGGCTCCCTGGAAGGGGTGTTCCACGCCAAGAGCGAAATTTTTGAGGGTCTGAGCGAGGGTGGCACCGCCATCGTCAATGCCGACAACGAGTTCTGGCCGAAGTGGCAGGCGAAGGGCATTCATTGCGCCTTCTCCCTCGAGGATCAGAGCCAGCCGTTCCACGCCCGTGACATCGTACTCAACGGGCATGGCTGCGCCGAATTCGTGATGGTGACCCCTCAGGGGGAATTGACCCTGACCCTGGCCATCCCGGGCCGCCACAACGTGGCCAACGCCCTGGCTGCCGCTGCCGGTACCCTGGCGCTGGGCGCCTCGCTCGCCTCGGTCAAGGCCGGGCTGGAGCAGATGGCACCGGTCAAGGGCCGCTTCTGCGTGCAACGCTGGGGTGGCCTCACCCTGGTGGATGACACCTACAACGCCAGCGTGGAGTCCGTGCTGGCGGGCATCGATGCCCTGACCGCCATGGGTGGCTACAAGGTGCTGGTGTTTGGTGACATGAAGGAGTTGGGGGAGGAGTCCGAGGCCCAGCACGCCCGGGTCGGACACCACGCCCGCGAACAGAGCCTCGACGCCGTGCTGACGGTAGGGGAACAGAGTCGTCACACCGCAGATGCCGCGGCGGGTCGACATTTCGATAACAAGGCGTCGTTGTTTGAAGTGCTTGCGCAAATGATAAATACACATCAAGAAATCTCGATCCTGGTCAAGGGTGCTCGCGGGTCCCGCATGGAAGATATCGTCAAGATGGTCGTTGACCGTCAGGAGTCAGCCACATGCTAGTCTGGCTGGCGGAACTGCTCACCCCGCACTTCACCTTCTTCAACGTCTTCTCCTACCTGACGTTCCGCGCCATCCTGTCGATCATCACCGGTCTGGTGGTGGCGCTCTGGATGGGGCCGCGCCTCATCCGTCGCCTGCAGATCCTGAAATTCGGTCAGGTGATCCGCAACGACGGCCCTGAGTCACACCTCAGCAAGAAGGGCACCCCGACCATGGGGGGGCTGATGATCATTGCGGCCATCTTCATCTCCGTGCTGCTCTGGAGCCGCCTCGACAATCCCTATGTCTGGCTGGTGCTGTTCGTGCTCGGTGCCTACGGCGCCATCGGCTTTGCCGACGACTACCTCAAGGTGGTGCGCAAGAACACCGACGGCCTGATCGCCCGCTGGAAGTACTTCTGGCAATCCGCCGTTGCCCTGGCCGTGGCGGTGTTCCTCTATGCCACCGCGACCCATGACGGCCAGACCCAGCTGGTGGTGCCCTTCCTCAAGGATGTGATGCCGCAGCTTGGCCTGATGTTCATCGTGCTGACCTATTTCGTCATCGTCGGTACCTCCAACGCGGTCAACCTGACCGACGGCCTGGATGGGCTGGCCATCATGCCGACCGTGATGGTGGCGGGGGGCTTCGCCTTTGTCGCCTGGGCCACCGGCAACGTGAACTTCGCGAACTACCTGCACATTCCCTACGTGCCCTACACCTCCGAGCTGGTGATCGTCTGTACCGCCATCGTCGGGGCGGGTCTGGGGTTCCTCTGGTTCAACACCTATCCGGCCCAGGTCTTCATGGGGGACGTCGGCTCCCTGGCGCTGGGCGGCGCGCTCGGCACCATCGCCGTGCTGGTGCGTCAGGAGTTCCTGCTGGTGATCATGGGGGGCGTCTTCGTGATGGAAACCGTCTCGGTGATCCTGCAGGTGGGGTCCTACAAGCTGCGCGGCGTGCGCATCTTCCGCATGGCGCCCATCCATCACCACTATGAGAAGAAGGGCTGGCCGGAGCCGCGCGTCATCGTGCGCTTCTGGATCATCACCCTCATGCTGGTGCTGCTCGGCCTCGCCACCCTGAAGGTGAGGTAAGCCATGGTCATCATCATCGGACTCGGCAAAACCGGACTTTCCTGCGTCGACTACTTCCTCGGTCGTGGTGTCACGCCCCTGGTGATGGATACCCGCGCCAATCCGCCTGGCAAGGAGCAACTTCCCCCCGAGGTGGAGCTCGTTCACGGGCTGGACGGCGATCTGCTCAAGCAGGCGCACATGATAGTGGCTAGTCCGGGTATCGCCCTGGCGACCCCCGAACTGAAAGCCGCAGCGGAGTTCGGGGTGCGCATCGTCGGCGACATCGAACTGTTCGTGCGCGAGACCCAGACCCCCGTCATCGCCATCACCGGCTCCAACGGCAAGAGCACCGTCACCACCCTGGTCGGCGAGATGATCGCCGAGGCCGGCCTCAAGGTGGGCGTGGGTGGCAACATCGGCACCCCGGCGCTCGAGCTGCTCAAGCAGCCCATGGATCTCTGCGTGCTGGAGCTCTCCAGCTTCCAGCTCGAGACCACCTACAGCCTGCGTGCCGCGGCGTCCGTGGTGCTGAACCTCTCCGAGGATCACATGGATCGCTATGAGGGCATGGCGGATTACCGCGCCGCCAAGCAGGAGATCCATCAGCACTCCCAGCACATCCTGGTCAACCGGGACGATCCTCAGACCCTGCCCGACGTGGGTCAGGTGTGGCAGAGCTTCGGGCTCGATTGCAACGGCTATGGTCGCTGCGAGCTGGATGGCCGCCACTGGCTGACCCTGCACGGGGAGCCGCTGCTCGCCGTGGACGAGATGAAGATAGTCGGCGCCCACAATCAGGCCAACGCCCTGGCGGCCATGGCTCTGTGCGATGCGGTCGGCATTCCCCGTGAGCCGCAACTCGCCGTGCTGCGCCGCTTCGAAGGCCTGCCCCACCGTGCCCGCTTCGTGCGGGAGGTAAACGGGGTGCGCTGGATCAACGACTCCAAGGCCACCAATGTGGGGGCCACCCTGGCCGCCGTGGCCGGCGTGCGTGAATCGGTGAAGGGCCGGCTGCTGCTACTGGCTGGCGGCCAAGGCAAGGGCCAGGATTTCGGTCCGGTGCAGGCGCTGCTCGGCAACCAGATCGATCACATGTATTGCTTCGGCCAGGATGCGGACATCCTGCTCGCGCTGGGTGAGCAGACTGAGAAGGTCGCCTCCATCGACGCCGCCGTGGCCAAGGCCGCAGTCGACGCCAGGCCCGGTGACTGGGTGCTGCTGGCGCCGGCCTGTGCCAGCCTGGATCAGTTCACGTCTTTCGAAGCGCGCGGTGATCGTTTCACCGAACTGGTGATGACGCTATGAACGCCCTTCGCGTCGTCGCAGGCTTTTTGCAGCGCTGGCTGTTGCCTGCGCGCCCTGCCGGCCTCTACGACAGGCAGCTGGTGGTGCTGGCGCTGGCGTTGATGTCGGTCGGGTTGGTGATCGTGGCCTCCGCCTCCATCCCCGAAGGGATAGCCCTCGGCGATGACCCCTTCATGTTCGTGAAGCGTCACGGGATGTTTCTGGTGATGGCGCTTGGCATCTCCTGGTTCGTGCTGCAGGTGCCCATGGCGCGCTGGCAGCAGTACAACGGCCCCATGCTGCTGCTGGCCATCGTGCTGCTGGTGATGGTGTTGCTGGTGGGCCGCAGCGTCAACGGTTCGGTGCGTTGGCTGCCGCTTGGCCCCTTCAACCTGCAGCCGGCCGAGTTCGGCAAGCTGGCGCTGTTCGTCTATCTGGCGGGTTATCTGGTGCGCCGTCAGAGTGAGGTGCGCGAGCGCTTCATCGGTTTCATGAAACCCATGGCGGTGCTGTTCGTGGTGGCCATCCTGCTGCTGGCCCAGCCCGACCTCGGCTCCGTGGTGGTGATGTTCGTCACCTCCCTCGGCATGCTGTTCTTGGCGGGGGCCCGCATGGTGCAGTTCATCGGTCTTATCCTGGTGGGGGTGAGCGCCGTGGTGACCCTGATCATCGCCGAGCCCTACCGGATGCGGCGGGTCACCTCTTTCCTGGATCCCTGGGCCGATCCGTTCGGCAGCGGCTACCAGCTGACCCAGTCCCTGATGGCGTTCGGTCGTGGCAGCTGGTTTGGCGAGGGGCTCGGCAATTCCATCCAGAAGATGGAGTACCTGCCGGAGGCCCACACCGACTTCGTGTTTGCCATCCTGGGCGAGGAGCTGGGGTATGTGGGCGTACTGGGTGCGCTCTTCCTCATCTTTGCGCTGGCGGTGAAGGCGCTCAAGCTCGGTCATCAGGCGCTGGTATCAGAGCGCCTGTATGAAGGCTATCTGGCCATCGGCATCGGCATCTGGTTCAGCTTCCAGACCTTCGTCAACGTCGGCGCCGCCAGCGGCATGATGCCGACCAAGGGCCTGACCCTGCCGCTGGTCAGCTACGGCGGCTCCAGTCTCATCATCATGATGGTGGCGGTGAGCATGTTGATTCGTATCGATTTCGAGTTGCGCCAGGCCAGTGCCCAGGCGCGCGTGCGGGAGGTTGCGTGAGCAAAACGTTACTGGTGATGGCGGGCGGTACCGGGGGCCATGTGTTCCCCGGGCTGGCCGTGGCCGATCGCCTCAAGGCACAGGGCTGGACCATTCACTGGCTCGGTACCGCCGACCGGATGGAGGCCGAGCTGGTGCCCGCCCATGGCTACCCCATCTCCTTCATCGACATCCAGGGGGTGCGTGGCAACGGCATCAAGCGGCTGCTGGCGGCGCCCTACCGGATCGTCAAATCCGTGCTGCAGGCCCGCCAGGTGATCAAGACCATCCAGCCCGACGTCGTGCTCGGCATGGGGGGCTTCGCCTCCGGTCCGGGTGGTGTTGCCGCCTGGCTCTCCGGCATTCCGCTGCTGCTGCACGAGCAGAACGCGGCGGCCGGCATGACCAACAAGCTGCTGGCGCGCCTTGCCAAGCGGGTGCTGATGGCCTTCCCCGGCGCCTTCGCCCCCAATGCCCGTACCGCCGTGGTGGGCAATCCGGTGCGCCCCGAAGTGGTGGCCCTGCCGGATCCCCAGTTGCGCAGCAGCAGCGAGCCGCTGCGCCTGCTGATCGTCGGCGGTAGCCTGGGGGCCCGGGTGCTCAACGAACAGGTGCCGCCAGCGGTCGCGGCCGCCGGTGTGCCCATCGCAGTGCGCCACCAGTGCGGCAAGGGCAACCGGGAGGCTGTCGCGCAGGCCTATGCCGTGCAGGGCGTCGAGGCCGAGGTGAGCGAGTTTATCAAGGACATGGCCGATGCCTACGCCTGGGCCGACCTGGTGGTGTGCCGGGCGGGGGCGCTGACCGTCTCCGAAGTGGCTGCCGCTGGTGTGGCCGCCATCTTCGTGCCGCTGCCCCATGCTGTGGATGATCACCAGACCCGCAACGCCCTGACCCTGGTCGATGGCGGGGCTGCGGAGTTCCTGCCCCAATCAGAGCTGACCCCGGCCTCCCTGGCGGCGCGTCTCTCCTGGCTCGCCGGGCGCAGGGAAACCTTGTTGAACATGGCCCAGGCCGCGCGCCGCGTCGCCATCATCGATGCCGCCGAGCGGGTGGCCGATGAGTGCAAGCGGCTCGCCACCGGGCAGAATGAGAAAGCATGTTGAGCAAGATTGCACAGGCCAGGCCGTGCAGTCTTGTCCCCGTATATATTGATGCCGCCGAGCAGGTTGCCGATGTGGGCAAGCGGCTGGCGGCAGACATGAAGAGAGAGCTATGACCAAGGTTGAACTGGCAAAACTGCGTACCGTAATCCCCGAAATGCGCCGCGTGCGTCGCATCCACTTCATCGGCATAGGTGGTGCCGGCATGGGGGGGATCGCCGAGGTGCTTGCCAACGAGGGCTATCAGATTTCCGGCTCCGATCTGTCCCGCAATGCGGTGACCGAACGGCTCGCATCCCTGGGGGCTCATATCTTCGTGGGACACAGTGCCGAGCACGTGAACGAGGCGAGCGTGGTGGTGGTGTCCACCGCCATCAAGCAGGACAACCCCGAGTTGCTGGCCGCCCGCGAGCTGCGCATTCCCGTGGTGCGCCGTGCCGAGATGCTGGCCGAGCTGATGCGCTTCCGCCACGGAGTTGCCGTCGCCGGCACTCACGGCAAGACCACCACTACCAGTCTGGTGGCGAGCATCTATGCCGAAGCCGATCGCGACCCGACCTTCGTCATCGGCGGTCTGCTCAACAGCGCCGGCACCAACGCCCGCCTGGGCAGCAGCCGCTATCTGATCGCCGAAGCGGACGAGAGCGATGCCTCTTTCCTGCATCTGCAACCCATGGTTTCCATCGTGACCAACATCGAAGCGGATCACATGGACACCTATGGCGGCGACTTCTCCAGGCTCAAAGCCACCTTCATCGACTTCCTGCACAACTTGCCGTTCTACGGCCTGGCCGTGGTGTGCGTGGATGATCCCGTGATCCGTGGCATGCTGCCGGAGATCGCCCGTCCGACCCTGACCTACGGCCTCAGTGAGGATGCCGATGTGCAGGTGCTGGACTTCGTGCAGACCAGCAACCGCAGTCGCTTCCGGGTGCGCCGCAAGGATGCCGGCGAGCTGACCGTCACCCTGAATCTGCCGGGCATCCACAATGCGCTCAACGCCGCCGCTGCCATCGCGGTTGCGACCGAAGACGGCATTGGTGACGAGGCCATCATCCAGGCGCTCGCCAAGTTTGAAGGTGTGGGCCGCCGCTTCCAGCAATATGGCGAGTTCGAGACCGGCCGTGGCAAGGCCATGCTGGTGGATGACTACGGTCACCACCCGAGCGAGGTCAAGGTGACCATCAATGCCGCTCGCGCCGGCTGGCCCGAGAAGCGACTGGTCATGGTGTTCCAGCCACACCGTTACAGCCGGACCCGGGATCTCTACGAAGATTTCGCCGACGTGCTCTCCAAGGTGGATGTGCTGGTGATGCTGGAGGTGTATGCCGCCGGTGAAGAGCCTATTCCGGGTGCCGATGGCCGTGCCCTGTGTCGCTCCATCCGCTCTCGCGGCACCCTGGAACCCATCTTTGTCGCAACGCCTGACGATGTGCCGGCGGTGCTGGCCGACCTGATTGGCGAGGGGGATCTGGTGCTGACTCAGGGCGCCGGTAACGTCGGGGCACTGGCCCGCCGTCTCGGTGAGATGAAATTGAGCGTAGATAGCATGAAATCCGGTGCCTGAGGGCCCAATGAGTATTTTGACCGCCAAGCCGGGGCCTATATAATGGCGAACCGGTCTGCAAGTGGCCGGCATGGCGCGTTATACGGGGATCGATCGGGTGGAGGCAAGGGCACAAGGGCGCACCAAGGGGGGCTTCATCGCCGGGGTGGCATTTTTCATCCTGGTCATGTGGGGGCTCTACCAGACTGCGCTGGATGTTAAAGACTGGCTGACGGATGCCAGTCGGTTGCCCATGAGCGAGCTGTTGCTGCAGGGGCAACACGAATATTTGAAAGCCGATGAGTTGCGCGCGGCCGTGCTGGATGGCGCCGAGTTGCGCAACTTCTTCGAGTTGGACGTGAACGAATTGCAGGGGCGTTTGAACGCCCTGCCTTGGGTGGCCCAGGTCTCGGTACGCAAGAAGTGGCCGAACAAGATCAAGGTCTACCTCACCGAACAGGATGTGGCGGCACGCTGGAACGGCAACCGCTTCGTCAACACCAAGGGTGAGGTGTTCAGTGCGCCGGACAGGGTGAAGAAACCCCTGATGCAGTTGTCCGGGCCCGATGATCAGGCCGCCAAGGTGCTGGAAGCCAGCCATCAGTACGAGACGCTGCTGGCGGCCAGGGGATACAAGTTGTTGGGGGTGAATCTGACCCCCCGCCATGCCTGGGAACTGACCCTGGATGGCAACATTCAGCTGTTCGTGGGGCGCTCGGATATCGCGCTTCGCCTGCAGCGGTTTATCGATGCCTTTCCGGTCATCGAACCCCGTGAGCGGGTTGCTTACGTGGATCTTCGATACGACACCGGAATGGCGGTTGGCTGGAAGAAGAACGAAGAGAAAGTGAATGACCAACACCGCAGATAGAAATTTGATTGTCGGACTGGATATCGGCACGACCAAGGTGGCGGTACTGGTTGGCGAAGTATTGCCCGATGGCGAGCTCAATGTCATCGGCATGGGCAGCCACGCTTCTCGCGGGATGGAGAAGGGCGGGGTCAATGATCTCGACTCCGTGGTCAAGTCCCTGCGCCGCGCGGTGGAAGAAGCCGAGATGATGGCCGACTGCCAGATCAGCTCCGTCTATCTGGGGCTGTCCGGCAAGCACATCGATTGCCGCAACGAGACCGGCATGGTGCCCATCTCCGACGAAGAGGTGACCCAGGAGGACGTGGACAACGTCATCCACACCGCCAAGTCGGTACGACTGTCCGATGAGCTGCGGGTGCTGCACGTGCTGCCTCAGGAGTTTGCCATCGACTATCAGGAAGGGATCAAGAATCCGGTTGGTCTCTCCGGCGTGCGGATGGCGGCCAAGGTGCACCTGATCACCTGCCACAACGACATGGCTCGCAACATCGAGAAATGTGTGGAGAAGGTGGGTTTGCGGGTGGATCAGCTGATCTTTTCGGCCCTGGCTTCCAGCTATGCCGTGCTGACCGAAGACGAGAAGGAGCTGGGTGTCTGCGTGGTGGACATCGGTGGCGGGACCATGGACATGTCGCTGTTTACCGGCGGCGCCCTGCGCCACACCAAGGTGATCCCGTATGCTGGCAGCACTGTGACCAGCGACATCGCCTACGCCTTTGGCACACCGCCACTGGACGCGGAAGCGATCAAGGTGCGCTACGGTTGCGCCCTCGGCCGCCTGGTCAGCAAGGAAGACAATATTGAAGTCCCCAGTGTCGGCGGTCGCCCGGCGCGCAGCCTGCAACGGCAGACACTGGCTGAAGTGATTGAACCCCGCTACACGGAATTGCTCTCCATGGTGAATGACGAGCTGGTACGGGTGCAGAGCGAATTGAAGGCACAGGGGGTCAAGCATCAGCTGGCGGCCGGTGTGGTATTGACCGGTGGCGCTGCCCAGATCGAAGGCATTGTGGAGTGCGCAGAGCAGATCTTCCAGAGCCAGGTCCGGGTGGGCGAACCCATGAACATTCGGGGATTGAGCGATTACGTGCAGGCACCTGTGTACTCGACTGCGGTCGGGCTACTGCAGTACGGCCGTACCAATCAATCCACCGGCAGTAGCAAGGAATATGCCGCCAAGGCAAGCGTAGGTGGGCTGGTCAAACGGGTCAGCAACTGGTTGCGTGGCGAGTTCTAAAGATTTTGCTGAGTCAGGCAAATAAAGCGGAGAGACAACATGTTTGAATTTATGGATAGCCACACTGACGAAGCCGTCATCAAGGTGATAGGTGTGGGTGGCGGCGGCGGCAACGCAGTCGAGCACATGGTTCGTCAAAACATCGAGGGTGTTGAGTTCATTACCGTCAACACCGACGCCCAGGCACTGCGCAACTCCAGTGCCAACACTACCTTGCAGATCGGCGGTGGCATCACCAAGGGTCTGGGGGCCGGAGCCAATCCGGAAGTGGGCCGTGATGCCGCCATGGAAGACAGGGAAGCGCTGCGTGAGCTGCTGACCGGTTCAGACATGGTGTTCATCGCAGCCGGCATGGGCGGTGGTACAGGTACGGGTGCCGCACCTATCGTGGCCGAAGTGGCCCGGGAGATGGGCATCCTGACCGTCGCCGTCGTGACCAAGCCGTTCTCCTTCGAAGGGAA
The DNA here is from genome assembly GCF_027707605.1 of Aeromonas sp. QDB31. Taxonomy (NCBI): domain Bacteria; kingdom Pseudomonadati; phylum Pseudomonadota; class Gammaproteobacteria; order Aeromonadales; family Aeromonadaceae; genus Aeromonas; species Aeromonas sp. QDB31. The sequence goes on along the minus strand of NZ_JAPCIX010000018.1, from coordinate 41,650 downwards.
GAAGCGGATGGGCTTCGCCGCCCACGGCATCGAGGAGCTGTCCAAGAATGTCGATTCCCTGATCACCATCCCCAACGACAAGTTGCTGAAGGTACTGGGTCGCGGCATCTCCCTGCTGGACGCCTTCAAGGCGGCCAACGACGTGCTGCTGGGTGCGGTACAGGGCATCGCCGAGCTGATCACCCGTCCGGGCTTGATCAACGTCGACTTCGCGGACGTGCGTACCGTGATGCGTGAAATGGGTACCGCCATGATGGGGACTGGTTCCGCCTCCGGTGATGACCGTGCCGAAGAAGCGGCCGAGAAGGCCATCTCCAGCCCGCTGCTGGAAGACGTGGATCTGGCCGGTGCCCGTGGCATCCTGGTCAACATCACCGCCGGCATGGACATGACCATCGAAGAGTTCGAAACCGTGGGTAACGCGGTCAAGGCCTTCGCCTCCGAGAACGCCACTGTGGTGGTGGGTACCGTAATCGACCCGGAGATGCACGACGAACTGCGTGTGACCGTGGTGGCCACCGGTATCGGTGCCGAGCGCAAGCCCGACATCACCCTCGTCAAGAACAACATGGTTCAGGAACGTCCGGCCCGTCAGCCCCTGATCAGCGAAGCCCTGCAGTCTCGCGTGATGGAAGAGGCCCCGGCCAAGGTGGTGAACGCCGAGCCGCAAGCTCGTCGCGAACCGGATTATCTCGATATTCCTGCGTTCCTGCGCAAGCAAGCTGACTAAGCCTCGTATGGCCTTGGTTTGTTTGTTGCTTAAGGATTGTGCTAAGATGGCCCGGCAACGACCATCTGGTCAGGAATTTGAGCTGTTAAGCGGATACGCCCATGATTAGACAAAGAACCTTGAAAACGAGTGTCCAGGCCACCGGTGTGGGCCTGCATTCGGGTCGGAAAGTCACAATGACATTCCGTCCGGCGCCTGTTAACACAGGGATCGTTTACTTGCGTACCGATCTGAATCCTGTGGTCGCGCTGCCAGCCAACGCCGATCAGGTGCGTGATACCGTGCTTTGTACCGCTCTGGTAAACGAAGCCGGTGTCCGCGTGTCAACCATCGAACACCTCTCTGCCGCCCTGGCCGGGATGGGGATCGACAACCTCTATGTCGAGGTTGATGCCCCCGAGATCCCGGTGATGGATGGCAGTGCGCACCCGTTCATCTACCTACTGCAAGAAGTGGGTATCCGTGAGCAGAATGCGCCCAAGCAGTTCGTGCGGATCAAGCAGAGCGTGCGGGTTGAAGACGGCGACAAGTGGGCGGAATTCCACCCCTATCGCAACGGCTTCAAGATGGATCTCGAGATCGATTTCCAGCATCCGGTATTTGAAGGCCGCAACCAGCGTTGCGTGCTGGACTTCTCCGGTGCTTCTTTCGTGAAAGAGATCAGCCGTGCCCGTACCTTCGGCTTCATGCGCGACATCGAGTACCTGCGTTCCCAGAACCTGGCCCTGGGCGGAAGCCTGGAAAACGCCGTGGTGCTGGATGACTACCGGGTGCTGAACGAAGATGGTCTGCGTTACGAGGACGAGTTCGTCAAGCACAAGATGCTGGATGCGATCGGTGATCTGTATATGTGCAACCGCAGCATCATCGGTGAATTCCGTGCCTACAAGACGGGCCATGCCCTGAACAACAAACTGCTGCGTGCCTTGCTGGCCAAGCAGGAGGCCTGGGAACTGGTGACCTTCGAGGCGGAGGGCGACAAAGCGCCCATCGCTTACTACGATAACGGTCTGGTTCTGGCCTGATAGCTGTGCAACAGGACGTCGGTCATCTCTCCGCACCGACGTCCTGTCATTTGTTTATTCCATCCTTTAATACCGATTATCTCCCGGTTTTATTGCCCGTGTTGGCTCCTGGCCTCACCTGACCGAGAAGACAGATTTCTATGAGCATTACCCTGATCCTCAACGGTAAGCAGCGCCGCAAGTTGCACTTACCCAAACAACGTCTGGCCTGGGTCGGCGGTATCCTCTTCACTGTATTGGCACTGAGTGGTGGTTGGCTCTGGCAGAGCTGGCACCAGAAAATGGAGGCGCTGGAAGTCGCGCTGGCCATGGCCGAACAGCAAAAATCCACGCAAGGGGCAGATGAAGCCCGTGAACAGCTTGCCATGCTGGCCGCCCAGGTGGGCACCATGCAGGGGCAGCTCGGTCGCCTCAATGCGCTCGGCGAGCGTCTGACCGAGAAGGCAGACCTCGATCCCGACGAATTCAATTTCAAGGAGCTGCCCCCCATGGGTGGCCCTTCCTATGACGAAGAGCTGGAAGTGAGCTTGGGCGAGCTGCAAGCCTCCATGAAACACCTCAGCCAGCAGCTCAGCAGCCGTGAAGAACAGCTGTCGGTACTTGAATCTTTCATCATGAATCACCATATCACCGATGCCGGTTTCATCTCGGGTTCACCGGTGAAGCAGGAGCGCGTCTGGATCTCCTCCGGGTTCGGTGGACGAGTCGATCCGTTCAACGGCCGCGCCAAGATGCACAAGGGGGTGGATTTTCGTGGCAAGCCCGGCACTCCCATCCTGGCGACCGGCAAGGGGATCATCAGCTGGGCAGGCCGCCACCCGGAATTTGGCAACATGGTGGAGATAGACCATGGCAATGGTCTGGTGACCCGTTATGCCCACAACTCCAAGTTGTTGGTGGATGTGGGCACCCTGGTCGATGAGGGCCAGAAGATTGCCTTGATGGGGCGTACCGGTCGTGCGACCGGGGTCCATCTGCATTACGAAGTGTTGAAAGATGGTCGTCAGGTCAACCCCGCGCGCTTTCTGAATGCCAGACGGGGTTAGGTTTTTTCTTCAGGTTCCAGTGACGGAACGCTTATATAACCAAAACAGTTGGTACACATGATTAGCACACTGCTCACCAAGATTATCGGCAGCCGGAACGACAGAACGCTCAAGGCTTTGCGCAAAATTGTTAAACAGATCAATGCGATGGAGCCTCAGTTCGAGGCCTTGTCCGATGGCGAGCTGCAGGCGAAGACCGCCGAGTACCGTCAGCGCCTGGAGCAGGGCGAGACGCTTGAGCAGCTGTTGCCGGAAGCGTTCGCCACCGTACGTGAGGCCTCCCGCCGGGTGTTCGGCATGCGTCACTTCGACGTGCAGCTGATCGGCGGCATGGTGCTGAACTCCAACCGCATCGCCGAGATGAAGACGGGCGAAGGCAAGACGCTGACTGCAACCTTGCCTGCCTATCTGAACGCGCTGACCGGTCGCGGTGTGCACGTGGTGACAGTGAACGACTATCTGGCCAAGCGTGATGCGGAGGCGAACCGCCCGCTGTTCACCTTCCTCGGCATGACGGTCGACTGCAACGTGCCCGGCATGGATGCGTCCCAGAAGCGTGACGCTTATGCTGCAGATATTACCTACGGTACCAACAACGAATTCGGTTTCGACTACTTGCGCGACAACATGGCGTTCTCGCCCGAGCAGCGCGTGCAGCGTCCGCTCAACTACGCGCTGGTGGATGAGGTGGATTCGGTGCTCATCGATGAAGCCCGTACCCCGCTCATCATCTCCGGCCCGGCGGAAGACAGCTCCGCCATGTATACCCAGATCAACAAACTGATCCCGCTGCTGGTCAAGCAGGACAAGGAAGACTCGGAAGAGTATACCGGCGACGGCCACTACACCGTGGACGAGAAGAACCGCCAGGCGCTGCTGACCGAAAACGGCCAGATCTTCGTGGAAGAGCTGCTCAAGAAAGAGGGGCTGCTGGCGGAAGAGGACTCCCTGTTCTCCGCCACCAACATCAGCCTGCTGCACCACGTCAATGCCGGCCTGCGTGCTCACACCCTGTTCGAACGCAACGTCGACTACATCGTCCAGAAGGACGAGATCGTCATCGTCGACGAGCACACCGGCCGTACCATGCCGGGTCGTCGCTGGTCTGACGGCCTGCACCAGGCGGTCGAGGCGAAGGAAGGGGTCAAGATCCAGAACGAGAACCAGACTCTGGCCTCCATCACCTTCCAGAACTACTTCCGCCTGTATGACAAGCTGGCGGGGATGACCGGGACTGCAGACACCGAAGCCTTTGAATTCCAGCAGATTTATGGCCTGGATACCGTGGTCATTCCGACCAACAAGCCGATGGTGCGCAAGGACATGGGTGATCTGGTCTACCTGACCGCCCAGGAGAAGTACGTCGCCATCGTCGAAGATATCCGTGGCTGCGTCGAGCGTGGCCAACCTGTACTGGTCGGTACCGTCTCCATCGAGAACTCCGAACTGCTGTCCGGCATCCTGACCAAGGAAAACATCCCGCATAAGGTGCTGAACGCCAAGTTCCACGCCATGGAAGCGGAAATTGTTGCCCAGGCCGGTCAGACTGGCGCAGTCACCATTGCCACCAACATGGCCGGTCGCGGTACCGACATAGTGCTCGGTGGCAACTGGCAGGCCGAGATTGCAGCGCTGGAAAACCCGACCGACGAGCAGATTAAAACCATCAAGGCGGCCTGGCAGATCCGTCACGATGAGGTGCTGGCCGCTGGCGGTCTGCACATCATCGGCACCGAGCGTCACGAATCCCGCCGTATCGACAACCAGCTGCGTGGCCGTTCCGGTCGTCAGGGTGACCCGGGTTCCTCCCGCTTCTACCTCTCCATGGAAGATACCCTGATGCGGATCTTCGCCTCCGATCGCGTGACCGGCATGATGAAGAAGCTGGGCATGGAAGAGGGCGAGGCCATCGAACACCCCTGGGTGACCAAGGCCATCGAGAACGCCCAGCGCAAGGTAGAGGGTCGCAACTTCGACATCCGTAAAAACCTGCTCGAGTTCGATGATGTGGCGAACGACCAGCGCAAGGTGGTCTACGAACAGCGCAACGAGCTGCTGGACACCAACGACATCTCCGACACCATCCACGTCATCCGGGATGACGTTTATGGCGCCGTGATCGACGAGTACATTCCGCCCCAGTCCCTGGAAGAAATGTGGGACGTGCCTGGTCTGGAAGCGCGCCTGAAGTCTGATTTCGCGCTGGACCTGCCGCTGCAGCAGTGGCTGGCGGAAGACGACAAGCTGTATGAAGAGAAGCTGCGCGAGCGCATCCTGGAAGAAGCCACCAAGCTCTACGCCCACAAGGAAGAGCTGGTCGGCAAGGACGTATTGCGCAACTTCGAGAAGGCGGTGATGCTGCAGACCCTGGATGGTCTGTGGAAGGAGCATCTGGCGGCCATGGATCACCTGCGTCAGGGCATCCATCTGCGCGGCTACGCCCAGAAGAACCCCAAGCAGGAGTACAAGCGTGAGTCCTTCGATCTGTTCACCCAGATGCTGGAAACCCTCAAGCGCGACGTGGTCAGCATCCTGAGCCGGGTACAGGTCCAGGAGCGCGACGTGGAAGCGATGGAAGAGCAGCAGCGCCAGCAGGCGGAAGCGGCTCCCCGCACCTATACCCATGCCGCCGCCGAGAACCAGCTGGCCGACGAAGAGACCCAGGCCGACGCGGCGCCGGTGACCTTCGTGCGCGACGAGCAGAAGGTCGGTCGCAACGATCCTTGCCCCTGCGGATCCGGCAAGAAGTACAAGCATTGTCACGGTCAGTTGACCTGAGTGACCTAATGCCATGACAAGGCGGGCCCGGTGCCCGCCTTGTTTTTGTCACATGGCGACGCAAAATCGGATGTTGGGCATCATCGGCAGCTCACCCAGCCGGGTGCTGGGGTCATAGAGCGATCCGAGCAGGCAGAGAGTACAAAGGTAACAAGATGGAACAGAAAAAGCGGATCTGGGTGGCGGTCGGCGTCATCGAGAATGAACGGGGCGATATCTTCATCGCCAAGCGCTCCTCCGATCGCCATCAGGGGGATCGCTGGGAGTTTCCCGGGGGCAAGGTGGAGTCGGGGGAAGACTTGCTCACCGCGCTCGACAGGGAGCTGTGGGAGGAGATCGGCATCCGGGTGCAGGATTGCACACCTTTCATGGAGCTGCATCACGACTACCCGGACAAGCAGGTGCTGCTAGATATCTGGAAGGTGACCCGCTTCCATGGCGAACCCTTTGGCAAGGAAGGGCAGGAGTGCCGCTGGGTGCCGCTGGCAGAGCTGCACAACTACCAGTTCCCCGATGCCAATGGCCCCATAGTGGCGCGGCTGCAGGCCGTGCTGGCTTGAGCCGGTAGCAAAATAAAATGAAAAAGGGCCAAGCGGCCCTTTTTCATTTTGCAGAGGTGAGTGACCGCCACTGGCTTATAGCCACTGGTCGCCCTCTTCCGGCTCCGGCAGCAGATCCGGGTTGATCTCCCCTGGGATCCGCTTCTCTTCATCCGCCCATTCGCCGAGATCGATCAGCTGGCAGCGCTTGCTGCAGAAGGGGCGAAACGGGCTCTGTGGGCCCCATTCCACTTCGTTCTGACAGGTCGGACATTTTACCTTGGTGACCATGGGAGCTCCTTAGCAGCAGGCAAGCTGGAAGGGTACATCGCCAATCGCTTGTTCTGTTGTGGGCAGAAAACGCAGGGCGAAGCGGTTCTTGTGGCCACTCAGGGTCGGGTAGCAGGACTGGGAACCGGTCAGGCGGATGCGGATCAGCTCGGCCCCCTCGGCGGTATCCTGGAAGAAGCCATTGGTGGCTACCTGATCGCTGAAGTGGCCAGATTCACGCCACAGCCTCAGCAGCAGGGAGATGGCGTTCATCAGCAGGTTGATGTCGCTGAGCCATTGCTGCATCTGTTGATGGCGAGCAACGGCCGGCGTCACCAGCCAGTGGTGCAGTTGTGGCACGTCGAAGGCGCATAGACCACCAGGAATGGAGAAGCGCTGGCGGATGGAGCCGAGCAGACGATCCTCTTTCAGGCGGGCGCCAGGACGAGGGGAGCTGAGCAGGCTGCGGGAAAGCTGGGTGCTCTCCTGCTGCATCCGCTGGATCTGCTCGAGGTCAACGTCCGGCAGGCTGGCCCAATGGCTCAGACGCTGGCCGAGACGCTCGAGATCCTTGATCAGATCGGCGCGCAGATCACCGCGCTCCAGCAACTCCTGCAAATCGAACAACCCCTTGAAGAAGGCGATGTGTGCCCAGGACTGGTCACTCTCCAGATTGTCGCGGATCTGGGAAAACAGGGACTCCAGACGAAGATAGGTCCGGCTTTTTTCGTTGAGGGGAAAATCGTAAATCATGCCTAATCCTGGCCAGCCATAAACCGGCCTAGTGTACTCACACTTGGGGGGCTTGTTGAGAGGCAAATGCCAGATATGTCTCGTGCAGCGCTAAAATTCGCTCCCGTATGGTCTCAGTCGTGCCACTCTGGTTGTCCAGCACGTCATCGGCCATCGCCAGGCGCTCGCTGCGGTTCGCCTGGGATGCCAGTATGGCTTCGGCCTGCTCTCGGCTGACTCCGTCCCGGCGGCAGGTTCGCTCGATCTGGGTCGCCTCATCCACGTCGATGACCAGTACTCTATCGGCCAGTTCGGTGAGCCGGTTTTCCACCAGCAGGGGCACCACCAGCAGACAGTAGGGGGAACTGACTGCCGCGCACTGGCGCAGCATCTCGCTGCGAATGATCGGATGGAGAAGGGCATTGAGCCAGGACTTGGCCGCCGGATCGCTGAAGATCCGCTCGCGCAGGACTCGCCTGTCCAGCAGTCCCTGCTCGGTCAAGATCTCTGGGCCGAAGTGGTTGACGATGGCGGCCAGCGCCGGAGTTCCGGGTGCCACCACTTCGCGGGCAATCAGGTCGGCATCGACCACCTCTATCCCCAGGGCCGCAAACTGGTTGGCGATGGTCGTCTTGCCGCTGCCTATTCCGCCGGTGATGGCTACCACATACATAGATTTGTGATCCCCTTGCTAGAGAACGATGTCCAGATACCAGCGGGTGATGTTATCCCCCCACAGCAGTGCTATCCAGCCCGCGATGGCGAGATAGGGGCCAAAGGGGATGGGTTTGCCCTGATGATGGTTGCGCAGCAGGATAAGTCCGATCCCGATGATGGCGCCGACCAGTGAAGAGAGCAGCAGCACTATGGGCAGCGCCTGCCAGCCCAGCCAGGCACCGAGTGCCGCCAGCAGCTTGAAGTCGCCATGACCCATCCCCTCCTTGCCGGTCAGCAGCTTGAACGCCCAGTAGAGACTCCAGAGCACCAGATAGCCAGCCATGGCGCCGATCACCGCATCGGCCAGCGGCACAAAGCCGCCTGCCAGATTGAACAACAGACCGCCCCACAGCAGCGGCAGTGTGAGCTGGTCCGGCAGCAGCATCTTGTCCAGATCGATGAAGGTGAGGGCCACCAGTACCCAGGTCAGTGCGAGGGCTGCCAGGGCTCCCCAGCCGGGAGTGAGGGTCGCCGCAACGGTGACCGACAACAGGGCGGTCAGCAGCTCGACCAGGGGATAGCGGGCCGAAATTGGCGCCTTGCATTGTCGGCAACGTCCCTTGAGCCAGAGCCAGCTCAGCAGGGGGATGTTCTCCAGCGCGCTTATGGGGTGATCGCAGTGGGGGCAGCGAGAGCGCGGTACCATCAGGTTGTAAGGTTCGGCGGGGGAAGTGGCAACCTCGCTGCCGAAGTAATCACGGTAGTCTGCATGCCACTCCCGCTCCAGCATGATGGGCAGGCGATGGATCACCACGTTAAGGAAGCTGCCAATCATCAGGGAGAAGAGAAAAATCAGGGAGAGATAGAGCCAGGGCAGGCCCTGGGCCAGTTCGATCAGAGGCACCATAAATCAACCGCTTGTGTGGAGAATCAGGATGGCAGAGGACCAGAACGAGCCATGCCCGCTGGTCACTCTGCCGAAGGGGCTCAGTGTATCACAGAGCCCAGCTTGAAGATGGGGAGGTACATGGCGACGACCATGCCACCGACCAGCACCCCGAGCACCACCATGATGATGGGTTCGAGCAGGCTGGTGAGGCCATCGACCATGTCGTCCACCTCCTGCTCGAAGATGGCGGCAACCTTGGAGAGCATGTCATCGATGGCGCCTGACTCTTCACCAATCATCACCATCTGGATCACCATGTCTGGGAAGAGATCCACGGTACGCATGGCGACGTTGATCTGCATGCCGGCCACCACTTCGTTGCGAATGGCCAGGATGGCCGTGCGATAGACATAGTTGCCAGAGGCGCCGGCCGCTGACACCAGGGCATCCACCAGAGGTATCCCGGCGGAGAAGGTGGTGGAGAGGGTACGGGCGAAGCGGGCCATGGCCGCCTTGTGCAATATGTTGCCCACGACAGGAATGGTGAGGATGAATCTGTCGGTGTTGTCCCGCACCTTCTGGGATTTTCGCCAGGCGCGCACATAGAGGAAGATGGCCAAGGCAGTGCCACCAAAGATGATATACCACCAAGCTTGCATGAAGCGGGAGATACCGATGACGAATTGGGTGAAGACTGGCAGCTCTGCCCCGAAGCTCTTGAAGATCTCCTCGAACTGGGGAATGACGAACAGCAGCAGGATGGAGGTTACGATGATGGCGACCAGGATGACCATGGCGGGATAGAACATGGCTTTCTTGATCTTGGACTTCAGCGCCTCACTCTTCTCGCGGTATGTGGCAATCCGGTCGTAGATGGTTTCCAGCGCGCCGGACTGCTCCCCCGCGTCTACCAGGTCGCAGTAGAGCGCATCGAAGTGGCGGGGATGGCGGCGCAGCGCCTCTGACAGCGGGGTGCCGGTTTCCACATCGGTGGCGATCTGGCCGATGAGTTCGCGTACTGCTGCCTTCTCATGACCGCGGGCGATGATCTGCAAGCTTTGCACCAGCGGCACACCGGCCGAGAGCATGGTGGTGATCTGACGGGAGATGACGGCGATGTCCATCGGCTTGATCCGAGCACCCCCCTTGGAAAACAGGCCCTGGCCCTGCTTGCTGACCTTGGTGACATTGACGCCCTGCTTGCGCAGCTCCGCCTTGACGGTGTTGATGCTGTCGGCCTGGAACTCACCGGAAACCTTTTGTCCCTTGCGATTGAATCCATGCCAGCGGAAGGAGAAGACCTTTTTAGGTGTGTTACGTTTTTGCGCTAATGTTGCCATCACTGCATCCTGCAATTGGGCGACGGTGGCCGGATGAGGCACTGCCCGTCCGGTTCATCTTGGCTTGAAGAACATCATCGGGGTGACTGTATCGGCTTCACCCGGCTTGATGACTGGAACATTATGTATTCAGTTGGTCGTGATCCTGTTGATCTCGGCCAGGCTGGTGACCCCCAGACGGGCCTTCTCCAGGCCGGAAATGCGCAGGGTACGCATACCCTCCTTCTGGGCGATGGCAGCGATCTGCAGCGAGTTTGCTCCCTGCATGATCAGCTTGGCGATGTTCTCCGACATCAGCATGATTTCATAGATGCCGACCCGTCCTCTGTATCCTCCCGAACACTCCTTGCAACCGACCGGTTTGAACAGCCGCAAACCGGCGGCCAGCTGTTGCTGGGTAAAACCGAACTCCAGCAATTCGGCTTCCGGCACTGCCTCGGGCACCTTGCAGTGATCGCACAGCTTGCGTGCGAGGCGCTGGGCCATGATCAGGGTCACCGAGGAGGCGATGTTGAAGGCGGGCACCCCCATGTTCATCATCCGGGTCAGGGTCTCGGCCGCCGAGTTGGTGTGCAGGGTTGACAGCACCAGGTGTCCGGTCTGAGCGGCCTTGATGGCAATCTCGGCGGTTTCCAGATCCCGGATCTCCCCCACCATGACGATGTCAGGATCCTGGCGCAGGAAGGAGCGCAGGGCACTGGCGAAGGTGAGCCCCGCCTTGGGATTGATCTGCACCTGGTTGACGCCGGGCAGGTTGATCTCCACTGGATCCTCGGCGGTGGAGATGTTGACCTCGCTGGTATTGAGGATGTTGAGACCGGTATAGAGTGATACTGTCTTGCCCGATCCCGTGGGGCCCGTGACCAGTATCATGCCCTGTGGCTTGGAGAGCGCATGCAGATATTGCGCCTTCTGGCGTTCGTCGAAGCCGAGTTGGTCTAGGTTGAGGCGAGATACTGACGAGTCCAGCAGGCGAATGACGACCTTTTCTCCCCACATGGTGGGCAGGGTGTTGACCCGCATATCCATGGACCGGTTGCGGGAGATCTTCAGCTTGATCCGTCCATCCTGGGGCAGGCGCCGCTCGGCGATATCGAGCCGCGCCATTACCTTTAAGCGAGCCGCGAAACGGTTCGCCAGATTGACCGGCGGGGTGGCGATTTCGTGCAGTATGCCGTCGATCCGGAAGCGGATCCGGTACTTGGTCTCATAGGGTTCGAAATGCAGGTCGGATGCGCCACGCTTGATGGCGTCCATCATGATCTTGTGAATGTATTTGACGATGGGGGCATCGTCGTCGGCGGTATTGACGTTGTCGTCGAGCCGCGAACTCTCATCAGAGACCTCGAGTTCCGAGATTTCGGCCTCGTCGATGTGATCCATGCCCAGGGTGTCCTGCTCGCTTTCCATCAGCTTGCCGATGGCGGCGGTCAGCTTGCCCTCTTCGACCAGCAAGGCTTCGGTATGCAGACCGAAGCTGAAGCCAAAGTCCTCCAGAGCCGACACATTGGTCGGGTCCGACATGGCGATATAGAGGGTGTGGCCCTGGGTGTAGATGGGCAGCACATGGTGTTTCTCGATAAGCTTCTGATTGAGGTACTTCTGCGGGATCTCGGAGAGATCGAAGGCGGCAAGATCCAGCAGAGGTACCCCATACTCCAGCTCGCAGAAATCCGCTAGGGCCTTGCTGTCGAGGATGTCATTTTCGATCAGGAAGGTGACAAAGGGCTTGCGCTGCGCCCTGGCCTGGCTCAGATAGCGCTGTGAGTCCGGCTCACTGAGGAGGGAAGAGGCGGCCAGGCTGGTGGCCAGGCCGCTATTGAGGCTAGAGGTCATGCGTTAGCAATAACCATCTTGCTTGCAAGATCCGGTTGTAACCCAGTTAATTTGTTCTCCGGGTACTGTAGAAGTTGTTAATGCAGGGCTTGCACTCAGGGTATAGGTGGATTCTTTGGCAGAATCAAAAATAGCTGAGGATCTAACTGTAATTGCTCCAGCTGTTGTTACATCGGTTGAGACGGGAGCCTTAACGTACTCTTGATTGTCTATCGCTGCAGAAAGAGCAGCAAAAGCCCTTGCCCCACAGCCAGTGGTTGCATTCATAATTTCAGCGTTATTACTTGCTCCTTGAACACATACCTCTATGGCTGTTTTTGCTGGGCCTATAGCTGCAATTACTTCAGAAAATTTTGCGCGTTTGGTATAGGTCTGATACGCCGGCAAGGCGATGGCGGCCAGAATGGCAACGATCGCAACCACTATCATCAATTCGATTAGCGTAAACCCTGATTGTTTTTTCATGTTGCTTTTCATGTCAAATTTCCTTTTTTCCATGGTTCCTGAACAGTGCCGGTGGAATTCTATCCACACTCCAGCATCTTATCCGAGCGCTTCGGGTTGGCAACAGAGGCAGCACCCTTGTTAGCCACTTTTCTGTCATTTAGTGAAAATCATAGCAAAATCAAAGATTAATCGGTTTCCAATGAGGCTTCTCAAGATTGGGGAGGGCCCATCTTCACACTCCTTATGTCGTGGGATCCTGCATAAAGAAAAGGCGCCTATGGCGCCTTTTGCAAGTTTCGAGCCCCGCAATATTTTTGGGGTAGACGGACTCGTTCTACTCGCTCAGCTTTCGATAAAGCGCATCGAGAGGTCCAGCGCCCGTACGTGCTTGGTCAGGGCTCCCACCGAGATAAAGTCGACGCCGGTGGCCGCATAGTCGGCCAGCGTCTCCAATGTGACGTTGCCGGAGACCTCCAGCCTGGCGCGGCCCTGATTGAGGCGAACGGCCTCTTGCATCATGGGCACGTCGAAGTTGTCCAGCATCACGATGTCAGCCCGGGCGGTCAGTGCCTGCTCCAGCTCGGCCAGGGACTCCACCTCCACCTCCACCGGTTTGCCCGGGTTGAGGCGGCGCGCCTCGGCGATGGCTTCGGCAATGCCGCCACAGGCGAGGATATGGTTCTCTTTGATGAGATAGGCGTCATAGAGGCCGATGCGGTGGTTTTTGCCGCCACCGCAGGTGACGGCATATTTCTGGGCGCTGCGCAGGCCGGGCAGGGTCTTGCGGGTATCGAGCAGTCGACACTCGGTCCCTTCCAGCTCGGCCACGTAACGGGCGGTCAGGGTGGCGACCCCGGAGAGGGTCTGCACGAAGTTCAGGGCATTGCGTTCGCCGGTCAGCAGCACCCGGGCCGGGCCGTGGAGGCGGAACAGCTCCTGATTGGGGGAGAGGCGCTCGCCATCCTGCACCTTCCACTCCACCTTGACCTCGCCACCGAGCTGGGCAAACACCTCATCGACCCAGGGTTGACCGCAGAATACACCGGCCTCGCGGGTGATGACCCGGGCCGTCGAGATGCGATCGGCCGGGATCAACTGGGCGGTGATATCGGCGCTGGCATCCGGTTGATCCAGTGCGGTGAGGGCATCGCCCAAGTCTTCGAGTAGTGCGGCGCGCACGGCGCGGCTGATGTCCTGTTGTAACATGCCTTATTCCTGCAAGGGTCTGAGAAGCAACTGCCGCTCTTTTTGAACCAGCTCCAGCCGACCGAGGGCGTTCATGCCAACCAGCACTTCGTCACCGTCTGCCGCCGGGTTAATAAAGATGGCCAGATCGTACAAGGTCAATGGCCCCATCGCCAGCGTTTCGATAGTACCGTTGCCGACCCGGATCTGACCCGCAGCGGTATTGACCTGGCTGCTGCCATGGGCGATCAGACCGAGCCGATCGGCAACCTGTTGCGGGATGGTGACGCGGGTGGCCCCCGTGTCCAGCAGCAGTTGCACCGGCTGGTCGTTGATGGCACCCTCCAGACGATAATGACCGCTGGCATCGGCCTTGAGCAGCAGCTCGCCGCTGGCGGTCACGCTGGGTTTGGCGCTGGAGTAGAAGTAGAGGGTCAGCAGACCCAGCAGTGAGAGCCAGGCCAGCAGCCAGAGACGGCGTGCCATCGGGTGCATATGGGATCCAGTGCCTTGCAAGTGATGGCTCAGCCTAACACAGCTTTACCCATGGATTCAGAGGCTTGGTTCCGGTTTTTTGCTACGGCTAGCACTGTCCATGGCGTCCCTCTTCCCATTGTGAGTCGAGTAGATGATGACTGAACCCACAACCATTTTTTCCATCGATCGCGCAGGCTGGTGTGAGCAGGCCCGCAAGGTGCCTTCTCCCCATCACAATGAGCGGAGCAGTCCGGACGACATCTCTCTGCTGGTGATACATGGCATCAGTCTGCCACCAGGCGAGTTTGGCGGCCCCTGGATCGACGATCTGTTTCTCGGTCGCCTCGATCCCGACGCTCATCCTTACTTTGCCGGCATTCATCAGCTGCGGGTCTCTGCCCACTGCCTGATCCGCCGCGATGGTGAACTGGTGCAGTATGTGCCGTTCACTGCGCGAGCCTGGCATGCGGGGGTATCGAGCTGGGAGGGGCGGGAGGCGTGCAACGACTTCTCCATCGGCATCGAGCTGGAAGGAACCGACGAGCTGCCGTACAGCGATGTACAGTATGAGGTGCTGGCAGGCCTCAGTCGGGCCATTTCCAGCCAGTATCCCGAGGTGACGGCAGCACGCATCGTCGGCCATTGCGACATAGCGCCGGGTCGCAAGACGGATCCCGGTACCAGTTTCGAATGGCAGCGTTATCGCGGAATGCTCAACTTTGAGTAAAAAATCCAAACATTAGTTTGTATATTTAGAATCAATGGCTTGCCTTTTTTGGCTGGCCGTTTTTCATGCTGTTGGCCAAATGTTATCTGTGAACAAGCTCAATAATATTGGTCAGACCATTTTCTATGAGCTATATCATGATTCCGCTCTTTTACCCCTAAAGTGGCAAGCTTCCTTCTTGATGCAGATCATATTTTGGGTGGACTTTTTCCAAGCCCTCTGCTAATTTTCGCCCCAACCATAGAATTGGTAATACCAATTTAACAAAGTAGCCTCATGCCCTATATCAAGATAACTCAGCCCAAGCTGGCCGACGCCATCGTCGCCGAGCTGGAAAGCATGATTCTGGAAGGCAGCTTGCAGCCGGGGCAGAAGCTGCCCCCCGAGCGGGAACTCGCCATCCAGTTTCAGGTGTCGCGGCCGTCTCTGCGCGAAGCCATCCAGCGCCTGGAAGCGAGGGGACTCTTGTATCGCCGTCAGGGCGGCGGCACCTATGTGCAGAATGCCTTGAGCAAGGGGATCGCCGATCCCCTGTTCGAACTGCTCAGTACCCACCCGGAAGCCCAGTATGATCTGCTGGAGTTTCGTCACGCGCTGGAAGGCATCTGTGCCTACTATGCCGCGCTGCGGGGGACTGAGGCTGATTTCGAACGGATCCGCCTGGCGCAGTCCGCCATCGAAGAGGCAGGTCAGCAGGGGTCGCTGGTGGTCGAGTCGACCGCCGTCACCCAGTTCTATCTGGCGGTGGCTGAGGCGTCCCACAACGTGGTGCTGCTGCACCTGCTACGGGCCATGGGCCCCATGCTCGAACAGAACATTTTACGAAATAACGAGATTTTGAATCGCCGTCCGGGAGTGGTAGCCAAGATCCGTCGCCATCGTGCGAGCCTGATCGAGGCTATCCTGTCGGGGGCTCCGGAGCGGGCCAGGGCTGCTTGTCATGAGCACCTGGCCTTTATCGAGGACACCTTGTTGGATATGCAGAGGGAAGACAGCCGGATCCAGCGATCCATGCGTCGGATCCGTCAGCAGGAAAACTAATCCCACAAGGCTTTATTGTCGAATGCTTGCGCCCTTCGCCGTGCAATGCCGTGCAATCACAACAAAATAGGAACCAGCCATGTCTGATATCCTGAAGAACGATGTGGACCCGATAGAAACGCTGGAGTGGCTTGCCTCTCTGGAATCCCTGCTGCGTGAAGAGGGTCCGCAACGCGCTCAGTTCATCCTTGAACAACTGGCCGAGAAAGCCCGCATCAGCGGTGTTGACGTGGCTGAGAAGGCGAATCGCGACTACATCAACACCATTCCTGCCAGCGACGAACCGGCTTACCCGGGCGACCTGGAGATGGAACGTCGCATCCGCGCCATCATCCGCTGGAATGCCATGATGATAGTGCTGCGCGCCTCCAAGAAAGACCTGGACCTCGGTGGTCACATGTCTTCCTTCGCCTCTTCCGCAACCATCTACGAAGTCTGCTACAACCACTTCTTCCGCGCTCGCAGCGAGAAGGACGGTGGCGATCTGGTCTACTTCCAGGGTCACATCTCCCCGGGCATCTACGCCCGTGCATTCGCCGAAGGTCGTCTGACCGAAGAGCAGCTGGACAACTTCCGTCAGGAAGTGGACGGCAAGGGCATTCCTTCCTACCCGCACCCGAAACTGATGCCGGACTTCTGGCAGTTCCCGACCGTTTCCATGGGTCTGGGCCCCATCGCCGCCATCTATCAGGCTCGCTTCCTGAAGTACCTGACCGACCGTGGTATCAAGGATTGCTCCGAGCAGACCGTGTACGCCTTCCTGGGTGACGGCGAGATGGACGAGCCGGAAGCCAAGGGTGCCCTGACCGTTGCCGTGCGTGAAAAGCTCGACAACCTGGTGTTCGTGGTCAACTGCAACCTGCAGCGTCTGGACGGTCCTGTTGTCGGCAACGGCAAGGTCATCAACGAACTGGAAGGCCTGTTTGCCGGCGCTGGTTGGGATGTCACCAAGGTCATCTGGGGTCGCAAGTGGGATGAGCTGCTGAAGAAAGACACTTCCGGCAAGCTGATCCAGCTGATGAACGAGACCGTGGATGGTGACTATCAGACCATGAAGTCCCGTGACGGCGGCTACGTGCGTGAGCACTTCTTCAACCGTTACCCGGAAACCGCCGCCCTGGTCAAAGACATGACCGACGAGGAGATCTTCGCCCTGAACCGCGGTGGTCACGATCCTCGCAAACTGTTCGCCGCCTTCTCCAAGGCTGCAGCGACCAAGGGCAAGCCGACCGTCATCCTGGCCAAGACCATCAAGGGTTATGGCATGGGCGAAGCGGCCGAAGGCAAGAACATCGCTCACCAGGTCAAGAAGATGGATCTGGGCTCGGTGCGTCACCTGCGCGATCGTTTCAGCCTGCCGGTCACCGACGAGCAGCTGGAAAACCTGCCGTACCTGAAGATCGAAGAGGGTACCGAAGAGCACAAGTACCTGCACGCCCGTCGTGCCGCGTTGAAGGGCTATGTACCGACCCGTCTGCGCGAGAGCACTACCAAGCTGGAAATCCCGGCGCTGGATGCCTTTGGCCCGCTGCTGGGTGAGCAGGCGCGCGAGATCTCCACCACAATGGCGTTCGTGCGTTCCCTGAACGTGCTGCTGAAAGACAAGTCCATCGGCAAGCGCATCGTGCCGATCCTGGCCGACGAAGCCCGTACCTTCGGTATGGAAGGTCTGTTCCGTCAGATCGGCATCTACAGCCCGCACGGTCAGCAGTACACCCCGCAAGACCGCGACATCGTCTCCTACTACAAGGAAGACAAGCAGGGTCAGGTTCTGCAAGACGGCATCAACGAGCTGGGGGCCATGTCCTCCTGGCTGGCTGCTGCGACCTCTTACAGCACCAACGACTGCCCGATGATCCCGTTCTACATCTACTACTCCATGTTCGGCTTCCAGCGGATCGGCGACATGGCGTGGGCAGCCGGTGACCAGCAAGCCCGTGGCTTCCTGCTGGGCGCGACCTCCGGTCGTACTACCCTGAACGGTGAAGGTCTGCAGCACGAAGATGGTCACAGCCACATCCTGGCCGGTACCATCCCGAACTGCATCTCCTACGATCCGTCCTACGCCTATGAAGTGGCGGTGATCGTACAGGACGGCCTGCGTCGCATGTACGGTGAGAAGCCGGAGAACGTCTTCTACTACATCACCACCCTGAACGAGAACTATGCCATGCCGGCCATGCCGGAAGGCGCCGAGGAAGGCATCCGCAAGGGTATCTACAAGCTGGAATCCGTGGCCGGCAACAAGGCCAAGGTACAGCTGCTGGGTTGTGGCTCCATCCTGGGTCACGTCCGTACCGCCGCCCAGATCCTGGCGAGTGAATACGGCGTGGGTTCCGACGTGTTCAGCGTTACCTCCTTCAACGAGCTGGCTCGTGATGGTCAGGACGCCGATCGCTGGAACATGCTGCACCCGACTGCGGCCGCCCGTGTGCCCTATATCACCTCCGTACTGGGTTCCGAAGCGACTATCGCCGCGACCGACTACATGAAGTCCTTCGCCGAGCAGGTGCGTGCCTTCGTGCCGACCGAGAACTACCGTGTACTGGGTACCGACGGTTATGGCCGTTCCGACAGCCGTGCCAACCTGCGTCGTCACTTCGAAGTGAACGAGTTCTACGTCGTCGTTGCTGCCCTGACCGAACTGGCCAAGCGCGGCGAGATCGACAAGCAGGTTGTGGCCGACGCCATCGCTAAATACGGCATCGATGCCGACAAGGTTAACCCGCTGTACGCGTAAGAGGATTGAGCGCCCTGTCCGGACTTGCGTGCCGGACAGGGCCTTGCCCAGGTTAATGCGACATAAGAGTAAGAGGACACACAGGGTCCGGACGGCAACAACGAGCCGGAACCTGCTCTTGCCAAGGTTAACGCGATAAACGTACGCGTAAGAGGATAAAGCACAATGTCCAAACAGATTATGGTGCCGGATATCGGTGCCGATGAAGTGGAAGTGACCGAGATCATGGTCGCCGTGGGTGACAAGGTCGAACTGGACCAGTCCCTGATCGCCGTGGAAGGTGACAAGGCCTCCATGGAAGTCCCGGCTCCGGCCGCCGGTATCGTCAAAGAGATCCTGATCAAGGTGGGCGACAAGGTTGCCACCGGTTCCCAGATCATGATCTTCGAAGCGGAAGGCGCTGCCGCCGCTCCGGCTCAGGCTGCCGCCCCGGTTGCCGCCGCACCGGCTGCCCCTGTTGCTGCCGCTGCCAAAGACGTGCACGTACCTGACATCGGTGACGACGAAGTCGAAGTGACCGAGATCATGGTTGCCGTGGGCGACATGGTTGAAGCCGACCAGTCCATCATCGCTGTGGAAGGTGACAAGGCCTCCATGGAAGTACCGGCGCCGTTCGCGGGCCGCGTGGTCGAGATCAAGGTTGCCGCCGGCGCCAAGGTTTCCACCGGCTCCCTGGTGATGGTGTTCGAAGTGGCGGGCGCCGCGACCGCTACCGTGGCTGCTCCGGCTCCTGCTGCCGCCCCTGTGGCTGCTGCTGCCCCGGTTGCTGCCGGTGCCAAAGAGGTCAACGTACCTGACATCGGCGGCGATGAAGTGGAAGTCACCGAGATCATGGTGGCCGTGGGTGACAAGGTCGAAGCCGACCAGTCCCTGATCGCGGTGGAAGGTGACAAGGCCTCCATGGAAGTGCCAGCGCCGTTCGCCGGTGTGGTCAAGGAAATCAAGGTGAAGGCCGGTGACAAGGTCTCTACCGGTTCCCTGATCATGGTATTCGAAGTGGCTGGTGCTGCCCCTGCCGCCGCTCCGGTTGCGCAAGCTGCTGCCCCCGTTGCCGCTGCTCCTGCCGCCGCCCCGGTTGCTCAGGCTGCTGCCCCGGCTGCCGCTTCTTCCGACTTCGTGGCCAACGATGCCTACGTCCACGCCTCCCCGGCGGTACGCCGTCTGGCGCGCGAGTTCGGTGTCAACCTGGCCAAGGTGAAGGCCTCGGGTCGCAAGGGCCGCATCGTCAAAGAAGACGTGCAGGCTTACGTGAAGGATGCGGTCAAGCGTGCCGAGTCCGCCCCGGCTGCGGGTCAAGGCACTGGCAACGGCATGAGCGTCGTGGCCTGGCCCAAGGTTGATTTCAGCAAGTTCGGCCCGGTCGAAGAGCTGGAACTGACCCGGATCC
Organism: Aeromonas sp. QDB31; assembly: GCF_027707605.1. Classification (NCBI taxonomy): domain Bacteria; kingdom Pseudomonadati; phylum Pseudomonadota; class Gammaproteobacteria; order Aeromonadales; family Aeromonadaceae; genus Aeromonas; species Aeromonas sp. QDB31. Next base: position 21,804 of record NZ_JAPCIX010000018.1, on the reverse strand, counting down.
AGAAGATCTCCGGTCCTGCCCTGCACCGCAACTGGGCCATGATCCCTCATGTCACCCAGTTTGACGAAGCAGATACCACGGATCTGGAAGCGTTCCGCAAAGAGCAGAACATCCTGGCCGAGAAGCAGAAGCTGGACGTGAAGATCACCCCGCTGGTGTTCATCCTGAAGGCGGCCGCCAAGGCGCTGGAAGCGCACCCGCGCTTCTGCAGCGCTCTGTCCGAAGACGGCAGCAAGCTGATCATGAAGAAGTACATCCACATCGGTGTGGCGGTTGACACCCCGGGTGGCCTGGTTGTGCCGGTCGTTCGCGACGTCAACAAGAAGGGCATCCATGAGCTGTCCCGCGATCTGGCCGAGATCTCCAAGAAGGCCCGTGCCGGCAAGCTGACCGCTGCCGACATGCAGGGCGGTTGCTTCACCATCTCCAGCCTGGGTGGCATCGGCGGTACCAGCTTTACCCCGATCGTCAACGCGCCGGAAGTGGCCATCCTGGGCGTCTCCAAGTCCGAGATGAAGCCGAAGTGGAACGGCAAGGAGTTTGTGCCTCGCCTGATGCTGCCGCTGGCCCTGAGCTATGACCACCGCGTCATCGACGGCGCCGACGGGGCTCGCTTCATCACCACCCTGAGTGGCGTGCTGTCCGACATTCGTCGACTGGTTCTGTAAATGTAAATGAGAGGGCGAGCACAGAGCTCGCCCTTTTCACTTCTCATTTCATTAACAAAATTATAAACTTGCCCCGTTTTTTTCACGGCTGCAGCCGCCTTCTTTGGCATAAGACTGTGCTGTCCGGGGATATAGAACGACAAAGAGGTCATGATGAGTAAAGAGATCAAAACCCAGGTCGTAGTACTGGGTGCTGGCCCTGCCGGTTATTCCGCTGCTTTCCGCGCTGCCGATTTGGGTCTGGATACCGTTATCGTCGAGCGTTACTCCACCCTGGGTGGCGTCTGCCTGAACGTGGGCTGCATCCCCTCCAAGGCGCTGCTGCACGTTGCCAAAGTGATCGAAGAAGCCAAGGCGCTGGCCGAGCACGGCATCGTCTTCGGTGCCCCGCAGACCGACATCGACAAGGTGCGTCTGTGGAAAGAGAAGGTCATCAACCAGCTGACCGGCGGTCTGGCCGGCATGGCCAAGATGCGTAAAGTCCAGGTTGTGAACGGCTTCGGCAAGTTCACCGGCCCGAACACCCTCGAAGTGGAAGGTGCCGACGGCAAGACCACAGTGACCTTCGACAACGCCATCATCGCGGCCGGTTCCCGTCCGGTGAAGCTGCCCTTCATCCCCCACGATGACCCCCGCGTATGGGATTCAACTGATGCGCTGGAACTGACCACAGTACCGGGCAAGCTGCTGGTTATCGGTGGCGGCATCATCGGTCTGGAGATGGGTACCGTTTACTCCTCCCTGGGCTCCGAGATCGACGTGGTGGAATTTGCCGATCAGCTGGTACCTGCTGCCGACAAAGACATCGTCAAGATCTACACCAAGCGCGTTGCCAAGAAATTCAACATCATGCTGGAGACCAAGGTCACCGCAGTTGAAGCCCGTGAGGACGGCCTGTACGTCTCCTACGAAGGCAAGCACGCCCCGGCCGAGCCGGTTCGCTACGACAACGTGCTGGTCGCGGTCGGTCGTGTGCCGAACGGCAAGCTGATGGACGCCGAGAAAGCCGGTGTTGCCGTCAACGAGCGCGGTTTCATCGAAGTGGACAAGCAACTGCGTACCAACGTTCCGCACATCCACGCCATCGGTGACATCGTCGGCCAGCCGATGCTGGCTCACAAGGGTGTGCACGAAGGCCACGTGGCGGCCGAAGTCATCGCCGGTAAGAAGCACTACTTCGACCCGAAAGTGATCCCGTCCATCGCCTACACAGAGCCAGAGATGGCCTGGGTCGGTCTGACCGAGAAGGAAGCCAAGCAACAGGGCCTGAACTTCGAAGTCGCTACCTTCCCTTGGGCTGCTTCCGGCCGTGCCATCGCCTCCGACTGCGCCGACGGCATGACCAAGCTGATCTTCGACAAGGACAGCAACCGCGTCATCGGTGGTGCCATCGTCGGTACCAACGGTGGTGAGCTGCTGGGCGAGATCGGTCTGGCCATCGAGATGGGTGCCGACGCCGAAGATCTGGCGCTGACCATCCACGCTCACCCGACTCTGCACGAGTCCGTGGGTCTGGCTGCCGAAGTGTTCGAAGGCTCCATCACCGACCTGCCGAACGCCAAGGCCAAGAAGAAGAAGTAAGCCTCTTCTTCTTGCCATGATGAAAAGCCGCTCTCAGGAGCGGCTTTTTTGTTGCCCGACGATGGATGAGATTTGCTCGAGGCCATTTGCTATGCTGAGGCTTCTGTCATCAACCGCCGGCTCTTCCCATGCAAGCACCTGCCATACCCGAACACGAACGACAGCGACTCGATGGCCTGCGCCGTCTCGCCATTCTGGATAGCACGGCGGAGGAGCGTTTCGATCGCATTACCCGGATGGCGCGCAACATGTTCGAGGTGCCCATCTCGCTCATCTCCCTGGTGGATGAGGAGCGGCAGTGGTTCAAGTCCCGCTGCGGTCTGGATGCGCAGGAGACTCCACGCGACGTCTCCTTCTGTGGCCATGCCATCCTCGGCGAAGAGATCTTCGTGGTGGAGGATGCGACCCGGGATCCACGCTTCGCCGACAATCCCCTGGTGCTGGGGGACCCCCACATCCGTTTCTATGCAGGAACGCCTTTGCATATCGCCGGTGGCTACAAGGTGGGTACCCTCTGCCTTATCGATCGCAGGCCGCGCCAGCTGGATGAGCGTCAGCGGGCCTTGTTGATGGATCTGGCGGGCATGGTGGAGCATGAGCTGGCCGCCATTCAACTGGCTATCCTGGACGAGCTGACCGGCATCACCAACCGTCGTGGCTTCATCATGTTGGGGCAGAAGTGCCTGCAGCTCTCCCATCGGCAGGGGCGGGAGGCGAGTCTGCTGTTCCTCGACCTCGACCGTTTCAAGGAGATTAACGACACCCTGGGACACGAGGTGGGGGATGATGCCCTGCGCCAGGTGGCATTGCTGCTCTCCCGGGTGTTTCGCAATGCGGATATCTTCGCCCGGCTTGGCGGGGACGAGTTCGTGGTGCTGCTGCCGGGCATAGGATCGGCGCTGGTGTCCCGGGTGCTGGCCCGTTTCGAGAAGGCGCTGGCGACCTTCAACCGGGAGCAGGGCAAGCCCTACCAACTGTTTTGCTCCACCGGCGTCGCCCACTATGATCCGCTGCTGCCGCCCGATCTGGAACTGCTGTTGCAACAGGCGGACAAGCAGATGTACGACCGCAAAAAAGGTACTAGCAGCGCCCTTTTTTCGCCTGCCCTGGCGGGCAGAAGGTGCGATAGCCGCCCTGGCGATGGTGGTGATCGTCATAGCGGTAGTAATAGCGACCAGGGTAGCGGTCATCGTAATAGCGGCGGTAATAGCCATCGTGGTGATGGTGGTCATCGTAATAGCGATAGTAATGGCCCCCATGATAGCGGTAGTAGCCGTCAGTGACCCGGATATGGGCATCGTCCACGCTGAAATCTGCGTCGTGTACCCGTACCGGGCCACTGGTGCAGGCGGTGAGCAAGGCGCCAAGCAGTACCATCAGAATCCGCTTGTCCATAACAACCTCCTAGGGTTTCCCCTGATTATGCTGCCGTTCCCCCTGGACATCGGGGGAAGTTGGTGGCGTTGCGTCATGACTTGCCGCTGACATAACCGGGAACATGCGGTGTTCCCTCAAGTATGGGGTAGAACGCGTGCTGCGAGGACCGTGCTCTGCAGCGATGTGCCCTTGCTGGCGCTGTCGTTTCATTGCCGCGCCACACGTTGGCGTCACCGCATGATGGAATGGCTTATATGCCGGGCCTGAGCGGGCCTGGCATCAAAGGAGCAGTCCATGGCGGCGCTCAAGGCACAGGAGGAGAGGTGTATTCTGGCTGAGGTGGTGGTCGATACCGGAATGGGAGCCTGCGTGACCCGGAGCTGTCCCTCGCAGTAGACCCGGTTGCGGCGGGCAGATGGCGACCATAAAAAAAGGCGCTAGCAGCGCCCTTTCTTGGCCTGTCCCGGGGGACAGAAACGACCCCGCTGGCCGCCATGATAGTCATCATCGTAATAGCCATCATGATGGCCATCGTAGACCCGGATCCGGGTGTCATCCACACTGACATCGGCGCCGTGCACTCGCACCGGACCGCTGCTGCAGGCCGACAACAGCGCCCCCAGTACCATTACCATCATCAGTTTGCCCATTTCCGTTCTCCTTGGTTCTCCTCTGATTATGCGGCATTTCGGCCGAGATCCTGAGTCGAGTTGGCGCCGCTGCGTCATGGCTTGCCGTTGTCGAAGAACAGGGAGCGCGGCTGCGCTCCCTGAGTGAGTGGGAGGGCTAAAAGGCTCAGAGCCGGAAGTTGCCGACCAGCTTGTCGAGCTCGCCGGAGAGCTGCTGCAGACTGCGGCTGGACTCGGTCAGCTGGTGGGCGATGTCGGCGGTCTCCATGGTGAGCTGGTTGATGTCCTCTACGTTGCGGTTGATCTCGCCCACCACGCTGGACTGCTCCTCGGTGGCGGTGGCGACCTGGATATTCATGTCGCTGATCTGGGTGATGTGGGCGGTGATCTGGCCGAGCGCCCCGTCGGCCGCATCGGCCTGGGTGACCACTTCCAGGCTCTGGTTGCGGCCCTGGGCCATGGCGCTGACGGCGCGGGCGCTCTGCTCCTGCAGCCGGTTGATCATGCCCTGGATCTCGGCGGTGGAGGCGGCGGAGCGGCTGGCGAGGTTGCGCACCTCGTCGGCCACCACGGCGAAGCCGCGGCCCTGCTCACCGGCGCGGGCGGCCTCGATGGCGGCGTTGAGGGCCAGCAGGTTGGTCTGCTCGGAGATACTGCGGATGGTGTCGAGGATGCTGCCGATGGAGTCGGTCTGGCTGGCCAGGGACTCGATGACCCCGGCGACCTGCTCGATCTCGCCGGAGAGGCCGACGATGCCGTGGCGGGCCTGGGCCACTACCTGAGCCCCCGCATCGGCCTGATCGTTGGCCTGCCTGGCGACGTCGGCGGCCAGGGACGCATTGCCGGCGATCTCGCTGACGGTGGCGCCCATCTCGTGGATGGCGGTGGCGACCTGGACGGTGCGATCCCGCTGGGCGGTGCAGTTGTGCTGGGTCAGCTGGGCCTTGGCGGCCACCTCGTTGGCGGTGGCGGCGAGCTGGCGGGAGTTGCTCGCCACCTGCTCGATGGAACCGTGGATCTTGGCGACGAAGTTGTTGAAGCCGGTGGCGACCTGGCTCAGTTCGTCCCGTCCTTCCACCTTGAGGCGTTGGGTCAGATCCCCGTCACCACTGCCCAGTTCCCGGAACAGGCGAGCCAGTTCGTTGAGGGGGCGACTGACGGAGCCGGCCAGCAGCACGCTGAGCAGCCCCATGCCTACGGCGATGAGCAGGCTCACCAGCACTATGTGCAGCCGCGCCTTGTCCAGTTCGGCATAGATCTCGGCCTCCGGCACCTGGGCCACCAGATACCAGTCGAGCAGGGGAATATAGCTGGTGGCGAGTACCACCGGCTGGCCATCGATCTCGGCATGAGTGGCGGCGAACGCTTGCTTGGTCATCAGCGCGCCTGCGCCCGGGCCAGCCAGTTGACCCAGGCTGTCTCTGTCGATGCGGGCGGCGTCCGGGTGTAGCTTCACCTTGCCGCTGCCATCGGTCATGAAGACGAAGCCGCTGTCGCCGATGCGAAAGTTGGCGAGCATGCTGACCATGCTGTCGAGAGACTTGGCGAGGCCGGCCAGGCCGCGCCCGTCTAGCTGCTGGAAGTTGACGAACAGCTTCACCTCGCCATTGCTCTCGCGAAAGATGCTGAGCATCAGGTCCTGGCCGCTCTTGGTGTAGTCGTAGAACCAGTTGTCCTGTTCATGGTTCAGGATGCGCAGGAAGCCGTCCTGGTTGTAGTAGGCGGCACTCTGGCGATCGGCGAAGGAGGCGGTGACCAGGCCATACTGGCTGGTCATGTCCTTGAGCTGATCGATGAGGATGGATTCCTGTTCCTTGGGCATGCCGCGGGCCACCCAGTCCAGCACGAAGCGGTCATTGGCCAGTTGCCTGGCGGCGCTTGCGACCGAGGTGAGGTCTTTCTCGATCTCCTTGCCGATGCGCTGGGTGAGGTTGGGCAGCTCCTGTTCGAACATGCGGGTCTCGATCAGCTGTTGGGCCGAGCGCTGGCTGAAATAGCCCACCAGCAGACAGGAGAGAGCCACGGCGAGGATGACGGTGGCCAGAATTTTCTGTTTGAGTGTCAGGCTTGCGAACATAAGGGTGACTCGGGAGTGTGGGCCTAAGGTTGAGTACATATTAACGGCTGACCGAGCGGGCTCTTGAGGTGGTGGTGGCGTTTATTGCCGATTAACGTTTGCGCTCACATCAGGCCGGGACTGGATTGACACTATTCCTCCCTGGCTCTGCAGTGCAACCACGGGACGATGACATCTCGCCAGCGCGGCCGGTTGCAGTTAAAGTTCTTCAACTCATAGCTGGCGGCACTCACGTCGGCGGACAGCTCACTCGACTCGCACGGATCAATGGACACTCATATGCGCATCTTTCATTGGGGATGGACCCAACTGCTAATGCTTCTGATGGCGACCCTGCCATGGACGGGGGCGGCCCAGGCCAGCGATGCCGCTCAGGTGCAAGGCGGTGGCACCAAGGCGGATCGGCCCAGGATAGCCCTGGTGTTGAGCGGCGGCGGCGCCAAGGGGGCGGCCCACATCGGGGTGCTCAAGGTGCTGGAAGAGAAGCGCATCCCGGTCGACATCGTGGTGGGCACCAGCATGGGTTCCTACGTGGCGGGCATGTACGCCATGGGGCTCAGTGCCGAGGAGGTGGAGCGGATGACCCTCGCCATCGACTGGAACAAGGGTTATCAGGACAAGGTCGGTCGTGACGAGCTCTCCCTGCGCAAGAAGCAGCAGAGCGAGAAGTACCAGCTGCGCACCGACATCGGGGTCAACGGTGACCAGACCCAGCTGCCGGACGGCTTCTTCCAGGGCCAATCCATGGCCAGCCTGTTGCGCCATGCCACCTCCAACCTGCCGGCGCAGAAGAGCTTCGACGATCTGCCCATTCCCTACCGCGCCATGGCCACCGACATGGAGACGGTGACCCCCTTCGTGCTCGACCATGGCAGCCTGGCCAAGGCCATGCAGGCCTCCATGTCCATCCCCGGCGCCCTCAAGCCCGTGGAGTGGGAGGGGCACATCCTGGCCGACGGCGGCACAGTCAACAACATGCCGGTTGACGTGGCCAAGGCCATGGGGGCCGATGTGGTGATCGCGGTGGACATCGGCGCCAAGCTGCGCACCCGGGAGTCGCTCAAATCCGGGCTGGCCATGATCGACCAGCTCACCACCTACATGACCCAGGTCGGCACCGAGAAGCAGAAGGCGCTGCTGGGGCCCAAGGATGTGCTGCTCAGCCCTGAGTTCGGAGACATGGGGATCGCCGATTTTGCCCGGATGCCGGAGGGGATCAAGCAGGGGGAGGCGGTGGCCAATCGCGCCGCTGCCCAGCTCGATGCCCTGTCACTCTCCCCCGACGCTTACGCGGATTACCGCAACAAGAAGCTGAGTCGCCGCGCCGAGCGTAGCGGTCAACCGGCCTACTACATCGACAAGGTGGAGATCCTCAACAAGTCGCGCCTCTCCGACGAGACGGTGCGGGCCATGCTCAAGGTGCGCCCGGATAAGGTGCAGACCTATGAGAGCCTGGAGGCCGGCATTCGCCGACTCTACGCCCTGGAGTCGTTCGACCGCATTACCTACGAGGTGGTGGAGCGGGACGGCGAGAACGTGCTGGTGGTGGATGCCAGCGAGAAGAACTGGGGACCTGGCTATCTCAACTTCCAGCTCGGCTTCTCCGATGACTTCGAGAGCAGCTCCAACTACAACGTCGGCATGTCCTATACCCTGACCAACGTCAACGACTGGGGCGCCGAGTGGCTGACCGAGGCGTCGCTCGGCACGGCCAAGCACCTCAAGACCGACTTCTATACGCCACTCGAGCCCTCTCAGACTTTCTATGGCGAGGCGAGCCTGGCCTATGACAAGACCGAGCGCCGGGTCTTCTTCCCGGAGGAAGATGTGCAGCTGTCCGGAGTCCGTTACCTGGACTCGGAGTACAGCTTCACCAGCGTGGATCTCGCCGTCGGTTGGAATCGGCAGCCCTGGAGCAGGGTGTCCCTGGGGTTGGAAGGCCAGGTGGGCAGCGTCGATGTCCAGAACCTGTCCGACGCGAGTGCGGATGCCACCGCCTGGGGGCCCTATATTCGCTTCGAGCACGACACCCTCGACAGCCGCTACTTCCCCTACGAGGGAATCTACTGGGACATCAAGGGAGGCTACTCCCATATCAAGATTGAGCCGACCGGCGAGCCGACGGAGAACACCGAGGGGCTCAATTACCACCTGGCGATGATCAAGCCCTGGTCATGGGGACGGCACAGCCTCAACCTGATGCTGGAAGGGGGCGGCTCTTCCTCGGAGGAAGAGGTGCCGCTGTTCGTGCAGGATCTCGGCGGCCTGTTCCGGCTATCCGGCTTCCAGCACTACCAGTTGAGCGGCCGCTACAGTCTGTTCAGCGGTCTGCGCTACATCTACCGGGTGGCGGACAACGACTTCGGTGCCATCAAGGCACCCTTGTTCCTCGGGGGATCTCTCGAACAGGGCGGAGTCTGGGACAAGGGAGCCGACATCAGCCTGGAGTCCTCCTACACTGCCGGCTCCGTCTATGTGGGGGTGGAGAGCTTCCTCGGCCCCATCTTCCTCGGCTATGGCGTGGCGGAGGGGGGGCATGACATGTTCTATCTGCAATTGGGCACTACGTTCCAATAAGGGTGAAATGCTGACTTTTTGTTAACTTGTCTGTGTTGTGTGTCTTGTCAGTTTAAAAAAATCTAACTGGCTTATATGGTTATGCTGCTTTGATGAATAACTGCACAGGGTTTGGATTTTAATTAGTCGTTAAAACTTATATAGTGGGGGGCACCCTACGGGTGTCCCGCAAGGACGATCGCCGCGAGCTTGGGCGAACCCCAAAAAAAGACCAAAGAGGAATTAGTCGTGCTTGAAACATACCGTAAACACGTCGCAGAACGTGCCGCCGAGGGCGTGGTTGCCAAACCTCTGGATGCAGAGCAGGTCGCCGCCCTGGTTGAACTGCTCAAGAACCCCCCCGCCGGTGAACATGATTTTCTGAAAGAACTGTTGTCCTCCCGCATTCCCCCGGGTGTTGATGAAGCGGCCTATGTCAAAGCCGGCTTCCTCACCGCCGTCGCCAAGGGCGAGGCTCACTCTCCCATCCTGACTGCGGCCGAAGCGGTCGAGCTGCTCGGCACCATGCAGGGTGGTTACAACATCCAGCCGCTGATCGATCTGCTGGACGACGCCGAGCTGGCTCCTCTTGCTGCCAAGGGCCTCTCCCACACCCTGCTGATGTTTGACTCCTTCCACGACGTGGAAGAGAAGGCGAAGGCGGGCAATGCCCACGCCCAGCAGGTGCTGCAATCCTGGGCCGATGCCGAGTGGTTCCTGAACCGCCCCGCCCTGGCCGAGAAGATCACCGTCACCGTGTTCAAGGTGACCGGTGAGACCAACACCGACGATCTGTCCCCTGCACCGGATGCCTGGTCCCGTCCCGATATCCCGCTCCATGCCCTGGCGATGTTGAAGAACGCCCGTCCCGGCATCACCCCGGACAAGGACGGCGTCATCGGCCCCGTCAAGGCCATCGAAGAGCTCAAGCAGACCGGTTTCCCGCTGGCGTACGTCGGTGACGTGGTCGGTACCGGCTCCTCCCGCAAATCTGCCACCAACTCGGTGCTCTGGTTCATGGGCGACGACATTCCGTTCGTGCCGAACAAGCGCGCCGGCGGCGTCTGCCTCGGCGGCAAGATTGCCCCCATCTTCTTCAACACCATGGAAGATGCCGGCGCCCTGCCCATCGAAGTGGACGTCTCCAAACTGGAGATGGGCGATGTCATCGACATCTTCCCCTATGAGGGCAAGATCACCCGTCACGGCACCGACGAGGTGCTGGCCCGCTTTGAACTGAAAACCGAGGTGCTGATCGACGAAGTGCGCGCCGGTGGCCGTATTCCGCTGATCATCGGCCGCGGCCTGACCGACAAGGCCCGCGAGGCCCTGGGCCTGCCGTTCTCTACCGTGTTCCGTCGCCCGCAACCGGTGGCCGACACCGGCAAGGGTTACACCCTGGCCCAGAAGATGGTGGGCAAGGCGTGCGGCGTGCAGGGCATTCGCCCCGGCACCTACTGCGAGCCTCGCATGACCACGGTCGGCTCCCAGGACACCACTGGCCCCATGACCCGCGACGAGCTCAAAGATCTGGCTTGCCTCGGTTTCTCCGCCGATCTGACCATGCAGTCCTTCTGCCACACCGCGGCCTATCCCAAGCCCATCGACGTGCAGACCCACCACACCCTGCCGGACTTCATCATGAACCGCGGCGGTGTGAGCCTGCGTCCGGGTGACGGTGTCATCCACTCCTGGCTGAACCGCATGCTGTTGCCGGATACCGTGGGTACCGGTGGTGACTCCCACACCCGCTTCCCCATCGGGATCTCTTTCCCGGCGGGCTCCGGTCTGGTGGCCTTTGCCGCCGCCACCGGCGTGATGCCGCTGGACATGCCGGAATCCGTGCTGGTGCGCTTCAAGGGCGAGCTGCAGCCGGGCATCACCCTGCGTGACCTGGTTCATGCCATCCCCTACGCCGCCATCCAGAAGGGGCTGCTGACCGTCGAGAAGGCAGGCAAGAAGAACATCTTCTCCGGCCGCATCCTCGAGATCGAAGGTCTACCGACCCTGAAGGTGGAGCAGGCGTTCGAGCTGGCCGATGCCAGCGCCGAGCGCTCCGCCGCCGGTTGCACCATCAAGCTGGATCAGGCGCCGATCATCGAGTACCTGAAGTCCAACATCGTGATGCTGAAATGGATGCTGTCCGAAGGCTACGGCGACGTGCGCACCATCACCCGTCGTATCAAGGGGATGGAAGAGTGGCTGGCCAACCCGGTGCTGATGGAAGCGGACAAGGATGCCGAGTACGCCGAAATCATCGAGATCGATCTGGCCACCATCAAGGAGCCCATCCTCTGTGCGCCGAACGATCCTGATGACGCTCGCCTGCTGAGCGACGTGGCTGGCAGCCAGATCGATGAGGTATTCATCGGTTCCTGCATGACCAACATCGGCCACTTCCGCGCCGCCGGCAAGCTGCTCGAGAAGTATCAGGGTGAGCTGCCGACCCGTATGTGGATCGCCCCGCCCACCAAGATGGACAAGGATCAGCTGACCGAAGAGGGCTACTACGGCATCTTCGGCCGGGTCGGTGCCCGCATCGAGATCCCGGGCTGCTCCCTGTGCATGGGCAACCAGGCGCGCGTGGCGGAAGGGGCCTCCGTGGTCTCCACCTCCACCCGCAACTTCCCGAACCGTCTGGGCAAGGGCGCCAACGTCTATCTGGCCTCCGCCGAGCTGGCTGCGGTTGCCGCCATCATCGGCAAGATCCCGACCGTGGCGGAGTACCTGCAGTACGCCAAGACCCTGGATGCCACGGCGGCAGATACTTACCGCTACCTCAACTTCAACGAGATCGCTTCTTACACCAAGAAAGCCGATGCGGTGATTTTGCAACAGGCGGTCTAAGGACTGACTGGTTGGACTCTCCACCCGATATAAACAATGCCGCGTCTCTACGCGGCATTTTCCATTTATGGCGGTTGCGCAATAATGGGCAGCCAATCTCCCGCCACTGCGTCGTCGATGCATTTACCAGTGCGCTGCGTTAGGTTGTCTGGCCTGGATGGTCCCATTGTCTTCTGTGTGAAGTGGGCGTTATTTCACTGTGGCGCTTGCCGGGGCAAGCCTGCGAATTGCGGCGTGGTTTCTATGTTTCTGTTCCGGATTGATCTGGCCCGTACGAGATGGCGCCTTGGCTGCACCCTGCTGGTATTGACTCTGCCATTGCTGGCGGGAGGCTGGATGGTACACGGCAGCTACGAGCAGGAGTTGAAGGCGGACGCCAGCGCCTCTGCCCACAAGGCCAAGACCTTGTTGGAGCGCATGTTGGATCAGGCCGAACAGGCCAATCTGGAGGCATTGTCGCTGGTGAACCGCCCCTGCGTCGACAATCTGCTGTTGCTGCGCAAGAGAGTGGCCCTCGAGCCTTTCCTGCGCTCAGTCAACCTGGCGCGCGGTGGTGTGATCCGTTGTTCTTCATTGTTTGGCCCCGTCCATGAAGTGGATGACGGCACTATCTACACCGGAAACAAGCTGCTGCTGATGAACGGCAACAAGGTGCGCCTGGATCATCCGCTGCTGGTGGTGCGCCATGAGCGCGGGCACGATGTGGCGCTGAGCGCCATCGACAGCACCCAGCTCAGCTTCATGCTCGCCATGAGCAGTGATACCAGCGAGCTGTTCCTGCAGGTGGAGTCGGACTGGATCGATGAATCCGGACATCACCAGAACCAGCCCCCCAGGCTGTACAGCAAGATCAGCCTTGAACTCTCCTCTCACCGCTACCCCTTCGCCATCCATGCAGGCTATGCCATGCCGCTCTACTGGCACACCCTGTGGGAGGCTCGTCATCTGGCCCTGCTGTGGCTGGCAGGGACCTCGGTGTTGCTCGCACTGCTGGTATGGTGGGTGCTGGGTCGTCCGGGTTCCCAGACGGATGAGCTGAGGCGCGGGCTGCTGGCGGGGGAGTTTGTCCCCTACCTGCAACCCCTGATGGCCAGCGACGACGGCAGGATGGTAGGAGCGGAGGTGCTGATGCGCTGGCGCCACCCGAGATCTGGCTTGATCCGCCCCGATCTCTTCATCCCCCAGGCGGAAGAGTCTGGGCTGATCGTGCCCATGACCACTCATCTCATGAAGGTCGTGGCCCAGCGTCTGAAGCAGGTGCAAACCCGGCTGCCTGACGCTTTTCACATCAGCTTCAACATCAGCGCCGCCCACTGCCGGGATCTTTCCCTGCTGGCGGAGTGTCGCGCCTTCCTCGCGCACTTTGTGCCGGGGCGGGTGGTGCTGGTGCTGGAACTCACCGAGCGGGAGCTGCTGGTGACCAATCCGCAGACGCTCTCCCTGTTCCGCCAGCTCGACGAGATGGGCGTGCGGCTCTCCATCGATGACTTCGGCACCGGTCACTCCAGCCTTCACTACCTGCAACAGTTCCACGTGGACTATCTCAAGATCGATCGTTCCTTCATCGGTCGCATCGGGACCGAGTCGCTGTCCGAGCATATCGTCGACAACGTCATCGACCTCGGTCGGCGGCTGGGCCTCTCCCTGGTAGCCGAAGGAGTGGAGACGGAGCAACAGGCCGCCTACCTCAGGGGCAAGGGGGTTCAGTATCTGCAGGGGTTCCTGTTCGCCCGCCCCATGCCACTGCGCCAGTTCTGCCGGAAACTGACGACGGCGGAGAGATACACTCCCGCCGTCGAGCGCGCCACCCAGGCTTGATGCAGCTCAGCGCACCAGACCGTGCAACCAGTTCGCCAGGGTCTCGTGGGCGCTGCCGGGTTCGGGCGGCGCGGGGGCGAGCAGATGGTAGCCGGTGCCGTCCTGAATGAAGCCGAGCGGGGCCGCCAACAGGCCGGCCTCGAGGTCATCACACACCTGCCGGTAAGGGCCGATGGCGACGCCAAGGCCCGCCACCGCTGCCTGCAGGCTGAAGTAGAAGTGCTCGAAGGTTTGCCCGGCCCCCTCGTCGCTTGCCGGTTGGCCAGCATGTTGCAGCCACGCCTGCCAGGCGTCCGGGCGCGTCTTGGTGTGCAGGCGGGGGGCTGCATGGTGCAGGGCGAGGCCGGCCTCCTCTTGCGCGAAGAACTGCGCCACCTTGCCCGGCTGGCAGACAGGCCCGGTCAGCTCCTCGAACAGCAGCTGGCTGTGCAGATCCTCGGGCCAGTCGAAGTCATTGCGGCGGATGGCGAGATCGATGCCGCTGCCAAAGCTGAGGGCGCCGCCCCCCGCCATCAGATGGACGTCCAGCTCGGGGTGCAGGGCCTGAAATGCGGGCCAGCGCGGGATTAGCCAGCGCATCAGCAGGGTCGGCTCGCAGGAGAGCACCAGCGACTGGTGGCGGCTTTGCTGGCGCAGCGCCTGGGCCGTCTCCCGGATCTGGCCCAGCCCCTCTCTGACCGCCTGATAGAGCCGGTCGCCCGCCTCGGTCAGGAAGACCCGGCGCTGGCGCCGCTCGAACAAACTGACTCCCAGGTCTTCCTCCAGCAGGCGCACCGCCCGGCTGATGGCGCCATGGGTGAGGTGCAGCTCGTCGGCGGCGCGACCGAAGTGCTCGGTGCGGGCAGCCACCTCGAAGCAGCGCAGGGCCGTCAGGGAGGGAAGCGAGAGGGTTTTATGTGAATTTTTCTCACCGTTCATGTCAGAAATCATCGTTCGTCATGGGGGTTATTTCCAAATAAAATAGCCGATATCCCATGTGATCAGGACTATTTTCATGACCGAACTGTTAGCCGTAGTGGCCATTACCTTCTTTGCCGTCATCAGCCCGGGCCCGGATTTTGCCATGGTGTCGCGCAACAGCCTGCTGCTCTCCCGTCGTACCGGCGTGCTGACGGCGCTCGGCATCGCGGCCGGGGTCTGTGTCCACGTGAGCTACACCCTGCTGGGGGTGGGTCTGTTGATCCAGCAGTCCCTCTGGCTGTTCAACCTCATCAAGCTGGCGGGGGCGGCCTACCTCATCTTCCTCGGCATCAAGATGCTGCGGGCCCAGCCCGAGACCGGGGAGGAGCTGGCCAGTCAGCCAGCCCTCTCCAGCCTGGGGGCGCTGCGTACCGGCTTTCTGACCAATGTGCTCAACCCCAAGACCACCATCTTCATCGTTAGCCTCTTCATGCAGGTGGTGCAGCCGCAGACGCCACTGGCGGTCCAGCTCGGCTACGGCGCCTTCATCGTGCTGGCCCACGCCCTCTGGTTCAGCGCGGTGGCGCTCTTCTTCTCCAGCGCGTCGGTACGGTCCCGCCTGTTGGCGGTGCGCCACTGGATCGATCGGATCTTTGGTGGTCTGCTGGTGGGATTCGGCATGCTGCTGGCGCTGACCCAGCCCTCGCGCTGAGGGGGAGGGGGCTGGCTCCCTTATCCACCCTCGACTGTAGGGGCTTGTTTTTCATGCCTTGGCGCTCGCTTTTCGGTAGAATTGCCGCTCATTTTGAAGTCAGATGAGGCGCGGTATGACGGTCAGGTTCCAGACATTTCACAGCATCAAGGCGATTGGCAATCGGGAGGTGCTGTTCAACTGGTCCAGGACCAATCCCCTCGGCGCTCTGGATCAGGTGTGGCGCCCGAAGAGCCGTGACGAACTGCAGCAACTGCTGCGGGAAAACCCCGAGCGCAAGCTGCGGCTCATCGGCTCCGGCCTCTCCTTCGAACCCATCCACAGCGTCTATGCCGAGGGCAGCCAGGCGCTGCTGGTGGACTTGCACCACCTGCGCGGCCAGTTGGACAAAACCGCCGATACGGTGACCTATCAGGCGGGTACGCCCCTCGATACCGTCTATGGGGATCTCATCGCCATGGATCGCATGCTGCCCGCGTCCCCCGGCGTCATCGGCATCCAGACCCTGGGGGGGGCGCTCAGCACCGGCACTCACGGCCAGGGGCTGCACCAGTCCGCCCTGTGCGATGCGGTGGAGGCGATGACGGTGATGCTGGCCAACGGGGAGATCATTGGCGTGGATCGCACGGATCCACGCTTCGGTGCCTTCGTGATGGGCATGGGCATGCTTGGCGTGCTGCTCGATGTGCGCCTTCGCACAGTGCCAAACCGCATCATGCGCTGCACCAAGTTCACCACCGACTATCCCTTCCTGCTGGAACACAACGAGCGGCTGAACCGCGAGCACGGCTTCGTGAAGAGCTGGTGGTTCGCCTGGACCGGCGAGAGCCACATCTGGCTGGTGGATCCCGCCTCCGAGGAGGAGGTGGCCCGTTATCGGGCGGGTGGCAGCGAGCCGCTGCTGCTGGAGGGAGACGTTGACAGCGCCATGAGCGCCGCACTCAATGACACCATAGACGCCACCCTGCAGAAGATGGCGCTGGACACCAAGGACGAGGGGCGTTGCGGTGAGCATTTCGAGACGGTGCGCCGCTTCAAGGATGCCTCTGATTTGGTGGGCAACGTCTACCAGATCCTCTGCAAGGGGATACCGGCGCCCCAGATCAACTGCGAGGTAGCCGTGCCCCTCGAGCGCATGCAGGAGGCGCTGGCGATCCTGCAGCACTGGCAGGAGCGCAACCCGGGGGCGCTGCACTACCCCTTTATCCTGCGCTGCACCGGCCCCTCCGAGGCCTGGCTCAGCGCCGCCTATGGCAAGTCGGTTTGCTGGATAGGGTTCCTGGTCTATCTGGCGGCGGACGGCACCTTCGTGGGGGGCTCCATGGAGCAGATGCGCGAGCTGCAACAACTGCTGGTGCCGCTCGGCGGTACGCCGCATTTTGGCAAGCACCTGGCGATGGATCTCTATGACTTCCCGGCCCTGCTGCCGCGCTGGCACGACTTCCTGGCCCTCAAGGCCGAGCTCGACCCCCTCGGCCGCTTCGAGAATCGCTGGCTCGGCGAGCTGTTTGCCAACCGGTAAGGATTGAACATGACCGACATGCAAGACACCCGCGTACTCATCACCCTGCCGCTCAGAAGGGAGTCATCGAGATGACAGATATGCAAGACACCCGAATCCCCGTGACCCTGCTGACCGGCTTTCTCGGCAGCGGCAAGACCACCTTGCTCAATTACTGGGTCAAGCAGCCGGAGCTCGGCGAGTGCGCGGTGCTGATCAACGAGTTCGGCTCGGTGGGGCTGGATCATCACCTGGTACAACAGGTGGATGAGCAGGTGGTGTTGCTCGATTCCGGCTGCATCTGCTGCTCGGTGCAGGGCTCCCTGGTGGAGGCGCTGCAGGGGCTGTTTATGAAGGCTATCCAACGGAAAATTAAGCCTTTCAAACGACTCATCATAGAGACCACCGGTCTGGCGGATCCGGCTCCCGTGCTCTTTACCCTGCGCGAAGAGGGCTTTATCGCCCAGCGCTACCGCTTCGATGGCACCGTCACAGTAGTGGATGCCGGTCATATCGAGCAGCAGCTCGGCCAGCAATACGAGGCGGTCAAGCAGGTGGCGCTGGCGGATCTGCTGGTGGTGAGCAAGGGGGATCTGGTGGACGGCGAGCAGCTGGCTCGGGTCGAAAGCCAGCTGGCGGCCCTCAACCCGGCGGCCCCCATCCAGCAGGTAACCAATGGCGAGCTGTCGCCAGCGGTGCTGGATAAGCTTGGCGCCTACAACGAGGCGGCGGGGCGTGACATGCGCCAGCTGCTGGCCTGGCTGCGCACAGAAGCCCCCAAGCAGGGGCTGGCCTCGCCGATGCAGCCAAAGATGAAGCCGTTCGCTGCCAAGGTGGGTACCGCTGCGCCGACCCATTTCGAGCATGGCAACATCGAGAGCTTCTCCCTGCGCATCGGCGAGCCGCTCAAGCCGTCCCGCCTGCTGGCTGCCATCGATGCGGTGCAGGGGCGGTATGGCGACGCCCTGCTGCGGCTCAAGGGGATTTTGCAGCTGGAGGGAGAGAGCCAGCCGGTGGTGATCCACGGCGTCCACGGCCAGCTCTATCCGTTGCAGGCGCTGGGGGAGTGGCCGGAGGGCAAAGCCCAGTCCAGGCTGGTGTTCATCGTGAAGAGTCAGGACAAGGCGGGCATAGAGCGACTCTTCATGGAGACTCTCAAGGCCCCGGAGCCCAGCCTGGAAGAGCAACTCAGGGCCATGCTCGGCCAGCCGGATGCCTGATATGCTGATCTGACCCGCCCAGTCTGCAAACCTGAGTGCGGGTCTTTTTCTATCTGAAGAAGAGGTGACAGCTCATGCCTGAAAGCGCACAGATGGTGACCCCTGCCCAACGCAAATGGCTGCCCTGGTTGACTGCGGTCGGTTTCTTCATGCAGACGCTGGATGGCACCATCCTCAACACCGCCTTGCCCAACATGGCCGAGACCCTGGGGGAGAGCCCGCTGCAGATGCAGTCGGTGGTGATCGCCTACATGCTGACAGTGGCCCTGCTCATTCCCGCTTCCGGCTGGCTGGCGGACCGATTCGGCACTCGCCGCATCTATCTGGCCGCCATCCTGCTGTTTACCCTGGGGTCGCTCGCCTGTGCGGCCGCGAACACCCTGCCGATGCTGGTGGCTGCCCGGGTGCTGCAAGGGGTGGGCGGCGCCCTGCTGATGCCCATAGGACGCCTTGCCGTGCTGCGGGTCTACAGCAAGCACGAACTGCTGCGGGTGATGTCCTTCGTCACCATTCCCGGCCTGGTGGGGCCGCTGATCGGCCCGGCCCTGGGGGGCTGGCTGGTGGAAGTGGCGAGCTGGCACTGGGTGTTTCTCATCAATCTGCCGGTGGGAATACTCGGCTTTATCGCGAGCTGGTACTTCATGCCGGACTTGCGGCAAGGCACGGCCACGTTCGACTGGCAGGGATTTGTGATGTTCAGCGCCGGCATGGTGCTGGTGTCGGTGGGTTTGCAGGGGCTGGGGGAGCACAGCATCTCCACCGGCTGGGCGCTGTTTGCCCTGCTGTTCGGTCTGGCCGCCATGGCCAGCTACTGGCTCTATGCCGCCAATGCCGAGGAGCCGCTGTTCAGTCTGGCGCTGTTCAAGACCAGCACCTTCGCCATCGGCATCTGGGGCAACCTGTTTGCCCGCCTCGGCAGCGGTGCCATGCCCTTCCTCACCCCGCTGTTTCTGCAACTGGGGCTCGGCTTCTCGCCGAGCAAGGCGGGGATGACCATGATCCCCACCGTGTTGGGGGCCATGCTGACCAAGACGCTGGTGAACAGGTTGATCCCGCGCATCGGCTATCGCCGCATCCTGATCGGCAATACCATGGCACTCGGGGCCATGATCGCCAGCTTCTCCCTCATCGACAACCAGGTGCCCTACGGGGTGTTGCTGGGTTGGCTGGCGGTGTTCGGCGCCATCAACTCGCTGCAGTTCTCCGCCATGAACACGCTTACACTGCAAGACTTGAGCGCCGAGCACGCCAGCAGTGGCAACGGCCTGTTGTCGGTTGTAATGCAGCTCTCCATGAGTCTTGGGGTGGCCATCGCCGCCAGCCTGCTCGGGCTCTTTTCCGCCGGACTGCCGGCCCAGGATAGCGAGCGCTGGCTCGGCGGCTTCCACCTCACTTATCTGTGCATCGGTCTGATGTCCATGCTGGCGGTGCTGATCTTTGCCCAACTGGCGAGGAAGGAGAGCAGGGAGTAAAAGCCAGAGGTAGATGTCAGGCCTGGGCGGGCAGGTAGCTGACCTGGCAGGGCAGACGCGCCAGCAGGCTGGCAAGATGTTCGGTAGCCAGCAGCAAGGTCAGCTCGGGGTGGCCCGGGGTCCAGGTGAAAGCGTGATGGGCCAACAGGGCCGGATCCACCAGCAGCGGGATATCGGCGTGGGGCAGGAAGGGGCAGACGGCCCCCGGCAGGCAGCCGATCTGCGCCTGCATCTCCTCGGCGCTGCAGATGGAGGGCTTGGCACCGAGGATAGCCTTGACCGCCTTGCTGTCGAGCCGCCCCTCCCTGTGGGTCAGCAACAGGGCGAAGCGGCCATCCTTGAACTTGAGAAACAGGGTCTTGCTGAACTCCGCCTGCCAGCCGAGGCGGGCCTTGACCCGCTCGTCGGTGGCGTAATCGAGGATGGGTTCGTGCTCATAGCGCTGGTGGGGCAGCTCGGCCAGCAGCCGGCAATTGAAGTCATGGATAGTGTCGAGTGGCATGGGGGTCTCCTGTGTCAGGGTCATGCTGCCAGCCGCTCCGGCCCGGGCCCAATCATCCTTTCTGATGGCGGATAAGCGACAAGGGCACCGAGGTGCCCTTGTCGATCAGTGCGGCTGCAGTTCGACCGCATCCCAGTGGAAGGGAATGGGGCTGAGCCGCTGGGAGGCCTTGTCGTAGATATGCCACAGCTCGCCCAGGGGGCGGCCATCGACGGGATGGCGCAGGGCGGGGGCCAGCTCCGCCAGCGGCCAGAGCACGAAGGCGTTGGTGAGGATCTCGCCGCGGGGCAGTACCAGGGGTGCCTCGCAGACCAGATCGCCATAGAGCAGCAGATCGAGATCCAGGGTGCGGGGGGCGAACTTCTTGGCATCCGGCTCGCGGCCGTGGGCGAACTCCATGGCACGCAGACGCTGGCACAGGGTCGCCAGCGGCAGGTCAGTGTCGGCGCCGACCACCAGGTTATAGAAGGGGCGGCCATTGAAGCCCACCGCCTCGCTCTCGAATACCCTGGAGACAGCAAGTTGCCCAAACTCCGCCTGCAGGGCGTCGAGTCCGGCTCGGATGTGGTGCTCCCGTTCTATGTTCGACCCCAGGCTGATATAGATGCGGGTCATCAGCTGGCGCTCGCGGCCGGGGTGCGGTGACGCAGGATCTCGACCCCGACCCCGGCGGCATTGGGTACAGCGCCCGGCTTGGTCAGGGTGACCTTGACCCACTGCACCCGCTCGTCGTCCAGCACCAGGGCGGCCACTTGCTCGGCCATGGTTTCGACCAGCTCCACTACCTTGCTCTGGGCGTGATCACAGATCTTGCGGGAGAGGGTGGCGTAATCCAGCGCCAGATTGATATCGTCGGTTGCGGCGGCGGGTCGGTTGTCGAACCCCATCTCGAGATCGAAACAGAGCTTCTGGCGAATGCCCTTCTCCCACTCATATACCCCAATGGTGGTCAAAACCTCGAGTCCGCGAATAAACACCTTGTCCATGACAGTACTTCTTCTTTACTCTTGATGAGCTGTGAAAACAGCGCAGGGATGCAGGCCTGGCAAGCCGATTGCCGCTGGCGGCCGGTTTGGGCGACACGCTTTCGGGCAAGCCCAGACCAGAGAATGTGGCCCACATCATACCCCATTCATATCGTGGTAAAAACGACCAAGATGACGGCCCTGACGATTTTGATGATTATTCTGGCCTATCTGGGCGGCTCGCTGTCCAGTGCCGTGCTGGTTTCCCGCCTCACGGGTCTGCCGGATCCCCGCGACCATGGCTCCCACAACCCGGGGGCGACCAATGTGCTGCGCCTCGGTGGGCGCATGGCGGCACTCATCGTCCTGTTGCTCGACGTGCTCAAGGGCATGGCTCCCGTCTATCTCGCTTGGTATCTGCAGATCAAGCCCGTCTATCTCGGTTTCATCGGTGTCGCCGCCTGTCTGGGTCACATGTATCCCATCTTCTTCCACTTTCGGGGCGGCAAGGGGGTCGCCACGGCGCTCGGCACCATGCTGCCCATCGGCTTTGCCATGGGGGGCGCCGCGATCGCCACCTGGTTGCTGGTGCTGCTGGTGAGCGGCTACTCTTCACTGGCCTCCATCGTTACCGTGCTGCTGACGCCACTCTTTACCTACCTGCTCAAACCGGAATATACCCTGCCGGTCTCCCTGCTCTCCTGCCTCATTCTGGTTCGCCATCACGAGAACATCACCCGCCTGCTCAGGGGCGAGGAATCCCGGCTCTGGGGCCGCCGGGGAGCGGCTTCCCCCACAGAAGTGATAAAAATGAGTGATGCTGCGCAAAAAAGAGACGAACGAGACGAAAAGTGAAATTTCCCGTTGACCACCTGCCCTAAAATCCGTTTAATAGCGCCCACGCCCAGATAGCTCAGTCGGTAGAGCAGGGGATTGAAAATCCCCGTGTCGGCGGTTCGATTCCGTCTCTGGGCACCAA
>NZ_JAPCIX010000017.1:0-96075 GCF_027707605.1 Aeromonas sp. QDB31 | reverse complement strand
AGATCGGCTCAAACTGAAAAAATGAAATGACTGAGTCAGCCGAGAAGAATTTCCCCGCTTATTCGCACCTTCCCTAGAGATCGGGCAAGCAAGCGATTTTTACTTGGCGGGCCACGTGTTCAGACGTGGTGAGCGCGTGTTCAGACGTGGTAATGCCTAACACCAAACAAATGCCAAGGGGGGTAAAACGGGATCTAACGGATTAACAAGGCGGCTGGTGACATCGTTGCTGCCCACAGTGCTGCGCAAAGCGCTGGCAATGCTCCCTGTCACCCACCACTCTGATGCCCTGGCGCCTGAACAGTGTCACTTGTTTCAACCAACGGGCACCATCAAGGCCCAATCGCGCCAGAATGGGAGCCAGGTGAGCAGGAATATAACCCCTCTTGTCAGCTCTTATCGCGCGACCTGTCCAATCCACCAGCATTAGATAATCGATAAAGGCATAAGGCAGGCCCTCCGGTTGGGCTTGGCTTGCGAATGGCAGCAACAAAGGTGGCAATGGCGCGTCTGGTTGCTCTCCCTCAAAGCGTTGCTTGATGCTGGTGTAATCGCTCTCCTCAGGTCGGTCCGCCAATGCCGCCCGTATCGGGTTGAGATCAACGTAGGCCATGCAGGCCAGCAGGGCTGATTCGGTGAGCAGAGCCTGACTCTTGAAGCGCCCTTCCCAGAAATGGCCCTTGCAGCTATCTTCCCGATTAGCCTGCCGTGCCAGGTTTTCATTGAGCAGCCGCACAAACCAGCTGATGGAATGAAGCCGCTCCCGCCACTGCCCTATCAGTTGTTGCACCACAGTCCATTCGGGCTCAATCAGGGATTCCCCCTGATACCAGCGCCGCACCAATAGCGGCCACTGGAACAGTGCCGCCCAACGTTCGGCCACCTCCCGCTCACTCCAACTTGCTGCGGTGTCGGGCTCCACTTTGAGCACCAGGTGATAGTGGTTGCTCATCACCGCATAAGCGCAAATACCGATGGCAAACAGTCGCGACAGTTGGCCCAGCTTGTCGACCACCCACTGGCGACGATACTCGTAACTCTGACCAGAATGGGCATCTTCCCCGCACAGAAAAGCTCGCCGCACGCAGCGGCTGACCACATGGTAGTAAGGCGTATCTTGCAGGCTGATTTGACGTGAACGGGCAATGGTCATGGCTCACCCCCTGGGCTGTGACCTCTCAAGCCAAGTACACGACTAAGCCGCTGTCAAAAAGGTGGGTGTCCCGATTTACTCGCCGATTTACTCCGATTTACTCTCTCCCGATTTACTCTCCAGCAGCGCAGTGCCGTAGGAGTTGTCGACGGTGCAGCGCCACTGCCCGCCGGGCTCTTTGCGAAACACATAGGTGGCGCGGCGGGTCTCGTCCACCAGGCCGCCTGGCGCGTCCGGGTAGCGCAGCCGGGTCTCCATGATCACCAGGGCGTTGTCGGCCCCCTCTATCACCTCCATGGCTCCCTGGGTCACCTCAAGCCGGCCGTCAAAGTAATCGGAGATGGCGGTGAAGGCGCGGCGGATGGCGGGAATGCCGCGCGCCACCATGCCGGGTTTGACCACCAGGGCGGCGTCCTCTGCATAGAAGGCCATCAGGGCGTCGAAGTCGCGCCGGGAGATGGCTGCGTCGCAGGTCTCGATCAATGTGCGAAGGGGATGTTGGCTCATACAGTGCTCCTTAGGATCTGCTCACGCTCTGATCGTGAAATGGTGCTTAATCCAATGCGGGTTTCCCCGCCCTATACCGGACATAAAAAATCCCCCGCTCTCGATATAAAAGCGGGGGATCTTCAGCGTCTCATGGCGGCTTAACCGAGCAGGAAGGCCTTGAGGCGGCCAAAGTCGGCGGGCAGGTTGTGGGAGAGCAGCGGCAGGGCGGCGTGCTTGGCGAGCGGGCCCGGCAGCGGCACATCCAGACCCAGGATCTCGTCCACCGACTCCTTGAACTTGGCGGGATGAGCGGTGCAGAGGAAGACCCCTACTTCGTCCTCGGCGAGCTGCTCATTCAGCAGATCCCAGGCGATGGCGCCGTGAGGCTCGCACAGGTAATCGAGCTGGTGCAGGCGTTTAAGGGCATCGCGAGTCTCGGCATCGCTGCGCATGCCAGACCCCAAGGTTTCCAGCGCCCAACCTTCGCGGCGGCACAGCTCTTCCACGCGCGGCCAGTTGTTGGGGCGGCTCACGTCCATGGCATTGGACAGCGTTGCCACCGTCTGGTGTGGCTCCCAGCTGCCGGTTTTCAAGTAGCGCGGCACTGTGTCGTTGGCATTGGTGGCGGCGATGAAGCGCTTCACCGGCAGCCCCAGCGCCTTGGCGATGAGACCCGCAGTGAGGTTGCCGAAGTTGCCGGACGGCACGCTGATGACCGCCTTGGCACGATCGCCCTTGGGCAGTTGGGCCACCGCCTCGAAGTAGTAGCAGACCTGGGCCAGCAGGCGGCTGATGTTGATGGAGTTGGCGGAGTTGAGGCCGATGGCGGTCTTGAGCCCCTCGTCGTCGAAGGCATCTTTGACCAGCGCCTGACAGGCATCGAAGTCGCCGTCGATGGCGATGGTGCGGATGTTGCCGCCGAGGGTGCAGAACAGCGCCTCCTGCAAGGGGCTGATCTTGCCCTTGGGGTAGAGGATGACCACCTCAATCCCCTCCAGCCCGTAGAAGGCGTGGGCCACGGCGGCGCCGGTGTCGCCCGAGGTGGCGGTGAGGATAGTGATCTTGTCGTTGGTGCGGAAGGTCGCGAGGCACTGGGCCATAAAGCGACCGCCGAAGTCCTTGAACGCCAGGGTCGGGCCGTGGAACAGCTCGAGGGCATAGGTGCCGTCTTTCAGCTTCACCAGCGGCGCCGGGAAGGTGAAGGCGGCATTGATCAGCTCGCTCACCTTAGGCTTGGGCACTTCGTCCCCCAGCAGGTGGCTGATGATGCGCGCGGAGCGCTCGGCCAGCGGCAAGTCCAGCAGGGCATCAACCTCGGTCAGGGGTGCGATGGTTTCGGGGAAGAAGAGCCCCTGCTCGCGACCCAGACCCTGGCGCACCGCCTGGGCAAAGCTGACCTGTTCACTCTTGTCCTTGATATTGTAAAGATTCATAGCTCGCTTCCTGTTACCCGTGCCCCTTCGATGTCTACTTTGCAGACCCGGGCAAATCCATCTTCATTGCGCACGAAGTGCGCCTCCATCCACTCTTTCATCCGTTCGGCCTGGGCCAGATCCTTCATCACCACGAACACGGTGGGACCGGAGCCCGAGATGCCGGTGGCGAGTGCCCCGTTCTGGGCGCCCTGGGCCCGCACCTCGTTGAAGCCTTCAATGAGCGCCGCACGGTAGGGCTCGGCGATCACGTCCTTCAATACGCTGGCCGCCAGCCCCTCTTGTCCTGTGTAGCTGGCGTGCACGAAGGCCGCCAGGCGGCGACCGTAGGTGAGGCAATCCTGACGGCGATACTGCGCGGGCAGGATGGCGCGGGCGGCGGCGGTGGAGACGACTGTGCCCGGGTAGCAGACCACCCAGTACCACTGCTCGAACACCGGTATGCCCTGGCTGATGACGCCGTGCTCTTCCAGCACCAGCTGCATACCGCCGAGATAACAGGGAGCCACGTTGTCGTAGTGAACGGAGCCGGAAATCTTGCCTTCCATCTCCCCCATCAGCAGCAGCATGTCGTGTTCATTGAGGGGCGCGCCGTGGAAGGCGTTGAGCCCTTCCAGCGCCGCCACCACGCTGCAGGCGCTGGAGCCCAGACCCGAGCCCACCGGCAGGTTCTTCTCCAGCACCATCTCCAGCGGCTTGAGGCCCAGGCCACGCTTCTCCAGCGCCTCGCCATAGGCGACCCAGCAGTCATAAAGGATGTTCTTCTTGGGATCATCCGGCAGCTTGTGGGCGTAGCGGCCCACGGAGGAGAGGGCGAAAGGCACCTCTGCCGATTTGACCTGGACGCGATCCCCCAGCAGGGAGCCATCCACGGGGGCGAGCGCCGCCCCCAGTACATCGAATCCCACGCTCAGGTTGGCGCTGGAGGCCGGTGCATAGGCGACCACGCTGCCGCCCTGCGCCATGGCATCTTGTTCAAAATCGGGGTTCATCGCTGAACTCATGTTACAGCTCCTGCTTCCAGTTCTGGGTGCGCAGCACGTCGGCGAAGACGCCGGCGGCGGTCACTTCGGTCCCTGCGCCATAGCCGCGCAGCACCAGCGGGATGGGCTGGTAGTAGGTGGAGAAGAAGGCGAGCGCGTTCTCCCCGTCTTTTACCTTGAACAGGGGCTCGTCGGCGCCGACCGCCTTGATGGCGACCTTGCACTTGCCCCCCTCGATGGAGCCCACATAGCGCAGCACCTTGCCTTCACGCTGGGCGGCCGCGAACTGGTCGCGGAACCAGCCGTCGGCCTCGGGCAGGCGGGCCATGAAGGCTTCCACATCGCCGCTGACGTCAAAGCCCGGCGGCAACGCCTGCTCCACTTCCACGTCGGACAGCTCCAGCGCCATGCCGGCCTCGCGGGCCAGGATCAAGAGCTTGCGGGCCACGTCCATGCCGTTGAGATCGTCGCGGGGATCCGGCTCGGTGAAGCCGTTGCTGCGGGCGATTTGGGTCGCCTCGGAGAAAGCCATCCCCTCGTCCAGCTTGCCGAAGATGAAGGAGAGCGAGCCGGACAGCACGCCGTCGAAGGCGCGCAGCTTGTCACCGGCCTTGATCAGGTTCTGCAGGTTCTCGATGACCGGCAGGCCCGCGCCTACGTTGGTTTCGTATAGGAACTTGCGACGGGTCTGACGGGCGGTGCGGCGCAGCGCCTTGTAGTAATCCAGCGACCCGGTATTGGCCTTCTTGTTCGGGGTAACCACGTGGAAACCGGCGGCCAGGAAGTCCGCATACTGCACGGCAACGGCCTCGCTCGAGGTGCAATCGACGATCACCGGGTTGATGAGGTGGCTCTCTTCCACCAGCTTCTTCACCGCCTCCAGGCTGAAGCTGTCACGGGCCTCCACCAGTTGCTCACGCCAGTTGGCGAGATTCAAGCCATCCTTGTTGACCGCCATCTGGCGACTGTTGGCGATACCCACCACCCGCAGGCCGGTGCCCTGCTCGGCCAGTACCGGCTGCTGGCGGGCAATCTGATCCACCAGGGCCGCACCGACGCCACCCACACCGACCACGAAGAGATCGATGAACTGCTGGCTGCCGAAGAAGTTCTGGTGGCACGCCTTGATGGCTTCCGCCACCTTGCGATCCCGCACCACCGCCGAGATGGAGCGCTCACTCGACCCTTGCGCGATGGCGACGATGTTGATGGAGGCTTGCGCCAGGGAGGTGAAGAAGCGTGCCGCCATCCCCTTGGAAGTGCGCATGCCGTCCCCGATGAGGGAGATGATGGCCAGATCGGTCATGATCTCGAGCGGGTCCAGCAGCTGGTTCTTGAATTCCAGCTCGAACTCACGCTCCAGCACCTTGCGCGTCTTGTCGCTGTCGTAGCTGTGGATACAGAAGCTGACGCTGTACTCGGAGGATGACTGGGTGATCAGCACTATGCTGACCCCGGCGCGGGAGACGGCGGAGAAGATCCGGCCCGCCATGCCCACCATGCCCTTCATGCCGGGGCCGGAGACGTTGAACATGCACATGCCGGAGAGATCCGAGATGGCCTTCACTTTCAGGTCATCATCCCCCTGCTCGACGCCGATAAGCGTCCCCGGCCCCTGCGGGTTGAAGCTGTTCTTGATGAGGCAGGGAATGTGGAACTGGGCCACGGGGGCGATGGTTTTCGGGTGCAACACCTTGGCGCCGAAGTAGGAGAGCTCCATCGCCTCTTTATAGGAGAGGGTTTTGAGCAGGTAGGCGTCCGGCACCAGGCGCGGGTCACAGTTGTAGCAACCCTCGACGTCTGTCCAGATCTCGCAGCATTCGGCATCCACACAGGCGGCCAGCACGGCGGCGGAGTAGTCGGAGCCGTTACGGCCCAGCAGCACGGTTTCGCCCTTGTCGCTGCCACCGGTGAAGCCCGGCATCAGGTAGAGGCAATCGGAGCGCAAGCCCTTGGCGGCAAAGCGCAGGCGGGAGGCCTCGATGTCCACATGGGCTTCGAGGTAACCGCCGTCGGTCACCAGCAGCTGCTCCGGCACGATGAGATCCAGTTCGAGACCGCGCACCCGCAGCAACTCGTGCATGAAGGCGATGGAGAGGTTCTCCCCCCGGCTCAGGATGCGGGCCTGGACATTGTCCGGGCAGAGCCCCAGCAGGCGGATGCCCTGCATCAGGCGCTCTACCTGATCCAGCTCGGCGGTGAGGCGAGCCTGCAACGCCTTGTCATCCAGCGCCGGGTAGGCCGCCTTCAAACCCGCCAGCAGGCGGGAGAAGATGCCGTTGATTTCAAACAGGGTATTGCTGGCATCCATGCCACGACTGGTCTGCTCTACCAGGGCCACCAGGTGGTTGGTCACCTTGGCCGGAGCCGACAGCACTAGGGCAACCTGGGATTGGCCGTGGGTGTTCACCGCGATATCGGCGACCCGTAAGAAACGCTCTGCGTCGGCCAGTGACGACCCGCCAAATTTCAACACTCTCATCGCTTTCTCTCCCTGTAAATCTATGAAATGCAATCTAAAAACCAATCCAACAAAAAGGCCCGTACTGGGTGGGTACGGGCCTTTTAAGATTTCTGTGCTTGTTCGTCAGCGCATCAACCGGCCCCAGTGCCACCTGTGGTGGTACCGGTAATAATGGTGGTGGTGATGATGTTGGTGAATAGCTGCATGACGAACACTCTTGAACGAAACTGGTTGTTAGCAATACCTTGCCGGACCTTGGGCTGTCAACCTAAACCTCTTTGCCAAACTTGCGGGCGAGGTCTTTGCAGAGCAGATGCAGCATATTCAGATCCCGCTGCGGCAGCATGGGTACTCGGTCCATCACCCATTGATGCAGCTTTTCATCCTGATAAACTCCGAGTTCACCAAGCAATTCTGCTGTTTTTGATTTGAGTACGCGAACCTGCCCGGTACCATCAAAATTTTCTGCTACGGCCTCGGGCTCGTCCAGCAGGGGACTCATCTCGTAGGCATACAGCATGATCGCCTGCCCCAGGTTCAAAGAGGGATAACTCACCTTGAGGGGCAGATAGCTGATGAGGTCCACCTGGGCAAGCTGCTCGTTGGAGAGGCCGGACTCCTCGCAGCCAAACACGATGGCCACCTTTTCGAGGGAAGGCTTGGCGCGGATCTGATCGCGGATCTCGGCCGGGGTGAGGTAGTGCTGATAACGGCCACGCTGGCGGGCCGTGGTGGCGACCACCAGATCCATGTCGGCAAGGGCCTCCTCCAGGGTGTCGAAGGCGCGTGCCTCGGTCAGGATCTCCTGGGCGCCATGGGCGACCCAGCTCGCCTCCTCCTCTTCGTGTACCCGGCTCCCTACCAGTCGCATGGCATCGAAGCCCATGGTTTTCATGGCGCGAGCGGCCGCACCCACATTGGCCGCGCGAGCGGGGGCTACCAGTACAAAATAGAGTTTCATCGGGTTTCTCCTGAACAGGGCCGACGCCGCGAACTGCAGCAAACCGCCGGTAAAACAGGGGCGCAATCTACCGTTTATCCCCGAACATTGCCACTTGAACAGATGTTTGGATGTTGCCATAGTGGCCGGACGAGTGAGCCCGTTGCCTACCGGCACAGACGCCATCGGCCCGATACATCACAAGGAAGAGAGAGATGCAGCAGCCATTGGAACAGGCGGTCGCCGAGACGATCTTGCAGCGTTTCGAGTCGTTTTACAGCCGCTTTCTCGAGATAACCCAGGGCAGCAAGAGCCGCTTCGAGAACAGCGACTGGTTGGGGGTGCAGCTCGCCGGGCGCGAGCGCATTCGCCTCTATGATCATCACGTCGGTGCCACCACCGCCCTCATCAAGCAGATGATGGGGGAGCAGTTGCCGACCCAGGCCCTGCTCAAGCAGGTGAAGGGGGCCTTCAGCGATCTGCTGCCCCGCTGCGAGAACTTCGAGGTGGCGGAGTCCTTCTTCAACTCCGTCTATCGCCGGATCTTCCGCCATCGCAACATCCGCGACGAGAATCTCTACATCCACCCCTTTCGCAGTCGGGGTGAGCACCCGGATCTGAGCGCCTTGCTGCGAGTCTATCGCACCGACCTTGCCCACCTGCCGCAGACCCTGAGCCAGCTGCTCGGGGATTACAGCTTCACCCTGCCCTTTGAGGACAAGCAGCGGGACATCATCGACATTCACCGCCATCTGGCGGAGAGCGGCCCGGCCATACTGCACGAGGAGCCATTCGCCATCGAGCTCTTGAAGGAGGTGTTTTACCGCAACAAGGGGGCCTATCTGGTGGGCCTCATTCGGGTGAAAGGCGAGGTGCATCCCTTCATCCTGCCGCTGCTCAGCACCGGCCAGAGCATCTATGTGGACACCGTCATCTTCGAGCCTGAGCTGGCCTCCATCGTATTCGGCTTCGCCCGCGCCTACTTCATGGTCTATGCCCCGGTGCCGGCCCTGTTCGTGCTGTTCCTGCGCCAGATCATGCCCCGCAAGCCGGACTACGAGATCTACAACGCCATCGGCTGCCAGAAGCACGGCAAGACCGAGCTCTATCGCCACTACCAGCAACACCTGGCCCAGAGCCGGGAGCAGTTCGTCATCGCACCCGGCATCAAGGGGATGGTGATGAGCGTGTTCACCCTCCCCTCCTACGATGTGGTGTTCAAGGTGATAAAAGACGAGTTCACGCCGCCCAAGGACGTGAGCCACGAGCAGGTGAAGGCGAAATACCGGCTGGTGAAACAGCACGACAGGGTGGGCCGGATGGCCGACACCCAGGAATTCACCAACTTCGAGTTTCCCCTCGATCGCATCTCCCCCGAACTGCTGGCCGAGCTCAAGTCGGTGGCCCCCTCGGCGCTCACCATTACGGCCGACAAGCTGGTTATCAAGCACCTCTACACCGAGCGCAAGATGATCCCGCTCAACCTCTATCTGGATCAGGCGGACGAGCAGCAGACCCGGCTCGCGCTGGAGGAGTACGGCAACGCCATCAAGCAGCTGGCGGCGGCCAACATCTTCCCCGGCGACATGCTGTTCAAGAACTTCGGCGTGACCCGCCACGGCCGGGTGGTGTTCTATGACTACGACGAGATCTGCTACATGACGGAGTGCAACTTCCGCCAGATCCCGCCGCCACGCTACCCGGAGGACGAGTGGAGCGCCGAGCCCTGGTACTCGGTGGCCCCCAATGACATCTTCCCCGAGGAGTTCGCCACCTTCCTGCTGCAAAAGCCCCAGGTGCGGGAGATCATGATGCAGGTGCACAAGGAGCTGTTTGATGCCAACTACTGGAAGATGCTGCAGGGCAACATCAAGGAGGGGGTGTTCGAGGATGTCTATCCCTACCGGCGCAAGAAGCGCTTCCGCTTTCAGCGGGGGGGATGATCCCGGCAGAAACAGCAAGAAGGGACGCTGCGGCGTTAATGTCGGGCAATCCAGGGGCCATTGACCGACCCTCTGCGGTGTAAAAATCCGAAACCAGTTGATTTGGTTTCGGATTTTTTATGCGTATCGAACAGGACCATGACCGCCTTCACGCCAGCGATGTCGCCCAGCTGGAATCGCTCTCTGACCTCATTCCCGCAGCCCCTCACCTCACTGCTCGGGGAAGAGGGCCTCGTCACCCTGCACCCTCGACGCCTGTCCATTACGCCTCTCTTTCTATCCCTGCCATGTCGCGCCGCGGCATAGATCCGGCGCTACAACCAGGGCAGGGTCGCCGCACTGGTGGGGAGCGACTGGTTCAGCAGCGCCAGCTGCACCGTCTCCCGGCTCACATGGGGAGCATAGAGGTGGATGAAGTCGTACATGTAGTCCCGCAGATGGGCGTGCCTGCGCAGGCAGACATGGGCTGTGCTCGAGGCGATCAGATGATCGATGTTGAGACAGACCAGGCTCTCCCTGTCCGCCTCGTCGAACGCCGAGGTGGCGATCACTCCCACCCCCATGCCGAGGCGCACATAGTGCTTGATGATGTCGCTGTCGGTGGCGGTCAGCACGATGCGGGGACTGAGGCCATGACGGCCGAACGCCTTGTCCATCTTGGAGCTGCCGGTGAAGCCGAACACATAAGTGATGAGGGGATATCGGGCCAGATCCGCCATGGCCAGCGGCTGGCAGTCGAGCAGCGGATGACCGTGGGGCACCACCACGCCGCGCCCCCAGCGGTAACAGGGAACGGTCGCCAGCTCCTCGAACAGGTGCATGGACTCGGTGGCGATGGCCATCTCCACGTCCCCGTTTTCTACCATCTGTGCCAGCTGGGCCGGCGCCCCCTGATGCAGCTGGATGCTCACCGCTGGGTAGCGGCGGGAGAAAGCGGTGATCACCGCGGGCAGCTTGTAGCGGGCCATGGTGTGGGTGGTGGCGATGCGCAGCACCCCGCTGGTGGCCAGCTGGTCACCGAGGGAGAGCTGGCCAATCTGTTCGACCTAGGCCACCACCCCCTTGGCCAGCTCCATCACCTGCTCCCCCCATGGGGGTCAGGCCCGCCAGGTTCTTGCCCTTGCGGGTGAACAGCGCCAGCCCCAGCTCCTCCTCCAGCATCTTCATCTGCTTGCTGAGGGTCGGCTGGGAGGTGTAGAGCTTCTCCGCCGTCGCCGAGATGTTGAAGTTGTTCTTCACTATCTCGGTGAAGTTCTTGAGCCGGGCTATGTTCATCAGGGGGCCAGGCGCTCGATGTGCCAGCCATCCCCCTCGCGGCTGTAATAGAAGCGATCGTGCAGGCGATGCTCACCCCCCTGCCAGAACTCCACCGTCTCGATCCGCACCCGGAAACCACCCCAGAAGCTCGGCAGCGGCACCTCGCCATTGGCAAACTTCTGCTTGAGCTCGAGGAACTTGGCCTCCAGCACGCCACGGGCCGAGATGCGGGTCGACTGTTTGGAAACCCAGGCGGCTATCTGACTGTCCTTGGGGCGGCTGTGGAAGTACTTCATCACCTCGAAGGTGCTCATCTTCTCCACCCGACCGGTCACGTGCACCTGACGGTCCAGGGTGTGCCAGGGGAAGAGCAGACTGATACGCGGGTTGCCTTCCAGCTGGTGTGCCTTGCGGCTGCCCATGTTGGTGTAAAAGACCATCCCCTCGGCATCGTAATGCTTGAGCAGCACGGTACGCTGCCAGGGTTGCCCCTCGGCATCCACGGTCGCCACCACCATGGCGGTGGGATCGGTCAGCCTGGCCTCGCACGCCTGGGCCAGCCACTTCTCGAACAGGGCGAGGGGCTCGGCCGGCAGATCGACCCGGTGCAGTCCGCCCCTGGTGTATTCGCGACGCAGATCAGCAACATCCATCATCTTGATTTTCCTTCAAATAAATAATGGTTCCACGACCATCAAGAGAGTGACGCAGGCATTGTGCTCCGCCCGTCTGCCAGTGACAAGCCATAACGCAGCGGGGAGGCAACTGCCTCCCCGCTGTGCTTACCTGCACACTATTACCTCTCAATTACCTCTCAATCGCCTCTGGCATGCACTTTTCCAGCATCCGTCGGTTATATCGGGTGGCATAGTCAATCCGCTGCTTGAACTCCGCCTCCTTGCCTATCTCAATCACATCGCCGAATCCTTCCAGATAACGCACCCCGCACCGGGTTCTCGCTTCTGCTTGCAGTGACTCCACAACTCCTGGGGCCATGCCGCCACGCCCGCCGCGTACGATGAGCCGATAATCCTGAGCGGCAAGACTCTCCTCTATTGTCTCGGTCATAGAGGCGGCCACAACCTGTTCTGCGCATATATGCAGAAGCAGCAAACTGGCGACTAGCCGTAATATCTGCGCCATCCGGCTGCCCCTCCCATCAGGAAGATCACGATAAGACTTACTGCGCCGCCACCACCGCCGCCACCCGCACTGTTATTGTTAATCACGCTTGCACTCTCCGTCGTAGCCGACGCATTACCTTTTATTCCATTGATAGAGAAAAAAATATTATTGCTGCATGCCAGCTTCAGCCTGGCCGTGCTGGTCAACGATGCAGGCAACACCACACTGGTCGAGCCGTTATTGGCCAGACCGCTTGCCAGCGTAGTCCAGCTAGAGCCGCCATTCTGTGTCAGTGCCAAATCCACGCGAGAGCAGTTAATGGGAGGCTGATCGGTCCCTGCAACATCCCATGTCACCATCTGGGTACTACCCGCAACCATGGTGCCGACCTGTGGGGCAGTGATAGCAAATGCCGCGCCGGTATTGATCACCTGTACCACCATTTCATCACTGCTCACCGCCCCCTGCCCATCGCGCACAGTAAGGTGGAACTGAAGGTTACGATTGGTCGCAGGCCACGCCTCTCCTTTGGCCAATACACCCGAGATCAGCGAGCTCATGGCGGGCAAAGTTCTGTGGGGTTCCGATGTCGGAGAGACAAAACGAAACAGCGGGCGGGTTCCATCATCCACCATGGTCGCCACACTGTAGGATGCATTGCCAAGATCAACCTGCTCCCAGGTGTAACTCAGGGGATTACCGTCCAGATCCAGCGCGCTGCCGACCAGTGTGAAAGGAGTATTGGCGGGGATCACCCGATCGCCCCCCGCATCCACGACCGGCGCATTATTGGCAAGAGCCAGATCTGTGCCGCAGGAGGGCAAAGAGGCCATCAGGGTGCGCATCTGCTCGATCGACTTGCTGTGAAAGAAGGGGCTGCTGTTGATCTGCAGATTCTCTTCACCACAGATCCCGGCATAGGCCATGATGGTCTAGCCACTGCCCGGCTCCCAGGCTGAGTGAGCCTTGCGACCCGTTGCACAACTGTCGGCCGTGCCGTTGAAAGAGTGTTCGGCCCCCAACTGATGCCCCAGCTCATGCGCCACATAATCAATAAAGAAGGCATCGCCGACAGGCGGTGAGCCCCCCGTCATGCCCCGTGAACGGCTGAAGGGGTTACACAGGGATCTCTGGGTCGCCACGCCGCCACCGGATGTCGCCAGCAGATGGCCCAAATCAAAGGTTGGATTTAACAGTAGCCCCTGTTGGGTCTGGTTGATGGCGATATCCTGGGTCGAGTTGGTGAAGGGATCCGTTGCAGGATCGGTGAAAATCACCTTGTCCGTATCGGCTGCAAGCTGAAACTCGGCACCCACTTCACGGCGATAGACTTCGTTGACCCGATTAAGCAGTGTTGCAATGGCCGAGAGTGCAGCGACCTTGGTGCCACCGTGATACTGGGTATATTCACCGGTTGCCGAGATAGCGATGGTGTAGCGCTTGCGCAAATTGCCATCGACCAGCACGGCCCGCTCGCGATCGACTCCCAGAGAATCCAGCACCTGATCCACATCCTGTCGCCGCCAGGCATCCTGCTGCTCATAAACGGCATAGGAGAAACCGTCCTGAAGCGGATCGATGTAAAAGGTACGCCCCCGGTGAGTAAACAAACCGTGAAAACCATGCATGGTGACATCGAATCGACCGGTATCCGTGGCCTGATCGATGGCCTTGCCATTGTAGGTATTGATAGAAGGGTAACGCTGGGCCAACGAGTCAGGAAGCAGGGTATTGGGATGAACATCAAACTGCACCGTAGTGCCATCTGGGAGTGGCAAGGTCAACACACTGGCAAGATGCCCGGGTTCAAAAGGCTTGTCCGGAACGACCACTCTGACCTTGTCAGCTCGCACATCATAGGCGCCCCCCCTTGCCGCGCTCTCATCCATGAAGGTCCACTGGGGTTCTGCCGCAACCTGAACAGACAAACTGGTGATAATCACCACAATGCCATGCTTCATAGAGCCTCCTTGCCCTACCTTGGTGATCCCAAGTATGGTGCAGCGTAAATGGCCGATCTGCGTCACAGACAGAAAAGAAAATCCGCACAAAACCGCTATCACGCTTAAAAAACCTGCTACTACCGATCTCCACACCTCCGGTGAAACAAGCGGACTCCGTTCAAAAGCGGAAAAATGAAGGCGCCATTGGCGCCTCCACGGATAACCTGGGGGCAGAAGTGCCCCTCATCTGGATGGGTATATTGGTGTATTACTGCTTGTCAGCACCCGATGCTGCCGGGCAATGCGTCACCATGAGCTGGTTATACTCACTGGCATAAGTGCTCAGCCTGGCATGTGCCTCTTTCTGATCCGGCTTGATGACATCGCCGAACCCGTCCAGATAGCGCACGCCACAACGGGCCTTGGCTGCAGCCTGTTCACCCACCGCAATGCCGGGTGCCACCTCGCCACGCCCGGCCCGCACGATCAGCCGGTAATCCTGCTTGGCCAGGCTGGCACTGATCGCCTGATCCAGGGCGTCGGCATCGGCCTGGCAGCCGCCTATCAGGGTGAGCAGCAGCACACCGGCCAGTCTCATGCCCGCCTCCGTTGCCAGCCCAGCAACGCCAGGGCCAGGGTCCAGAAGCCGAGGGCACCGCCACCACCGCCACCCCCTTCCACGCGCTGGGTCACCGACAGCTTGAGCGGACTGATGGCAAAGAAGAGGTTGTCACTGCAGGCCACTTTCAGCCTGGCGGTGCCGTCACTGCCCGCCGGAATGGCGACACTCGCCGACCCCGAGTTCGGCTGGCCGCCGGCGAGCAGGGTCCAGTTCACCCCCTCGTCCCGGGTCATGTAGAGATCCACCTTGCTGCAGTTGATGGGGGCCGCGTTGGTACCGGCGACGTCCCAGTCGATGGTCTGCGTCTGGCCGGCTGCCAGCGGCGTCACCAGGGGACTGGTCAGGGCAAAGGCCTTGCCGGTGTTGACCACCTGGATCTTCATGTCGTCGCTGCTGACACCCCCCTTGCCGTCCCGAGCCGTGAGGCGGAAGTTGAGCTCACGGTTGGTGGCAGGCCAAGCCTCCCCCTTCGCCAGGGTGTTGGTGAGCAACGAGGGAAGGCTTGGCAGAGTGCGTTCCGGCACGCTGGTCGGCGCCACGAAACGGAACAGCGGACGACTGCCGTCGTCCACCATGCTGGCGACGCTGAAGGACTCGGTGCCGAGATCGATCTGCTCCCAGGTGTAACTCAAGGCGTCGTTATCCAGATCGGTGCCGGCCCCCTTGAGCACGAAGGGGGTGTTGGCCGGGATCACATGGTCGTTGCCTGCGGCCACCTGAGGCGCATTGTTGGTGAGGCTCTGGGTGGTGCCGCAGCTCGACACCGTGGCCATGTGCGCCCGCATCTGCTCGATGGACTTGCTGTGGAAGTAGGGCAGGCTGTTGGCCTGCAGGTCCTCTTCCCCGCAGATCCCGGCATAGGCCATGATGGAACTGCCGCTGCCGGGCTCCCAGGCCTGGCTGGCCTCCCGGTTGCCGCCACCGCAACTGCCGGTGGTGCCGTTGAAGGTATGGTCGGCCCCGAACTGGTGGCCAATCTCGTGGGCCACGTAGTCGATGAAGAAGGCATCTCCCACCGGGTTCGAGGAACCGGTCATGCCTGCCGATTTATCCGCGGTGCAGAGCACTCCCAGCCCCGCCAGCCCACCGCCCCCGGTGTTCACCACGTGACCGATGTCGAAGGCACCGAGCCCCTGGGTCTGCGCCACGGCCTGCACCTGCATGTTGACGTCGACGTCGCTCAGGCCAGAGCCGGACGGGTCATCCCCGTTGAAGAAGGGATCCGTGGCCGCGTCGGTGAAGATGATGGTGTCGTTGCCGCTGGCCAGCTGGAACTCGGCTGCCACGTCACGCTGGTACACCTCGTTGACCCGGTTGAGCAGGGTGGTAATGGCACCGAGACCGGCCTCCACAGTCCCGCCGTGATACTGGGTGTACTCCCCCGCCGCCGAGATGGCGATGACGTAGCGCTTGCGCTCGTTGCCATCCACCAGCACCTGGCGGGCCAACGTGCCGGCCTTGCTGCCGATGACGCGATCGGCCTCCTCTTCCAGCCGGCTGTGGGCATCCTGCTGGTAATAGACCGCATAACCCTCGCCGTTGCGCAGGGGATCGACAAACACCATCCGGCCCTGGTGGCTGAACATGGCGTGGAAACCCTGGGGGCCGAGATCGACACGCCCGGTTTCGACCGGGTTTGCTTCGTCGTGTCCCTTGAAGGTCCGGATCCCGGGGTACTTGGCGGCGAGGTCCGCCGGCAGCAGATCATAGGGCTGCAGGCTGAAGGTCACCTCCTTGCCATCCGGCAGCGGCAGGGCCAGTCGATGCTCCCCTCCCAGCAAACCGGCGAAGTAATCGGCCGGTACGGTGGCGATGCGATATTGGCTGGCTCGCACCTCATAGCCATCGGCAGCGGTGGCCTTTGCCGCCACCGTATTCCACTCACTGGCGGCCAGGCCGGTGGTGCTCATCAGACCGGCCACCAGCAGCGCCAGCGGAGAGTATTTCATCAACTGCATCTTTTTATTCCTTTTTCAATGCGTTCGCCTGAACTGCCTCAGCATCATTTTCCTGCCACAGTGAGAAGTCCAGCACCATCCGCTGTACATTCCCCGAATGGGGACGGTTGCACCAATGCAGTCTAGCCCCTATCATGGCGCGGATTTGTCCGTTTCAGAACCCTCCTGTGTCACGGGCCGGTTCATCCTTTTTTGGCCAAGGTTAATCTCATGCTCAAATCCCCACTGTTGCCCCGTTTCGGGGATCTGGTCGTTGCCATCGTTGACGATGTGCTGGGTCAGGGTCTTACCCTCGACCGCGCCTATGCCCGTCACTTCTCCGGCATCGAACTCAAACCGCAAGAACAGGCAAGGATTGCCCTGGTCACCGGCGACCTGCTGCGTCGTCTCAGTCTCTATTGCTTCCTCACCGGCATCCAGGTGCGTCAGGCCGAAAAAAATGTCTGGCCGCTGCTGCACAGCTGGCACGCCTTCCACAAGATTGCCCAGCCCAACAACCCGACCCTGGATCGCTTCAACGAAGAGGCGTTCCGTCGCCGTCTGACCGAGGCCAAAAAGAACCCGGTGCTGATGGATGGTTGCCCTTCCTGGCTGGAAAAACTCGGCAGCGAGCAGCTGGGTGACGCCTGGCCCGCCGAGCGTGCTGCCTTGGCCTGGATGCCCAAGCGCTACCTGCGGGTCAACACCCTCAAGTGCAGCCGGGAAGAGCTGCAGGCCATTCTGGCCAAAGAGCACGTCTCCACCATCCCCGTCGACGGGGTGGATGCTGCCCTGCAGGTCACCTCTGACGCCGCCCTGTTCCGCACCAAGGCCTTCGCCGATGGCTGCTTCGAGCAGCAGGATGCCGGCTCCCAGCTGGTCGCGGCCGCGCTGGAAGTGACCCCGGGCATGCGCGTCATCGACGCCTGTGCCGGTGCCGGTGGCAAGACGCTGCATATCGCCGCCATGATGGAGGGCAAAGGCCGCCTGCTGGCGATGGACGTGGAAGAGTGGAAGCTGGAGAACCTCAAGCAACGCGCTCGCCGCGCCGGTGCCCACAACGTGGAGACCCGGGTCATCACCAGCAGCAAGACCGTCAAGCGCCTCAAAGAGAGTGCCGACCGCGTGCTGTTGGACGTGCCCTGCTCCGGTCTTGGCGTACTCAAGCGCAATCCGGATGCCAAGTGGCGTGATACCGCCGAGCGATTGCCGGTGCTGGTTGCCCTGCAAGAAGAGATCCTGCAGCGTTACAGCCAGATGGTGAAGGTGGGTGGTCTGCTGGTCTATGCAACCTGCTCCATCCTGCCCCAGGAGAACCGTCAACAGGTGGACAAATTCCTCGCGGCCAACGAAAACTACCGCCTGCGGGATGACCACACCGTCAGCCCCTCCGAGACCGGCTTCGACGGTTTCTATATGGCACGGATCGAGCGCATCGGCTGAGGCCCTGCGTACCCATAGAAAAGGGGAGCCAATGGCTCCCCTTTTTGCATGATGCGGATGCGACCTTATTCGGCGGCGGCATCATCCTGCTTGTGCTTGGCGGCCACTTCCTTGATCAGGGTCTGCAGCTCGCCAGCCTGGAACATCTCGATCATGATGTCGCAACCACCGACCAGCTCACCCTCGACCCACAGTTGCGGGAAGGTCGGCCAGTTGGCAAATTTCGGCAGCTCGGCACGGATGTCCGGGTTTTGCAGGATGTCGACGTAAGCAAAGGGCTCGCCACAGGACATCAGGGCCTGGGAGGCCTGGGCAGAGAAACCGCAGCTGGGTAGCTTGGGGGATCCCTTCATGTACAGGATGACGGGATTCTCAGCCAGCTGCTGTTTGATCTTTTCAATAGTTTCCATAAATGCCTCACTAGAGCGATTTCGGCGGCCATTCTACTGCAAACCGGGCAGACCACAAACTGGCAAACGGTCCCGAATGCAAGAAGTGATGAATCAATACGTCGCAGCTTGATCCGGATCATGGCGAGAATCAAGAGTTGTTCGCTCATCTTTGATGCTGCTACAATCGACGGGCTTTGGGCCATTCAGGCCCCATCATTTCAAGAACAATTCTTTTCAACATAGAAAAGAGTATGCAATGTCTTGCAACCGTCGCCTTCGCACGGACCAGCCAATGGAGAGTAGAAAATGGCATTCGAACTTCCCGCTCTGCCCTATGCAATCAATGCTCTGGAACCGCACATCTCCCAGGAAACCCTGGAATACCACCACGGCAAGCACCACAACACCTACGTGGTCAACCTGAACAACCTGGTGCCGGGTACCGAGTTTGAAGGCAAGTCTCTGGAAGAGATCATCAAGACCTCCACCGGCGGTGTCTTCAACAACGCCGCCCAGATCTGGAACCACACCTTCTACTGGCACTGCCTCTCCCCGAACGGCGGTGGCGAGCCTACCGGCGCCCTGGCCGATGCCATCAACAAGGCATTCGGCTCTTTCGCCGAGTTCAAGGATGCGTTCACCAAGTCTGCCATCGGTAACTTCGGTTCCAGCTGGACCTGGCTGGTAAAGAAAGCCGACGGCTCCCTGGCCATCGTCAACACCTCCAACGCCGGCTGCCCGCTGACCGAAGCCGGGACCACCCCGCTGCTGACCGTCGACCTGTGGGAGCACGCCTACTACATCGATTTCCGCAACCTGCGTCCGAAGTACATGGAAACCTTCTGGGCCCTGGTCAACTGGGAATTCGTGGCCAAGAACCTGGCTGCCTGATAGCCGCTTCATGCCAAAACGCCCCGCACTGCGGGGCGTTTTTTTATGGCAGGAAAGCAACGAAAAAGGCGCCATGGGCGCCTTTCTGATAACCATTGACCTTACTGGTCTATCTCGTCCAGATACTCGTCCAGGTTGCTGTCATCCTCCTGCTGGCCCTGCTGCTTGAGCTCAGGCTGGCGACCCGTCACCTTGCCGTCGTTGTACTGCAGGTAGAAGTCCTTGGTGAGGGCATAAGGATCGAGCGCATTGTCGATGATCCGCTCCTGATCGATGAGCTTGGCGCGGGTACCCAGGCCATCCAGCGCCCAGTGAATGAATTTCATGGGGAAAGTCAGCAGCGCGTAGGGGAAGTACACAGTATCGATGGTATCCCCCACCAGCTCGCGGGTGGTGGTCGGGCCGTAGACGGGCACCATGATGTAGGCACCATCCCCGATGTCCGCCTTGCCGAGTACGGTGTCCATTTCCAGCATGTTGCGCTCGAGGCCGGCATGTCTGGCCACGTCGAAGATGCCCAGCAGACCCACTGTGGTGTTGAGGGTGAAGCGGCCCAGGTTGGTCCCCGCCCCCTTCAGGTCACCGACCAGCAGGTGGTTGACCATGCTGCTCGGCTCGTCGAAGTTATCCACGAAATTCGCGATACCGTCCTGCACCCCCTGCGGCACATAACGAGCATAGCCATGGACCACGGGGCGGGCCACATAGGGCTCCAGCACGTCATAGTTGACGGCCCACATGGCGCGGTTGGCGCCCTGGAAGGGGTCACGGGGATCGCTGGCCGTGCTGGTCGCTTCGGGACGGCTGGGGGTTTCCTTGAGATCCAGGCTCTCTGGACCCGGCTTGGGAGGGCCACCCGCACAGCCCCCCAACAGCAGTGCCACTGCCAATGCTCCTGAACGCAGATACATATGAAAGTCCTAAGCTTTTTATTGGGAATTGCCATGAATTATAGGTAGCTCGCCCCTCCAGGGGCGGGCTACCTATGTAAAAGAGGTATTAGAGTGCGTGATCGATGCGGATGTCAATCGGCGCTGTGGGGATAGCATTCGTCGATACCGTGACCGAGACCCCCTCGAAGGCGCCCTCCTTGTTCATCACGTTGCCGCCCCGGGAGAGGCGCGCCTTGAACTGCAGCTCGGGATGAGCCGCCAGCTTGCTGCCCTGCATCATGGCATCCCCATCCCCC
Source organism: Aeromonas sp. QDB31 (assembly GCF_027707605.1). Lineage (NCBI taxonomy): Bacteria > Pseudomonadati > Pseudomonadota > Gammaproteobacteria > Aeromonadales > Aeromonadaceae > Aeromonas > Aeromonas sp. QDB31. Next base: position 75,871 of record NZ_JAPCIX010000017.1, on the reverse strand, counting down.
AGTGACAGGGTGAGGGGCAACTGCGGGCCCGGGATGCGCTTGACCGCGATGGGCATGGGTGGGCCGTTGGGGATCACCGCAAACACAAACAGGTGAGCGTCCTCAGGCAACTGGATGCCTGGCGCCAGAGTGATGTGCAACGGGAACTCCCCTTCCTTCACCGCCAGTACCTGGGTTTGTGCCTGTTTGCTTTGGGTTGCCGCCATGCCACGCTGCTTGAGCTGCTGCTCGGCATACTCGATGGAGCGCTCCACCATGGCGTGGCGGGTCGAGCCCTGCTCCAGCAGCGGCAACATGGCTCGCCAGCGAACCAGCGCGGTCTGGAAGTCCTCTTTTTGCAGCGCCATGAAGGCATGAACCGAGCGCGCCTCTATGTTGGCCGGATCCTGGGCAATAGCCGCCTGCAGCAGCTGATCCGCTCTGGCCTCCTCCCCCGTCATCATCAGGGCCTGGGCATAGGGCACCGCCACCATGGCCTTCTGCGGGGCCAGGGAGTAGGCCCGCTCCAGCGCCTCGCGGGCCATCTCGGGGTCATTGCCATCCAGGGTCAGACGCCCCAGCAGCAGCCAGCCACGATAGTCGCTCGGTTCTTCTTTCAGCCGGGTGCGCAGCCCCAGGGTGAAGTCCAGCAGATCCTGCTCAGTGACATTGCTATCCCGCTCCACCAGGATACGGTTGCTCAGCTCCCCGAGCCGGCTGCTGGCATCCTGCCAGCGGCTCACCTCCTGCCAGGCCCCCAGCTTGTAATAAAGCCCCAGACTCACCACCACCAGCACCAGCACACCCGGGATCCAAGTCAGGCTCTTGCCGCCACGGGCGCTCTGCTCCACGTCGGGGATGTCGTCCAGCAGGCTGCGTTGCAGCTCCACCAAGGACTCGGACTCCTCGGCCAGTATCCCCTGCTCACGCTCCTCGCCTATCTCCAGCAGACGCTGACGGTAGAGCTGCTTGTTGAGCGCCGAGCGGCTGATGCTCTGCCTGCCCTCGCCGCGCCACAGCGGCAGGATCAGCGCCAGGCTCGCCAGCACCAGCAGGGCCGCGATCACTATCCAAAATGCGGTCATTGTTTCTCTTCCTCTTTGAGCAACTCGGCCAGACGGCGCCGCTCTTCTTCGCTCAGGGCGTTATCCATTCGTTTTGTCGCCGCCGGGGCACGGCGGCTGCGCACCACGACCGTGGTGGCGCCGATGACGATGACCAGCAGGGGGCCAAGCCAGAGGATCAGGGTGGAGGCCATCAGGGGCGGATCATACAGGATGAAGTTGCCGTAACGGGCCACCATGTAATCCACCACCTCTTGCTTCTCCTTGCCCTCGCGTACCATCTGGTAGGTCTTGTCCCGCAAATCCTTGGCGAGCCCGGCATTGGAGTCCGCGATGTCCTGGTTCTGGCACTTGGGACAGCGCAGCTCCTTGGTCAACTCGCGGAAGGTCTGCTCCTGGGCATCGCTGTCGAAGGTGTAGACGTCGATGGCGGCGCTGGCCTGACCGGCGCCGAACAAGCCCGCCAGCAGCAACAGGGAGGCAATAAGGGTTTTCATCAGAGTTGCCCTCACTTCATGGCATCGAAGATGGGTTTGAGGGTCGAGGCCCAGACTTCCGGGTTCACGTCCCCCACGTGGCGATAGCGGATGATGCCCTGGCTGTCGATGAAGAAGGTCTCGGGCGCGCCGTAAACCCCGAGATCCAGCCCCAACATGCCGTCCGGATCGTAGAGATTGACCTCATAGGGATTGCCGAGCTCCGCCAGCCATTTGATGGCCTTGTCCCGCTCATCCTTGTAGTTCATGCCGACGATGGGAATGCCCTGCCCCGCCAGCTGCTTGAGGTAGGTGTGCTCCCCATAGCAGGTCGGACACCAAGTGGCCCAGACGTTGAGCAGCATGGGACGCCCCTTGAAGATGCTCCTGTCATGCTGCTTGTCGAGGTCATAGATGTCCTGCAGGGTGAACACGGGCACCTCCTTGTCCACCATCACGGATTCCAGCTTGGTGGGGTCGGAGTAGAGCCCCTTGAACAGGAACAGGGCACCCATCAGGAAGATGATGAAGGGCAGCAGAAATAACCAGGTCTTCTTGCTCATGCCTTGGCCTCCTCGTCACGACGGCCGAACCGGTAGCGCTTGTCCAGCATGGCCAGCACGCCACCGATGGCCATGAAGACGCCGCCGAACCAGATCCAGCGCACGAAGGGCTTGTAGTAGATCCGCACCGCCCAGGCGCCGTTGTCGAGCTGCTCGCCAAGCGCTGCATAGAGATCCCGGGTGAAGCCGGCGTCGATGGCGGCTTCCGTCATCGGCATGCGACTCACCTTGTACATCCGCTTCTCGGGCTTGAGCAGGGCTACCTGCTTGCCGTTCTTGTGCACCTCCAGCACCCCCTTGAAGCCGTCGTAGTTGGGGCCGTTCTTTTCGGCTGTCCCGGCAAACACGAATTCGTAATCGGCGAAGTGCACCCGATCACCGGCCTGCATCCGCAAGTCCTTCTCGATGCTGTAGTTCTGGGTGCAGGCGATGCCGATGATGCTGACCGCGAGCCCCACATGGCCCAGGATCATGGCCCAATGGCTGTTGCCGAGCTTGCGCACCCCGGTGGCAAAGCTGTGTTTGTGGGTGGCTCGCACCCAGGTCTCCTGGATGCTGGTGATGATGATCCAGCTACCCAGACCGATGCCGAGCGCGGCCCAGGGCTTGAACTCCCCGGCAAAGAGCTGCGGCAACCCGAAGGCGGCGACCAGGCTCAGCCCCAGGGCCAGCACCACCTTGCCCTTGAGCTCGCCGAGCTCCTGACGGCGCCAGCGGAACAGCGGACCCACCCCCAGCAGCAGGGCGAACGGGATGATGAGCCAGCTGTAGATGTGGTTGAAGAAGGGGGTACCGATGGAGATGCTGCCGAGCCCCAGCTCCTTGTGCACCAGCGGCAACAAGGTGCCGAGCAGCACGGTGAGCAGGCCCGCCACCAGCAGGATGTTGTTACCGAGCAGCAGGGTCTCGCGACTCCACAGCTCGTGCTTGCCGTGGCTCTTCACCTGGGAGCCCTTGAAGGCGAACAGCAGCAAGGAGCTGCCTATCACCGCCAGCAGGAAGCCCAGGATGAAAAGGCCGCGGGTCGGGTCGGAGGCAAACGCGTGGACCGACACCAGCACGCCGGAGCGCACCAGGAAGGTGCCGAGCAGGCTCAGAGAGAAGGCCGAGAGCGCCAGCAGCACTGTCCAGGCCTTGAAAGTGGCGCGTTTCTCGCTCACCGCCAGGGAATGCAGCAGAGCCGTGCCCGCCAGCCAGGGCATGAAGGAGGCGTTTTCCACCGGATCCCAGAACCACCAGCCGCCCCAGCCAAGCTCGTAATAGGCCCACCAGGAGCCGAGCACGATTCCCAGGGTCAGGAAGACCCAGGCCGCCATGGTCCAGGGACGGGACCAGCGCGCCCAGGTGGCATCGAGCCTGCCCGTCATCAGGGAGGCGATAGCGAAGGCGAAGGCCACCGAGAAGCCCACGTAACCCATGTAGAGCATAGGGGGGTGGAAGATGAGGCCGGGATCCTGCAACAGGGGGTTGAGGTCGCGCCCATCCACCGGGAAGTACGGCAGGGTGCGGGTGAAGGGGTCAGAAGTGAACAGCACGAAGGCGGTAAAGCCCACCGAGATGAGACCGAGCACCCCCAGCACCCGCGCCACCGCATCGAGCGGCAGGCGACGGCTGAACAGGGCCACGGCCGCGGTCCAGCCCCCCAGGGTCAGCACCCAGAGCAGCAGGGAACCCTCGTGGGCCCCCCACACCGCCGAGATGCGGTACTGCAGCGGCAGCAGGCTGTTGGAGTTGGTGGCCACGTACTGCACGGTGAAGTCGTTGTCGACGAAGGCCCAGGTGAGGCAGAGGAAGGAGAGCAACAGCAGCAGGAACTGGCTGTAGGCGAGCGGACGGGCCGCCGACATCATGCCGAGGCGCCCCCACTTGGCCCCGAGCAGCGGGTAGCTGCCCAGCAGCAGAGCGGTGGCAAAGGCCAGGATCAGTGCGAATTGCCCCAGTTCAGGGATCATGGCTGACTTCCTTTCAATTGCGCCGCGACCAGAACCGGTGCACAGGCATAAGACGGTGAGAACTGCCCTACTTCGGGGATCATTGACTATTTCCTTTCGATTGCACGATGAGACATACCGATTCGGCGGCGACACGAGGTGAACACAGGGTCAAGGCTGCCGGGATCATCGCTTGGCCCCTTGCAACTGTGCCTCGGTATATTCGGGCTTGAAGTGCATACCATTGGTGGCGTCGGCCACTTCCGGCGGCATGTAGTTCTCGTCGTGCTTGGCCAGCACCTCGAAAGCGGCCACCGTGGTCGCATCCTTGAGGGTGCCCTGGGCGACGATGCCCTGCCCCTCGCGGAACAGGTCCGGCAGGATGCCATCGAACTCCACCGTCACCAGATGGCCACCGTTGTCCACCAGCTTGAAGGACACCTTGAGGCTCTGGGGATCGCGCTGTACCGAGCCCGGAACCACCAGGCCGCCGATGCGCAGGCGCTGCCCCTCTTCCGGCTTGATCTTGTCCGGTCCCTTGCCTTCCACCAGCTCGCTCGGGGTATAGAAGAGATCGATGTTCTGGCTGAGGGCATAGAGCACCAGGCCGATCACGCTGGCGAGGCCCAGGCTGATGGCCAGAATGATGGTGAGGCGTTTCTTGCGTCTCGGGTTCATAGGGTGTTCTCCATCTGCTGGGCCGCCTTGCGACGGGCCTCGCGGGCCTGCTTGTTGCGCAATTCACCGAGCAGGTTGCGGGTTTTCAACCGGGTGGAAATGACGATGCCGACCAGGCAGAGCGCGGTCAGACCGAAAGAGAGCCAGACGTAGAAGGCGTAACCGCCCATGGCCATGAAGTCGCTGAATGAGGCAAAGTGCATGCTTACTTCTCCTGGCTGGCGATGTCGGCGACCCAGGGACGATGCCACTCCCGCATCAGGAGTTCATTCCTGAAACGCATCAGGGTCAGGGCCCCGAGGAAGGCCGCAAACGCCAATATCATGATGAGCAAGGGCCACAGCATCTCGGGGGAGATGGAGGGCTTGTCAAACTTGGTGATGGAGGCGCCCTGATGCAGGGTGTTCCACCACTCCACCGAGTAGTGAATGATGGGCAGGTTGATCACCCCCACCAGCGCCAGGATGCCGGCGGCGCGACCCGCCACCACCTTGTCGCTGAAGGCGTTGTAGAGGGCGATAACGCCAAGATAGAGAAACAGCAGGATGAGCTCGGAGGTGAGGCGCGCATCCCACACCCACCAGGTGCCCCACATGGGCTTGCCCCAAGCGGCGCCGGTGAAGAGGGCGATGAAGGTGAACACGGCGCCCACCGGGGCGATGGCCGCCACCGTCATGTCCGCCATGCGCAGTTGCCACACCAGCCCGATGAAGGCCGCCACCGCCATGGTTGAGTAGGCCCCCATGGAGAGGATGGCGGCAGGCACGTGGATGTAGATGATCCTGAAAGAGTCTCCCTGCTGATAATCGGCGGGGGCAAAGGCCAGCCCCCAGACCGTGCCTATGATGAAGGCAAGCAGGCTTGTCACGACAAACCAGGGCAGCAGGGTGCCGGCCAGCCCATAGGCGCGCTCGGGTTTGGCATAAGGGTGCAACCATTTCCACATAGCTCACGGAACCTTTCAGTTATTAATTTTTAAGTGGCGAGGGCTACCATACCCACCGGCGGGAAACATCATATCCCCCCAAAGCAATAAGCAGCCATCCCCTTGATCTATCTCAATTATATTCTTCACAAAACAGCCTCAAAAGAAGCTTTTTTTGATAATCAATCAATTGACGCTGACCCGCAGTGCCGCCGAGATGGCCAGGGGCGTCAGGGTCAGGGCCCCCGCCAGCATGGCCCCCAGGATCGCGAGCTGGCCCCCGTAGGGCAACCCCATGCTCGCCGCATCGATGGCGGAGGTGGCGAAGATCAGCACCGGGATATAGAGCGGCAGCAGCAGCAGGCTGAGCAGCACCCCCCCCTTGCGCAGCCCCGCCGTCAGTGCCACCCCGACCGCCCCGAGCAGGCTCAGCACCGGGGTGCCCAGCGCCAGGGTTGCCACCACGGCCAGATAGGTCCTGATGTCCAGGGAGAGCAGGATGGCGAGCAGCGGGGAGACCAGCAGCAGCGGCAGGCCGGTCAGCAACCAGTGAGCGATCACTTTCGCCAGCGCCAGCAACCCGAGGGGATGGGGCATCAGCATCATCTGCTCCAGGGCGCCGTCGCTGAAATCATCGCGAAACAGCCGCTCCAGGGAGAGCATGGCAGCCAGCAGGGCCGCCACCCAGATGATACCGGGGGCAATGCGGGCCAGCAGCTGGGGCTCGGGCCCGATGCCGAGCGGAAACAGGGTGATGACGATGAGGAAGAACCAGAGCGGATTGAAGATGTCGGCACGCTGGCGCAGGGCCATCAGCAACTCGCGGTGAATAAGGTGGATTACGGCGCGCAGCATGGCTACTCCTGCAACAACGAGGTCAGCGACAGTGTCTTCAGGCGCCCCTGCATCAGGGTCAAGTCCTGATGGGTGGTGAGAACCACCATGCCGCCGCGATCCGCGTGAGTCAGGAACAGCCGCTCCAGCACCTTGACCCCCTGCTTGTCGATGGCGGTAAAGGGCTCGTCCAGGATCCAGAGCGCCGGGCGCTCCGACAGCCAGAGCCTGGCCAGCGCCACCCGCCGCTGCTGCCCGGCCGAGAGCTGGCCCGCGGGATAATCCTCGAAACCGGCGAGGCCGACCTGGGCCAGCACCTGCCAGAGATCCACGTCGCCCTCGGCCGTGCCGTGCAGCTTCTGATAGAAGGAGAGGTTCTCGAGGGGGGTCAGGGTCGCCTTGACGCCGGGCTGATGGCCCAGGTAGAGCAGGCTGGCATGGTACTCATCCCGGCAATGGCGGATGTTCTCCCCGTTCCAGCACACCTCCCCCGCGAAGGGTTGGGAGAGGCCGGTCAGCAGACGGAGCAGGCTGGTCTTGCCCACCCCGTTGGGGCCTTCAATCTGCATCAGATCGCCCGAACGCACCGCGAAGGAGAGATGTTCAAACAGGGTGCGATCTTCACGCACGCAGCTCAGATTGTTGGCTTGAAGCAGCATGGGGATGTAATCGTTGAAAATGAGGCGGCCTGCATCTTAACACAGGATCCGGAGGCGTCTTTTCAAAGATGCCAATAATCAACAGGATTTGTGGGGGAGATCGCGCACCGGCAGAAGAAGATGTGGCAGGGGGAAACTGGAGTGACCAGGCACGGGCAGAGGGAGGGGTGGCAGGGAAGAGCGGGGCGGCCAGTGCCTCCCCTCTCGATCTGAAGCAGGGGTCAGGTGCGCCCCTTGCGCAGGGAGATCAGCAACTCGGCTTCGGCCTGGGGCAACTCGCATTCGCTCATCACCTCGTCGAGATCGGCGCCAAGCTCCACCATCTTGGCGGCGCGGCTGTAGAGGCGGCGCTCCGGATCCTGCAGGGTCAACTCCTGCTGGCTATCCTGGATCTTCTGCATGGCCCCTTCGGCGGATTGCAGGCGCTGACCCATGCCGATGGCACCGGTATGCAGCTCCATCATCTGCTTGCGCAGACTCTCGAGTTGCCCCTGCAGCGTCTCCATCCTGGCCTCGGACTCTCGCTGACGGCGGCGGTGACCCAGAATACCGTAGAGGGCCAGCACCAGCGCCAACAAGGACAACCCCAAGGCTGCTAATTCAATCATCAAACTGTCACCTTCCTCATCACAGGGTCCCGCTCGGCGTCAAGGTGCCGCGGGCAAATCCGGGACCGCTGTTGTATCACTTTTTGACGCGCCGTTACAGGGAGCCGATATCGTCCCACTCTTCGTCGGAGAGCAGCTTGTTGAGATCCACCAGGATCAGCAGCTGACCGTCGCGGTTGCTCACACCCTGGATGAACTTGGCGCTCTCCTCGGTGCCCACTGCCGGGGCAGCGTCGATCTCGGAGGAGCGCAGATAGACCACCTCGGCCACGCTGTCCACCATGATGCCGATCACCTGCTTCTCCGCCTCAATGATGACGATGCGCGAATTCTCGCTCACATCCCCGGCCGGCAGGCCGAAGCGGGAGCGGGTGTCGATGACGGTCACCACGTTGCCACGCAGGTTGATGATGCCCAGCACATAGTCTGGCGCACCCGGTACCGGGGCGATCTCGGTGTAGCGCAACACCTCCTGGACCTGCATCACGTTGATGCCATAGGTCTCGTTTTCCAACTGGAAGGTCACCCACTGCAGCACTTCGTCCTCGGCCAGATTCTGTGCAATATTGCGCTTCTCTGTCATCTTCTTGATCCTTGTATGAACCCGTCAACGGGTAAAATTAGCAATAAAACCATGGCGGTGCCGATGTTGTCAGCGGCCTTCAATGTTCACGCCTCGGCCAAGGAGCACCAAGAGCTCCCTGACGTGCAGCAGGGCACACATCTTCTCCTTGACCATGCCCGCCAGCCAGGGGCGTTTCCCCTCCTGATGGCGCCACTTCACCTGATCCCGATGCAGCAGTTCGGTGCCCTTCAACTGATGACAGGCCAGTCCCCAGGGTGATTCCCCCAGCATAATCAGATATTTGTACTCGTCTATCTCCAGATGCTGGCCCGGCATGACCCACTGGGCCGTGTCGACCACGTTCATCTTCTGCTCCCGGGAGGTCATGATCCCCTTGTACCAGCCCGGCTGGCCGAACAGGGAGGTCACCTCCCCCAGCTGGTGAATGCCGCCGAGCTCGGTCAGGGGTACCGCGAAGGTCACTCCGGCCACGTCGAAGAAGAGCGCCTGAAACTCGTTGCCGGTATCCAGGTTTTCCCAGGCCGCAGGGGCAGGCTCAGGTTCCGCCGCCAGCACGGGTTCGGCCAGTGCCAGGGCGACGGGCTCGGCGATCACCGGGATCACTTCGGGCGTCACCAGGGCCACCTCGACTGGCTCGGGCTCTGCCTCGACCTCGAGCTGGAAAGGCTCGACATGCACCTCCTCATGGCTCAGGACATCCATCTCATCCTGCACCTGGCTCACCTGGGCGAGCAGTTCGCTCAGTTGCGCCAGTCGGTTGTCGGTTTCGAGATAGGGCGCCGCAACCACCTCGGGCAAGGGGGCAGGCTGAGGCTGCAACTGCAGCACAGGGGCCGGCGGCTCGTCGTCCGGCCCTTCCCGCAGCAGGGCGTCATCGAGCAGCAGGGAGTGGAAATAGTCATCCATGGCCCGAACCTGGGTGGTCTCTCTCATGGCTTCACCTCCTGGGTCCGTTGACGCTCCAGCGCATCGAGATGGTTGAGCAGGGTCTCGTAGGCATAGGTGCCACGGCTGCCCGGTGCATAGATGGACGGGGGGATGTGCAGCAGGCTGGCATCCCGGAATTTGGTGTCGATGGGAATGACCGCATTCCACACCGCCTCCCCATACTGCTCCTTGATGGATTGCAGCGTCATCAGCGACGCCCGGGTACGCTTGTCGAACATGGTCGGGATCACGGTATAGCGGAACTTGTCCCGCTTGGATCGCTGCATGATCTCGAAGGTCTTCATCATCCGCTCCAGCCCCTTCAAGGCCAAAAACTCGGTCTGCACCGGCACCAGGATGCGATCGCAGGCCGCCAGCGCGTTGACCATCATCACCCCCAGCACCGGCGGGCAGTCGATGAGCACATAGTCATACTGATCCTGCACCCTGAGCAGGGCACGCTTGAGCACCAGCCCCATGCCTTCCCGGTTGCCCATGACCCTGTCCAGGGTCGCCAGCGTGATGGAGGCAGGCAGCAGGTGGATGTTCTCGAACTTGGTCTTGAGGGTCATCCGGTTGACCAGCTCGGCACTGGGCTTGGCCGCCTGGAACAGCTCGTAGAGGGTGCCCTCCAGCCGGTCCGAGTCAAAATCAAAATAAGAGGTCAGGGAGGCATGGGGATCGGTGTCGATCAGCAGCACCCGCTGGCCACGCTGGGCCAGAATGCCCGCCAGGGAGACGACCGTGGTGGTTTTACCGACTCCACCCTTCTGATTGGCAACCGTCCAAACAATCACTGTATCAATCCTGCCTTGTTGTTATGCGTATGCCACCACCGGGCAGCGTCACCACTCTGACGTTCTCGCTGTCGACGCTCTGTGGCGCGGCCGATGCCGGCGTCGCCGTCAGGGGTTTGGCGGGGGACGCCGGCACCCAGGCGAATCTGGAGATGGCGACCACGACCTTGCGATTCTGTAACCGCCCCTGCTCGCTGCCGTTGTCGGCGAAGGGGGAGAACTCCCCATAGGCCTCGTAGGCGAGCCGCTCGGGGGCGATGCCCTTGACCACCAAAGCGCCGAGCACCGCTTCGGCGCGGGCGGCAGACAGGGTCCAGTTGGAGCGAAACATTTCGTTGTTGATCGGCTGGTTATCCGTGTAACCCCGCACCCTGACATAGTTATCGACCGGTTTCAGAATACCTGAAAGCGTATCGAGCACCGGGGCCGCATTGCTTCCCAGAAAGGCGCTGCCGCTGCGAAACAGCAGGCCGGAACTCAGCTCCACCGTCAGCCAGTTGTCATCCTTCGCCAGCTTGACCACGCCGGCCTCCACCAGGGCGCCCATGGCCTCCTGCAACTGCAGATCGATCGTCGCAAGGGCCGTGCCATCTTGCTGGATCGGGGTACCCGTGATAGGAGCGAGCGAAGGCGACGGGGAGGCCTGGCTCTCCAGCAGGGAAGACGCGGCTGACACCGGGTTGTTGAGCAGGGAGTTGCCCTGCCCCTCCAGCAAGCCGTCGCTGCGCGGTACCTGGTTGAATGCCTGGGTCATGCCCTCGATGACAGCGCGGTACTGCTCCTTGTTGACGATGGCTACGGAGTAGAGCACCACGAAGAGGGCGAAGATGAGCGTCATGTAATCGGCATAGGAGACCAGCCAGCGATCGAGATGTTCTCGCCCTTGCAGGTGCAAACGATAGCGCTTGCGCATGGCTATTCCCCTTTCAGATACGCCTGTAGCCGCCGTTCAACCTGCTGGCCATTCTCCCCGTGGGCGATGGCCAGCAACCCTTCCAGCGTCATCTCCTGATAGAGACCGTGGTGGTAGTGGAATGCCCGCAGGCGATTCGCTATCGGCAGATAGAGGAGGTTGGCAAAGCCCACCCCGTAGATGGTCGCGACGAAGGCGATGGCGATGCCGGCGCCCAGGGTGCCCGGCTCCTCCAGATGAAACATGGCCTGGATGAGGCCTATCACGGCCCCTATGATGCCGATCGTCGGGCTGTAACCCCCCATGGCCTCGAACACCCTGGCAGCGTGCTCGTTGCGCTCCTGTTCGATGTCGATGTCTGCCTCCAGCAGGCGGCGGATATCCTCGATGGAGACCCCGTCCACTATCATGGTGAGGCCCTGGCGGGTGAAGGGATCGCTCTCCTCTTCGGCCTGGTTCTCCAGCGCCAGCAACCCCTGCTGGCGCGCAAACTGGGCCCAGGCCTGCAGGCGCTCGGCCTGTTGCACCAGATCCCGCTGTGGCGGAAACAGCATCCAGCGGGCTTGGGCGAGGGCGGCCAGCATGTACTTGCGGGGCGTCTGCAGGATGACGGCACCCCAGGTGCCCCCGACCACGATGACGAAGGCAGGGCCATCCAGCAGGGTCAGCAGGCTGCCACCGTGCCACCACTGGGCGACGGCCACGGCAGCCAGCGCCAGCACCAGGCCGAACATGCCCATGGTCAGCGACCCAACTCGACCAGGATGCGCTGGGCAACCCTGTCCAGCGGCAGGGATTCGCTGGCGATGCCCGCCTTGGCAACCGCCTGGGGCATGCCGTAGACCACGCAGGAGGCTTCATCCTGCGCCCAGATGGTGGCGCCCTGATCCTTGAGCAGACGCGCCCCGTCCCGGCCATCGGCTCCCATGCCAGTCAACACGATGGCGAGCACCTTGTCGCCGTAGATCTTGGCGGCCGAGGCGAAGGTGATGTCGACACAGGGCTTGTAGTTGACCTTGTCATTGCCCTCGATGATGCGAAGACGAGCACCTGGCCCGCGCCCTTCCAACAGCATCTGCTTGCCACCGGGGGCGAGATAGGCGTGACCCGGCCTCAGCACGTCACCGTCCTCTGCCTCCTTGACCCCGATCTGGCACAGGCCGTTGAGACGGGCGGCGAAGGCCGCGGTGAAGGTGGCCGGCATATGCTGGATTAACAAAATCGGATGGGGGAAATCTCCCGGCAGCTTGGTCAGCACGTTCTGCAGCGCCACCGGACCGCCGGTGGAGGTGCCGATGGCCACCAACTGATAGCTCTTGCCGCTGCGCTTGAAGCTGGCGGGGGCCGCGGCGGCACGAACCGGTTCTGGCTGGCGCTCAAGAGGACGTGCCAGGGCAGCACCGAGGGCGGGACGCACCGCGGGCTCCGGCGCCCGGGGTCTGGTGGCCGCCATCAGGAAGCGCTTGCGAGCAATCTCCCTGACGCGCTGTTGCAGCAGCTTGACCGCCTCATCCTTGTCACGGGCGATGTCTTCGAACTTCTTGGGCAGAAAATCGAGGGCGCCGGCATCCAGTGCATCCAGGGTCGCCTTGGCCCCCTCATGGGTCAGCGAGGAGAACATCAATATGGGGGTCGGACACTTGGCCATGATCTCGCGCACGGCGCTGATGCCGTCTAGCACCGGCATTTCGATGTCCATGGTGATGACGTCAGGCCGCAACTGCAGCGCCTTGTCTACCGCTTCCCGGCCGTTCTGGGCCGTGTCGATCACCGTCATCAGGGGGTCCTGATTGATGATCTCACTGACCCGGCGACGGAAGAAACTCGAATCGTCGACCACTAATACCTTGACTGCCATTGTTATTCTTTTAACTCCTTGAGCCAGTCGCTCAGTGGCGGCGGGCATAAGCCTTGAGCAGGCTGGGCACGTCCAGGATGAGGGCGATGCCGCCATCGCTGGTGATGGTGGCGCCGGCCATGCCGGGGGTCCCTTGCAGCAGATTGTCCAGAGGCTTGATCACCACCTCTTCCTGACCGATGAGGTTGTCCACCACGAAGCCCACCTGCTGGGTGCCGATCTGGACGATGACCACGTGGCCTGTGTCCTGACGGGCCGTCTTGCCGGCACCACGGACCAGCCACTTGTGCAGGTAGAACAGCGGGATCGCCTTGTCGCGCACTATGATGGTGAGCTGGCCGTCCACCACGTTGGCCTTCTTCAGATCCAGGTGGAAGATTTCGTTCACGCAGCCCAGCGGCAGGGCAAAGGTCTGTTCACCCACTTCCACCATCAGGGTCGGCAGTATGGCCAGGGTCAAGGGCACCTTGATCTCGAGGCGGGTACCCTTGCCCCAGGTCGAATCGATGTGCACCGAGCCATTGAGGCTGACGATGCTGGTCTTCACCACATCCATGCCGACGCCACGGCCCGAGATGTCGGAGATCTCGGACTTGGTGGAGAAACCGGGGGCGAAGATCAGGTTGTAGGCGTCGTTGTCGCTCATGCGCGCCGCGCTGTCGGCATCGAGCACGCCACGGCTGATGGCGATGGCTTTGAGCTTCTCCGGGTCCATGCCGGCACCGTCATCCTCGATGCAGAGCAGGATATGGTCACCCTGCTGGGAGGCGCTCAGGGTGATGGTACCCTGACGGGGCTTGCCCGCCTTCTCCCGCACGTCCGGCATCTCGACCCCGTGGTCGCAGGAGTTGCGCACCAGGTGAACCAGGGGATCGGCAAGGGCCTCTACCAGGTTCTTGTCGAGATCCGTCTCTTCACCCACCATCACCAGCTCGATCTCTTTCTTGAGGGTGCGGGCGAGATCGCGCACAACGCGGGGGAAGCGGCCGAAGACTTTCTTGATAGGTTGCATGCGGGTCTTCATGACCGCGCCCTGCAGATCAGCGGTCACCACATCCAGGTTGGCCACCGCCTTGGACATCTCTTCGTCATTGCTGGCGATGCCGAGGCTCACCAGGCGGTTTCGCACCAGCACCAGTTCCCCCACCATGTTCATGATGACGTCCAGGGTCTTGGTATCCACCCGCACAGTGGTGTCATTTTGCACCGCACTGCTCTCGGGGGCAGCCTGCTTGGCAGGGACGGGTGCCGGGGCCGGTTTGGCCGGCGCAGGGGCGGGTTTGGCGGGGGCGGCGCTGGCCGCGACCGGCGCCTTGGGCGGGGTCACGGGCGCGGCGGGGGCCTTGGGCTCGGGAGCCGGTGCAGCCGCCATGCTGTGCTGCGGCGCCTGGCCACGGCCATGTAATTCATCCAGCAGGCGTTCGAACTCGTCGTCGTCGATGAGCTCGTCCACCTCTTTTTGTACCGATTGCAGCGGGGAAAGATCTGGGGCACCGCCGTGCTGGCCCTGGCCGTGCAGCTGATCGAGCAAGGCCTCGAACTCGTCGTCCGTGATATCGCCCGAGCCGCTCAACACGGGGGCGGCAGACACCGTCGGCGCCTTGCCGGCACCGTGCAGTTCATCCAGCAGGCGCTCGAATTCGTCGGCGGAGATCTCGTCGATGGAGCCGCCACCGTTGACAGCCACAGGCGCACTCTCGGCGACGATGACGGGTTCGGGCTCGGGTTCTGGCTGCTGCGGGGCGGCAACACTGGCGGTACGCAGTTGCTCCTGCCCTTCGGGTTTGCACAACTCGTGCAGATCGTGCAGCAGATCGGCAGAGGCCGGGCTGGTCGGCTCCCGGTTCTGCACCTGGGCAAACATGACGTTGATGGCATCAAGGGCCTGCAAAATGACATCCATCAGCTCGGCACTGAGGGTTCGCTTGCCGTTGCGCAGCATGTCGAACAGGTTCTCGGCACCGTGGCAGACGTCCACCAGCTCGGTCAGGGAGAGGAAACCCGCTCCCCCCTTGACGGTATGGAAGCCGCGAAAGATGGCATTCAACAGATTCTTGTCATCGGGCCGCTTTTCCAAGTCGACCAGTTGTTCAGACAACTGTTCCAATATTTCTGATGCTTCGACCAAAAAGTCTTGCAGTATGTCTTCATCAACTTCGAAGGCCATGCGTCACTCCATTAGAATCCCAGGCTAGACAGCAGATCGTCCACATCATCTTGACCATTGACCACATCGGACCTTGTCTGCGGGTTCATGATGGGGCCTTCTGCCTCGATGCCGCTCGCTGGCAGGCGGCGCGCCGAATTCTCGATGACGGCCTCACCAAACATGGTCAGCATCTCTATCAACTTTGTTTCAACTTCCTGCACCAGCTTGATCACCTTGCGGATCATCTGACCGGTCAAGTCCTGGAAATCCTGAGCCATCAGGATTTCAGTCAGCAGTTGTCGTAACTTATCGGCATCCGTCTCCGAAGCCTTAATAAAATCATTCAGTTGATGGCAGAGTGCCTTGAACTGGCCCAGTTCAAGATCCCGGCTCATCAAGGCATTCCAATTGGGCATCACCAGCTGAATGTTGTCATTGAGCCGATCGGCGATGGGAAGGCTGGCCTCTACCGCATCCATGGTGCGATTGGCCGCCTTGTCCGTCATGTCGATGACATAGCTGAGACGCTCCCGGGCATCCGGGATCTCGTGGGTGGCCAGGTCGGGGATCCTGGGATCCAGGCGAAAATCTTGCAGTGAGTTGTGTAACTGACGGGTCAGCTGCCCCACCTTGTCAAACAGGGCCGCCGCATTGGGGGCGCACACATCGGCGAGGATGGTATCGGCCTGTTCAAACTCTTCTCGCTCCAGGTGGGCAACCAGCATCCTTGCCTGTTCAAGCGAGATCATGGCACTCGTTTTGGCCTTCATCCCTGCCGCTCCTTAGCCGATTCGTTCAAAGATCTTGTCGAGCTTCTCTTTGAGGGTGGCGGCAGTGAACGGCTTGACGATATAGCCATTGACCCCGGCCTGGGCGGCTTCGATGATCTGCTCGCGCTTGGCTTCCGCAGTCACCATCAGTACCGGCAGGTGCTTGAGTTTGTCATCGAGACGGATCGCCTTGAGCAGGTCTATGCCCTGCATGCCGGGCATGTTCCAGTCGGTGACCACGAATTGATAATCGCCGTTTTTCAACATCGGCAGGGCCGTGTTGCCATCGTCTGCTTCATGGGTATTGTTATATCCCAGGTCACGCAGCAAGTTCTTGATAATCCGGCGCATCGTTGAAAAATCGTCGACGATGAGGATTTTCATGTTCTTGTCCAAAATTCCCTCCTAAATAGCCGCCAAAACGGCTCACTTACATGATGCAGATCGCAGGTTTTATGGTGCGGATTATGCCTTAGAGTTGCGTTCCAGTGTAGCCAGTACAACCACTTATAAATTCCAATCTCTCAGACGGGCCCGCAGCCTGTGCATGGCCTGGCTGTGGATCTGGCTCACCCGAGACTCGCTGACGCTCAGGACTTCCCCGATTTCACGCAAGTTCAGCTCTTCGTCGTAATACAGTGACAGCACCAGGGCTTCCCGTTCGGGCAGGCGGGCGATGTGTTCGGCCAGGGCGCCCTGGAAGCGCTCGGCCGCCAGATCGTCGAAGCCGCCGTGACTGCTGGCGTCATCGGGATGCCCTATCACATCCTCGCTGACCCCGAGATCCTCGATGCCGATGATCTTGCCGCAGGAGACATCCTGCAGCATGGCATGGTATTCACCCAGGGAGACCCCCATGTTGGCGGCTACCTCGGTGTCTCTGGCATCCCGGCCATGGGCCTGCTCCACGTTCTCGATCGCCTCTGCGATGGCACGGCTGTTGCGGTGCACCGAGCGGGGCACCCAATCCCCGCGGCGGATCTCGTCGAGCATGGCGCCGCGGATGCGGATGCCGGCATAGGTTTCAAAGCTGGCGCCCTTGCTGCCGTCAAAGTTGCGGGAGGCTTCGAGCAGCCCAATCATACCTGCCTGGATCAGGTCATCCAGCAAGACACTGCTTGGCAGGCGAGCCAATAAATGCTGGGCAATCCGCTTGACCAGGGGAGCGTGACGCTCCACCAGCACGTAGGAATCCTGATGACGCAAGTATGCTTGGGCTTTATTCACGGGAGTCTTCCTGTGCTATGACCGGCTTTTGCAATAAATTTTCCAGGAAAAATTCGAGGTGTCCCCCCGGCTGGTTCGGGATGGGCCAGCTCGCCGCCTTGTTCGCCAAGGCACGGAATGCCAGGGAGGCGGGCGACTTGGGGAACGCCTCGACGATCAGCTTCTGCTTGCGCACCGCGGCCCGCAGGTTGGTGTCGTAAGGCACGCAGGCCACCAGCTCTAGGGAGGTGTCCAGGAAGCGGTCGGTGACCCGGGTCAACTTGGCGAAGAGCTCCTGTCCCTCGCGCAGGGAGCGCACCATGTTGGCCACCACCTTGAAACGGAACACCCCGTGATCCTTGGAGAGGATCTTGATGAGGGCATAGGCATCCGTGATGGAGGTGGGCTCGTCGCACACCACCACCATGATGTCCTGGGCCGCACGGGTGAAGCTCAACACCATGTCGGAGATCCCCGCCGCCGTGTCCACCAGCAGCACGTCTACCTGGGTCTTCATCTCGCTGAAGGCGCGGATGAGCTCGGCATGTTGCACCGGCGACAGCTCGACCATGGACTGGGTGCCCGAGGTGGCCGGCACTATCATCATGCCGTAGGGCCCCTCGACGATGATGTCGTCTATGGTGCACTCCCCCGCCAGCACATGGGAGAGGTTGCGGTGCACCCGCAGCCCCAGCATGACGTCGACGTTGGCCAGACCAAGGTCGGCATCCAGCACCAACACCCGCTTGCCTTGGGCGGCCATGGCTCCCGCCACGTTCAGGGTCACGTTGGTCTTGCCAACGCCCCCCTTGCCTCCAGACACGGCGATCACTTTCACTCGATTGTTTTGACGCATTTTGCGCAGACCACTCGCCTGATCCATATACATGTTACTCATAAAACTCCGAATCTTCGGCCTCGCCAAAGCCTGAACCCCAGAAGTAAGGGTCTTCTGTTTCCCGCTCCAGCGAGCCCATGGCCGCGCCAACCAGCAGCGCCGCATTGGCAACTTGAATATCTTCCGGCACCCGCTGTCCATCTGTGATGTAGCTGATGGGCAGGGCGTTCTGAATGCATACGTTAATCACTTCACCCAGATTCAGGCTCTCGTCGAGCTTGGTCAGGATGCACCCGGAGAGCGGAATGCGCCTGAAGTGATCCACCGCCTCCTGCATCACCCGGCGCTGGGAGGTGGCCGACATGACCAGGTAGCTGCGAATGCGCACCTTGGCATTCTTGACCAGGGTGTCGAGCTGCTCGGTCAGACGGATATCCCGCTGTCCTACCCCGGCGGTATCGATGAGCACCAGCCGGCGGTTGCGGAACTGATAGAGCGCATTGGCGAGCTCCTCGGCATCGCGCACCTGACGCACCGGGCAACCCATGATGCGACCATAGGTCTGCAGTTGTTCGTGGGCCCCGATCCGGTAGTTGTCCGTGGTGATGAGGGCCACCTGCTCGGCGCCATACTTCATGGCAAAGCGAGCCGCCAGCTTGGCGATGGTGGTGGTCTTGCCCACCCCGGTCGGGCCGAGCAGGGCCACGGCACCGCCCTGGCGCAAGATGTCGTCTTCGCTGATCTTGAGCTGGGCCGTCAATACCTCGGCCAGCTGGGCCATGGCCTGATGGATGGGCATGTCTTCCGGGATAAGCCCGGCAAGCTGATCGGCGAAGGCATCGTCGAACCCCATCTTCTTGAGTTCCTTGATGAGCAGCGCCCGCATCGGCTCGCGGCGCTCCACCTCCTGCCACATCAGACCGGAGATCTGGTGCTCGAGCAGCTTGCGAATGCTGGCCATCTCCTTGCGCATCCCCTCCATCTCCTGATCCCGCGGGGCGGACTGGGCAGCACGGGGGCCGGGGGCCGGGCGCGCCTTCGGCTTGGTGGGCTCGGGGGCTGCGCCCCACTGGCCCTGTTCGGCCAGGGTTCTGGGTGCGCTGGAGGCCGCAGCCAGTCCGGCGGACTGGGTGCCGGCACCGCCATTGGCGGGCCAGGAGGCAGCGGCAGGACTACCGTTGCCCGTCCCATTGGCAGACCATGACCCCGGGGCGGCATTGCCGCCCGCCGGGTTGGCCGGGTTGAGCTTCTGCTGGCGTGCCAGCAGGGCCGCCAGGGTATCGGCATAGTATTCGTTCTGCTCCTTGGGGGGAGCCGAGCGCGTCATCTGCTTGCCCGCAGACGAGATATTGACGCTCTCATCGTTCAACTGACGGCGAACCGGCGCATCTTTAGGTCCAGGCACCTGGGACTGATAATCGACGGCCGCGACTATCTCCACCCCACCGGTGACCTTTTTGTTGGACATGATGACGGCATCCGGCCCGAGAGTCTCCTTGACCTCGGCCAGCGCCGTGCGCATGTCTTTGGCAAAAAACCGCTTAATCTTCACCCGTCATCTCCGCTAACTAGCCCTGTCCCACCGCACTGACGATGCGGATCTGCTTGTCATCAGGCACTTCCTGATAAGACAGGACGCGTAATCCAGGAATGGCATTCTTGACAAATTTCGCCAGGGTATTGCGCAATATCCCCGATGTCAGAAGCACGGCCGGCTGGCCTTCCAGTTCTTGTCGTTGAGTGGCTTCCACCAGGGAGCGCTGCATCCGCTCCGCCAGTCCCGGTTCGATACCGGCGCCATCTCCCCCACCTGCTTGCAGGGATTGATGCAATATGCGTTCCAGTTCTGGTGAAAGGGTGATCACCGGCAGCTCGGGCTCTGGGCCGGCAATCTCCTGCACGATCAGCCTGCGCAGGGCGATACGGCAGGCGGCGGTCAGCACTTCCGGGTCCGGACTGCGTGGTGCATATTCCACGAGGGTCTGCAGGATAGTGCGCATATCGCGAATTGGCACGCCTTCATTGAGGAGATTTTGCAATACCTTCACCAGGTTGCCCATGCTGATCACCTCGGGAACCAACCCTTCCACCAGCTTGCTCTGATGCTTCCCTATCATGTCCAGCAACTGCTGCACCTCGTCGTGACCCAGCAGCAAGGCGGCATGGTTGGAGAGGATCTGGCTCAGGTGGGTGGCCACTACGGTGGCTGCGTCCACCACGGTATAGCCAAGGGTCTGGGCCTGGGAGACCTGATCCTTGGCGACCCAGACCGCCTCCAGCCCGAACGCGGGATCCTGGGTCGCGATGCCCTGGATCTGGCCAAACACCTGGCCCGGGTTGATGGCCATCTCCTTGTCGTGATAGACGGTGGCCTCGCCGGTGCTCACCCCCATCAGGGTGATGCGGTACTGGTTGGGGGCGAGATCCAGGTTGTCGCGGATGTGCACCGCAGGCACCAGGAAGCCGAACTCCTGGGAGAGCTTCTTGCGCACCCCCTTGATCCGGTTGAGCAGCTCGCCCCCTTGGTTCTTGTCCACCAGCGGGATGAGCTGATAGCCCACTTCCAGACCGATGATGTCCACCGGCATCACGTCGTCCCAGCTCAGGTCCTTCGGCTCGAGCGGGGCATCGCCCTGGGCCGGCAGGAGTTCACCGCTCGCCACCCTGGCCTTGTTCAGTTTCTCCCGACGCAACAACCACCAGGCTCCGGCCGCTGCCACCGCTCCCAGGCTCAGGAAGGCCAGGTGGGGCATACCGGGCACGCTGCCCATCATCAGCAGGATGCCGGCGGAGATCACCAGCGCCTTGGGATTCTCGAACAGCTGGCCGAGCACGGCCGTGCCCATGTCCTGATCGGTATTTTGACGGGTAACTATGATGGCGGCGGCGATGGAGAGCAGCAGTGAGGGTATCTGGGCCACCAGGCCGTCACCGATGGCGAGCAGGGTGTAGATCTGGGCCGCTTCGCCGAAGCTGAGCTGGTGCTGCATCATGCCGATGATGAAGCCGCCGATGATGTTGATGAAGAGGATCATGATGCCGGCGATGGCATCCCCCTTCACGAATTTGGAGGCACCGTCCATGGAGCCGTAGAAGTCAGCTTCCTGGGTCACGTCCTGACGGCGCTTCTTGGCCTCTTCCTGGTTGATGAGGCCGGCGTTCAGGTCCGCATCTATGGCCATCTGCTTGCCGGGCATGGCATCCAAGGTGAAGCGGGCGCTCACCTCCGAGATCCGGCCCGCACCCTTGGTGACCACCACGAAGTTGATGATAACCAAGATCATGAAGACGATGATGCCCACCGCATAGTTGCCGCCGATCACCACGTTGCCGAAGGCCTCGATCACATGGCCCGCCGCCGCGCTGCCGTTGTGGCCTTCCAGCAGCACCACCCGGGTGGAGGCGACGTTGAGCGCTAGCCGCAGCAGGGTCGCTATCAGCAGGACTGTGGGGAAGGCGGCAAACTCCAGCGGCCGACGGGTATAGACGGCCACCAGCAGCACCACTATGGAGAGGGCGATGTTGAAGGAGAACAGGATATCCAGCATCAGGGGCGGTATGGGGAGTACCACCATGCCGAGAGAGGCGAGCACCAGCAGCGGGGTTCCTATCCCCTTGCTGAGCAACCATCTGTACTCTTTGAAACGGCTCACTCCAGCCTTGAATCCCATCGTTCTTCTCGATTTACCACTGCCGATGCCGAATTAAAGCAAATATCAAGCCAATTACCCAACCAGTTGATCTATATGAATTTTATTTTGATGCTGTCAGAAGTCCGTCGGAGGACACATTCGGGTAGCTTGATGGGGAGCAAGGTGTTGCCAGCAAATCCCGTTGGAATGAGCAGAGCCGTGGCAAACAGGGCGGGAGCGAGGTTAGTTGCGATAGTCCGGTGGCATGGTGGACAGACCCCGGCGACGGGAACAGCCAACGTTTCAGAGCAAAGACTACTTGCGATATTCCGGCGGAATGGGGAGATCCCTGGCGATCATGGGTAACCAGCCACCCTCAGCTGAACACCAAACTACTTGCGATATTCCGGCGGAATGGGGAGATCCCTTGCGACCGGAGTCGGGCGGCGGCCACGGCCACGGCGGAACTTCTTGAGCTGATAGACGTAGGCCAGCACCTGGGCCACGGCGGCAAACAGCCCCTCGGGGATCTCCTGACCAATCTCGGTGGCGTGGTAGATGGCCCGGGTCAGCGGCGGCGAGGACATCACGGGGATGTCGTATTCCCGCGCTATCTCCCGGATCTTCATCGCCACCTCGTCCACCCCCTTGGCAAGTACCTTGGGGGCGGCGCCTGGCTTGCCCGCGTCGTACTTCAGGGCCACCGAGTAGTGGGTCGGGTTGGTGATGATGACGTCCGCCTTGGGCACATCCCCCATCATGCGGCGCATCGCCATCTGCATCTGCAACTGGCGTATCCGTCCCTTGACCTCGGGCTTGCCCTCGCTGTCCTTGAACTCGTCCTTGATCTCCTGCTTGGTCATCTTGAGCTGGCGATTGTGGTTCCAGGTCTGGAACGGCACATCGATGGCAACGATGGGGATCAGGGCGCAGCAGAGGATGATCAGCATCCACAGCAGCAGGTCCAGCGCATCTATAATGCCGCCGGGGAAGCCCTCGAGGGAGAGATTAAGCAGGTGATTGAACTGGCTCGACAGCATCCACCAGGCAAACAGGCTGATGAACACCACCTTGGCGATAGACTTGACGAGCTCCACCAGGGACTGCACCCCGAACATCCTCTTCAAACCACTCAAGGGGCTCAGCTTGCTCCATTTGGGCAGCATGGCCTCGGAGGAGAAGTTCATACCGCCGAGCAATGTGTTGCCCACGAAGGCGGCGATGGTCACCAGCAGGAACAGCAGGCCGAGAGGTTGCAGCAGCTCCCACAGCAGGGTGGGCAGCATGACCCCCATGGCGTTGGGGTCGAAGGCCTGATCCCGGTCCAGGGTAAAGCCCATGGTGAGCACCTTGACCATGGCACCGGCCAGACTCTCCTTGATCATCAGCAAGCCGAACACGGTCGCCAGCAGGACGCTGGCGGTCCCCAGCTCCTTGGAGCGTGCAATCTGCCCTTTTTCCCGGGCCTGTTGCAGTCGTTTGCCCGTGGGTTGTTCTGTGCGTTCCTGATCGGTATCAGCCACGCTGACCTCCGACTGACTGGCCGCTGTCGATCAGCCAGCCAATAGCATGGCCTGGTTGTTCGGTGCCGTTGACCCGATCGGTATCAATGAGATGCAGTCCCCCGACTGACTGGCCGTTGTCGATCAGCCAGCCGATAGCATGGGCTGGTTGTTTGGTGCCGTTGACCTGATCGGTATCAACCATTCTGCCCCCCCAGGCATTGGACCTGGATAAGCTCGCAGCTGGTCTCCTGCACGCGCTCCCAGAGGGCGTCGAAGTGCCCCATGAAGCCGCCTATGGTGAGCCAGAGGATGAACAGACCCGACATCATGCTGACCGCAAAGCCGATGCTAAAGATGTTGAGCTGGGGGGCCGCCCGGGTCATGATCCCGAACGCGAAGTTGATGAGCAGCAAGGCTATGATGGCCGACAGGGCCATCACCAGGGAGGCCTGGTACATGACCCCGAGGAAGCTCACCAGGCTGCGGATGGCGGGCAGGCTGAGCCCGCTGTCCGAGACCGGCAGGGTCTCGAAGCTCAGCACCACCATCCTGATCATCAGGAGGTGCCCATCCACCGCCAGGAACACCAGGGTCGCCAGCATCAGGTAGAACTGGCCCACCACGGGGGCAGACTGGCCGTTCATGGGATCCACCAGGGTGGCGAAGCCCAGACTGGTCTGCATGGCGATGATCTGGCCCGCCATCACGAAGCTTTCCAGCAGAAACTGGGTCATGAGGCCGAGCGCTATGCCGATGAGCAGCTGCTGCCCCAGCACCAGGAAGCTGCCGACGGAGAACAGCTCCACCTTGGGCATGGGGGGCAGCAGGGGGGCGATGATGAAGGTGATGGCGAGCGCCAGTCCCATGCGAACGTTGGCAGGAGCCAGCCGGCTGCCGAACACCGCCATCACCATCAGCAGGCTGCTCACCCGGGCAAGCGGCCAGAGCACGGACGCCAGCCACTCCATGATCACCGCAGTGGTATAGCTCATGCCGCCACTCCGGGAGCCATGGGACGGGTCGTCATCGGCAGCCTGATGGTCGCTAATGCCGACATAGGCATCAGCCGACCACCTCGGGGATTTGGCTCACCATCAGCTGGAAGAAGTCCATCAGGCTCTGCAATCCCCAGTGGGCGCCGGCCCCCAGGGCCAGCAGGGTGACCACGAGACGGGGCAGGAAGCTCAGGGTCTGTTCGTTGATGGAAGTGGCGGCCTGAAAGATGGCGACCACCAGCCCCACCATCAGGCTCGGCAGGATCACGGCGCACACCATGATGGTCACCAGCCAGAGCGCTTCACGGAATACGTCGACAAAGGTTTCCGGACTCATCTTATCGGCTCCTTTCCATTGACCGGCTTACCCCGCCCCCAGCCCGAAGCTGGTGGCCAGGGAGCCCAGGATCAGGTTCCAGCCATCCACCATGACGAACAGCATCAGCTTGAACGGCAATGAGACCAGCATAGGCGACAGCATCATCATCCCCATGGCCATCAGTATGCTCGCCACCACCAGATCGATGACCAGGAAGGGCAGAAACAGCATGAAGCCTATCTGGAACGCGGTCTTGAGCTCGCTGGTGACGAAGGCCGGGATCAGCACCCGCAGCGGCACATCCGCTGGCTCGGCCACCTGCACGTTCGCTATCTCCATGAAGGTGTTGAGATCCTTGACCCGGGTCTGGGCCAGCATGAACTGGTGGATGGGCAGCTCGGCCTTCTCCAGCGCCTCCTTGGGCCCTATGGTCTCCGCCAGATAGGGCTGCAGCGCCTCCTCGTTGATGCGATCCAGCACCGGGGACATGATGAAGAAGGACATGAAGAGGGCGATGCCGATCAGCACCTGGTTGGACGGGCTCTGCTGCAGGCCTATGGCCTGTCTGAGGATGCCGAGCACCACGATGATCCGGGTGAAGGAGGTCATCATGATGACAATGGCCGGCAGGAAGGAGAGCGCGGTCATCAGCGCCAGCACCTGCAGGGTCAGGCTGTACTCCTGACTGCCATCCGCCATGGTCTTGACCGTCAGCGCCGACATACCGTCCTGGGCCATCGCCAGGGGCGACAGCAGCACGGCCAGCAGGCTCAGGCACCCGATCCAGTTAACTTTTTTCATGCTTGCCCATCAATTTGCCGAGCTGCTGGGAGAAGGCCTGGGGCTGACGCTCGTCCAGGGGCTCTTCCAGGCGATAGAGGAAGTTGACCTGCTGCGGGGTCACCCCGATGAGCAGCTGTTGCTCGCCCACCTTGACCACCATCAGCTTCTCCTTGTAGCCGAGCGGCAGGGTGGCGATGACCTTCATCTGGCCGCCCCCCATCACCTGGGTGAGCTTGCTCTTCTTGAGCAGGAAGCCCAGCACCAGGATGAGGCCGATCACCATCAGGCTGGAGAGCAGCCAGGAGGTGATGCTGGGGGGATTGGCCCCCTCTGCCAGCGCCGGGGCGGCGAACAGTATCAGAGCGAGAGCACGGATCATTTGAGTTTCTTAATGCGCTCTATCTGGCTGATGACGTCGGTCAACCGAATCCCGAACTTGTCGTTCACCACCACCACCTCGCCGTGGGCGATCAGGGTGCCGTTGACCAGCACGTCCAGGGGCTCGCCCGCCACCCGATCCAGCTCCACGACAGAACCCTGGTTCAGTTGCAGCAGGTTGCGGATGCTGATCTGGCTGCGTCCCACTTCCATGGCGATGGTCACCGGAATATCCAGAATGGTGTCCAGCTTGCGCCGCTCCTCGGCGCTGATGGGGGCGTCGTCTCTCAGCTCCTCCAGGGGGGCGGGCTTGGCCTCAGCCGTCACCTGCTCTTCCAGCGCGGCAGCCCAGGCGTCAGCCATCAGATCCTGCTCGTCATCGGTTCCGCTCATCTTGAATTCCTCATGCTACTTCGTGACCCAGGTCGCAGGCGACGGGTCTATTAGGGCTGTTTATCGGCGATGCTGCGTTCGAGCTCTTCCAGCTCGGCCTCGCCATCGATGCGCACGCCCCCCCGGGTCACCAGATGCATCTCTGTCTTGACTCCGTCAGGGCGCTTGATTTTATCCACTATCTTGAGCGCCACGTTCTCCTTGGTGCGCCCCATCTTGGCGTGGAAGGTGGGCAGGTCCTCCACGAAGACCAGCAGGTTCTCCGGCATCTCCACCGGGATGATGTCGCCCGGTTGCAGCTCCATCAGCTCGCGCAGGGTCAGCTCCGTCTCCAGCAGCTTGGCCTTGAGCTCCACCTTGACGTCCATGATCTCGTCGCGCAGGGCCTTGCTCCAGCGCACGTCGGTGTCCCCCTTGTCGCTCTGCACCCCGGCATCGAGCAACTCGCGGATGGGTTCGAGCATGGAGTAGGGCATGGCCACGTGAAAGTCGCCGCCGCCGCCGTCCAGCTCGATGTGGAAGGAGCTCACCACTATCACCTCGGTGGGACTGACGATGTTCGCCATGGCCGGGTTCACCTCCGAGTCGAGGTATTCGAATCCCACGTCCATCACCGGCGCCCAGGCATCCTTGTAGTCCTCGAACACCAGCTTGAGCAGCATCTGGATGATACGCCGCTCGGTGGGGGTAAACTCGCGCCCCTCGATCTTGGCGTGGTAGCGGCCGTCGCCGCCGAAGAAGTTCTCCACCAGGATGAAGACGAGGCGCGCTTCCATGGTGATGAGTGCCGTCCCCTTGAGGGGGCGGAAGCGCACCATGTTCAGGCTGGTCGGCACGAACAGGGTGTGCACGTACTCGCCGAACTTGAGCATCTGCACGCCGTTGATGGAGACCTCGGCGGTGCGCCGCATCATGTTGAACAGGCTGATGCGCATGTGACGGGCGAATCGCTCGTTCACCAGCTCCAGGGTCGGCATGCGGCCACGGACGATGCGGTCCTGGGAGGAGAAGTCAAACTGGGCGATACCGGGATCTCCGGCCGCCCCTAGCTCTTCCTCTTCGACATCATCGACACCGTGCAGCAGGGCATCAATTTCGTCCTGACTTAACAGATCGCTCACGCTTCACCTTTCATTGCATGACAAAGCCGGTAAACAGCACTTGTTCGATTACGGGGGAAGAGACCAGATCCTTCAGGACCCGGCGACACTCTTCCAATGAATCCTGACGCAACTTCTCCTTGCCCTCGAAGGTCATCAGCTGCTCGGCGGTGGCCGCGCTGAAGACCCGCAGCAGGGTCCCTTCGATCAGGGGAATATTCTGTTTGGCCAGGGTCTCGTCAGCGGCCCCGCGCACCATCAGCTGGATCTTGATCTGCACCAGCCGATCCCGTTGCCCGCCCGCCACGTTGAACACGAAGGGGCGCGGCATTCCCACATAGAGGGAGGGCTGGGGCGCACTGGCTTCGGGCTTGGCCTCGGCCGTGTCGGCCGCCGGCTCGTCCGAACCGGCAAACATGAACCAGGCACCGGCCCCGCCGCCACCCAGGAGGATGACGACCAGGGCGACTATCATGATCAACTTCTTTTTCTTGGCCGCCGCCGGGTCCTTCAGCGTCAGTTCGTTATCGTCTGCCATCCCTTGTCCACCCTAGTCTCAAACTTGTTCGGTATCATAAACTTACTCGGGCAGGCATCAAGCATAGAAATCAATTCCGGCATCGTTTGTCGATTCCACCAGCAGACTCAGGGTGCGGGTCGCATGTTCCCCCTCCCCCTGGCCGTTGCCGCCAAAGGAACCGTTCCCCTGCTGACCCCGTTGCTCCTGACCATTGAAGGTGGACTGACCCTGGGATTGTTGCTGTGATGGCTGCCCCTGGTGCTGCGCCTGTTGCTGTACCTGAGTCTGACCGAGCTGTATCCCCTGCCCTGCCAGCATGTCTCTGAGCCTCGGCATGGCCTGCTCCAGCATCTCCCGGGTCTGGCCATGCTGCACCACGAAGTGGACATTGGCCTGGCTATCCGCCCCCATCTGTATCTGGATCTTCATCTTGCCAAGACCCAGGGGATCGAGCTGGATCTCCGCCTGTTGCAGCTTGTCCGCCAGCATCAGGTTCACCTTCTGGTGCAACTGGGCCGGTGCCTCCGGGGTGGCCAGCTTGAGGTGCGGCAGGCTCTGGGGTTCCCGTCTCGTGCTCAGCTCTGCCGCCGGCTTGCCATCGCTGGTCTGGGTCTGCTGCAGCGGCTGGCTTCCCTCGCTCGGCTCGGTGCCCCCGACTTCCATCCCGAGCTGCTTGCCCAGCTCATCGAGCTTGGATTTCTGCGCCGCCGGCTTGAGTTCCACGGCGGCTCCGACGGCCACCGCGGGTTCGGCCTCCATCTGCTGGATGCCGGCTGACAGCGCCGTCAGCGAGGCTTGCGGCCCCTGGGATTCGTGACGCGCCAGCGTCTGCTGGGGCGCCGTCAGCACGGGTTCCGGGTCCGCAGCCCTGGCCAGGGGAGCGGCACTGTGGGCCGCACCAGCGCTCGCATCGGGTTTGCTCACCCCCGTCGTCTGCGCTGGGCTGGACTCTTGTTCCGGCTGTTCCGGCGCAACCATGCGAGGCTTGCTGCCATCCTCAGTCGCGGCATCCGTGCTGGCCTCAACGCCATCAGTCACGCCAGCGTCCATTCTGACCAGCCCTTCACCAAAGGCCTTGGCCGCACCGGCCTGCACGGCATGAGGCGTTTGTGCGCCAACACCATTGACCGCGGCTTCCGAGGCCATCTGTTTCTGGGGCTCGCCTGTCACCTGGGCCGCTGCACTCCGTGGCTCGGTGGCTTGTGAGGTGGCGACCACCTTGGCCAGCAGGGCGGCGCGCTCTTCGCCAGACAAGGGAAGCACCGTCGGTTTCGATGATGCAAGCTCGGGATCGACCGGCGTGCCTGCATCCACGGCTGCGTCTTCCAGCTGGCTTATCGGCAGGGTGTTGGCGGAGGCAGCGTCTTCCAGCCGGCTTATCGGCAGGGTATTGGCGGAGGCAGCGTCTTCCAGCCGGCTTATCGGCAGGGTATTGGCGGTGGCGGCGATGGCCTGAGCCCCCTTGCCGGGTTCATTCGTACTGTTTTCCTTGTCCGCAAGAGCGGACACCTGGGTGCTATTCCCCTCGCCCGCTTGTTGCAACAGCGCCTGCTGTGTGGCGATCTCTCGCCCTGCAGCGCCCGGTGTCGGGGCAGGCTTGCCGCCGTCGGTCAACGACGGCGACTCGGGCGGCAAGTCATTGCCGTCGGTGGCCACGGGCAGTGCCTGCGTCATTGGAGCGACGGCAGGCAGAGTCAGGCTGGTGTCCTGGCGCAGGGAGGCCTGCAGCTGCTGCAGAAAAACGTCGGGGGGAAGATCTGTCTCGCTGGCCTTTGCCTTGTCGGCTTTGTGCTGCGTGCTCGAGGTAGCCTCTTCGGCCACCGCCAAAGATTTGGCATCCAGGGCGAGTGCGGTGAGCGCGTCGTCGCTCACGGGAGTGGCGACGGCGCCCTTGTCGACCAGCTGCGCCAGGGCCATGGCATCGGCAAAGGCAGCCTTGCTGTCCCCCTGCAGCGGCTCGGCCCCTTCCTGGGTGAGGCCCGGGAGGGTGATGCCACTGTCGGCAGGGGTGGCCTGAGTCGCGGCCTTGATCAACTGGGTCTGTATCATGCTGGGATCCCTGACGACAATCCGGTGTGGTGGCCGCACGGCCAGCAGGCAGGTGCGGCGTCTTAGCCTGTGTTGGCAATAGAAAGCAAGTTACAGGCCAGAATGGTGATAGCGTCGCAGGATGGCGTAATCGTCCAGCATCTTCTGTTCCTGACGCTGGGCCTTCAGCTGAGCTCGCCCCGCCTGCTTCTCGAGCAGCAGCTCGACCGCCTTGCGCCGCTGCTGGGCTTCGAGCCACTGGGTACGGCACTGGGCCAGCGCCTCGCGCACCTGCAACACCCCCTGGTACTGCTGGGTCGCCGCATTTTCCAGCTTGTTGATGAAGGCGTGATACTGGCTGTTCTGCTGGGGCGTGATCCCCTGCAGCCCGCGATCAGTCCACTGCTGATGGTAGATCTGGCGGTACTGGTTGAGGGCGTTCTGCTGATCCATGAACAGCTTGAGATCCTGCTGGGCCTTGGCCAACGCCAGGGCGGCCTGCTGTTCGGCCTCCAGCAGTCGGCCTGCCAGCAACGTCAATCCTTTACTCATCGGGGCTCTCCACCGGTCAACGCATCAGTGGCATGGCCACCAGTTGCAGGGATTGCAGGCCTTCATCGTAGTGAATGACCTCGCGCATCTTCTGCTGCAAGAACTGATCCAGGTAGGGTTTCTGGATGATGGCCCGATCGATGCGCGGATCCGATCCCTGGCTGTAGGCGCCTATGGTGATGAGATCCCGGTTCTGCTGATAGAGGGAGTAGAACTGCTTGAAGGTGCGCGCCAGCTCCATGTGCTCAGGTGAGGTCACCATGGGCATGACCCGGCTGATGGATTTTTCGATGTCAATGGCGGGGTAGTGGCCCGCATCCGCCAGCTCCCGCGCCAGCACGATGTGGCCATCGAGGATGGCCCGCGCCGCGTCGGCGATGGGATCCTGCAGATCGTCCCCCTCCGTCAGCACGGTGAAAAAGGCCGTGATGGAGCCCTGGCCATCGCTGCCGTTGCCGGCCCGCTCCACCAGCGCCGGCAATTTGGCAAACACCGAGGGCGGATAGCCTTTGGTGGCCGGCGGCTCCCCCACCGCCAGGGCGATCTCGCGCTGGGCCTGGGCGTAGCGGGTGAGGGAGTCCATCAGCAGCAGCACGTTGAGCCCCTGCTCGCGGAAATACTCGGCGATGGCGAGCGCGGTCTCGCACCCCTTGAGTCGCATCAGCGGCGAGGCATCGGCCGGCGCCGCCACCACCACGGCGCGCTCGCGCCCCTCGGCGCCGAGGATCTCCTCGATAAACTCCTTCACCTCCCGGCCACGCTCGCCGATGAGGCCCACCACCACCACGTCCGCCACCGAGCCGCGGGTCATCATGCCGAGCAGCACCGATTTACCGACGCCGGAACCGGCGAACAGCCCCATGCGCTGGCCACGCCCCACGGTGAGCACGGCGTTGATGGCCCGCACCCCCACGTCCATGGGTTGATGGATGGGACGACGGGCCAGCGGGTTGATGCGATGCTGGGCGAACTGCACCGTCTGGGACGAGATGATGGGGCCGAGTCCGTCCAGGGGCTGGCCGATGCCGTCGATGACCCGGCCAAGCAGGTTCATGCCCACCGGAATGCCGTGATCCTCGGTGACGGGCACCACGCGGGCGCCGGGAATGACCCCCTTGAGCTGCTCGCTCGGCATCAAGAACAGGCGATCGCCGGAGAAGCCCACCACTTCGGCCTCCAGCACGCCATCCTGGGTGTCGATACGGCACAGAGCCCCGATGGCGGCGCGGCAGCCGATGGCCTCCAGGGTCAGCCCGACCACCCGGGTGAGCTTGCCCGCCACCGGCGGTATGGGCGCAAGATCGCGGACCCGGTAGCCTTGCAGTCGGCCGAGCAGGGATGTTGTCATCGCGCCTCCAGAGATAAAAGGGAAAGAGGCCGAGCCCCGGAGTCAGCCGGCATGGTCGCGCCGTCGACAGACGGTACGCAGCAGCGGCACGCACTCCCTATGCCAAACCGGGGAAGAGAGTTAGTCGGCATTGTCACGAAGGAAATTGCGCAGTAACTGATCGATGCGTCCCGCCAGGGTCAGATCGATGCTGGAGAGTTCGGTGGCCAGCTGCAGATCACCCGGGGAGAGGGTGGGGTCGCTCTGCAGCCGCCAGTGACGCTTGGCACACTCCTCGGCGCCGAAGGCCTGCTCGACCCGGGCCACATCGTCCGGGTGCAGCATCAGGGTAACCCCCTGCTCGGCGGCGGGCAGCAGGGCAAGGCCCTGCTTGAGGGCCTCGAGCAACAATTTTGGGGAGGTCTCGGCCTCGTGGCGAATGAGGGCGCGGGCCAGCTGCTGCACCAGGCTGATGAGCTGCTGCTCAACCGCCGCGTCCAGCTCGCTCAGGGGCGTGGCGAGGCGGGCGGCGAGCGCTTGCCAGTGGGCAATCTCTTGCTCCACCTGGTCGCGGCCCATGGCGAGCCCCTCTTCACGGCCCTGCTCCAGACCCGCCTGATGGCCCTGCTGCAAGCCCTCCAGCTTGCCCTCTTCGAGCCCCTTGGCAAAGCCGGCGGCTCGCCCCTCGGCCAGCCCCTCTTCCCAGGCGGCCTGACGGATCGCCTCCACCTCTTCGGCGGTGATGCTGGGGGTGGGCTCCTCCGGTGGATCTTCTGGCGGCATCTCGTCCGCCTGCTCCTGGCGATACCAGTCAGGGCCGAGCCCCAAGGCATTGCTCTGGATCTCGGATTCGACCTCCATCTCGGGCCAGCCCCAGGCTTCCACCCGGGTCTCGTCCGCTTCGGGTCTGACATAACCCCGCAGCTTGTTGTTCTTGTTATTCATCTGCGAAAGACACTCCTGGCATGCCGGACGAAAGGGCCGACATCATCGCACATTCCATTGCCCATGGCTTAGAGGAACTCTTCGCCACCGCCCGCCCCCAGCATGATCTCGCCCGCATCCGCCAGACGGCGCGCAGTGGAGAGGATCTCCTTCTGGGCGGCCTCCACCTCGGAGACCCGGATCGGCCCCATGGCCTCCAGATCGTCCGCCAGCATCTCGGCGGCCCGCTTGGACATGTTCTTGAACACCTTCTCGCGCATCTGGTCATCCGAGCCCTTGAGGGCCCGTTGCAGCAGATCCCCCGGCACTTCCCGCAGCAGAGTCTGGATGCCCCGATCGTCCACGTCGATGAGGTTCTCGAACACGAACATCAAGTCCTGGATCTGCTGGCTCATCTCCTCGTCCGACTCGCGGATGGAGTCCATCAGCTGGCCTTCGATGTTGGTGTCCAGGTAGTTCATGATGTTGGCGGCAGCCTTGAGGCCACCCATCTTGGCCGCCTGGGCCCCGGCCGCACCGGCGAACTGCTTCTCCATGATGTCGTTGAGCTCTTGCAGCGCCGCCGGTTGTACCTCTTCGAGGTTGGCGATGCGCATCACCAGATCCAGGCGCACCTGCTCCGGGAACTGGCTCAATATCTCGGCGGACTGCTCCGGCTCCAGATAGGAGAGGACGATGGTCTGGATCTGCGGGTGTTCATTCTGAATGATGCTGGCCACCTGGCGGGCATCCATCCACTTGAGGGAGTCGAGGCCGCGGGCGCCGGATCCCAGGATGATCTGATCCACCAGGTTGCTGGCCTTGTCTTCCCCGAGCGCCGCCACCAGGGCCTTGCGCACGAAGTCTTCACTGCCGATGCCGATGTTGGTGTATTTCTGGATGTCGTCGATAAATTGACGATGCACCGCCGCCACCCGGTCGTGACTGAAATCCGACATGGAGGCCATGGACATGCCGAGCCGCTGCACCTGCTTGGGCTCGAGATGACGGAAGATCTGGGCGGCATCCTCCTCGTTGAGGCTCAGCATCAGCACCGCCGCCATCTCCATCCCGCTCATCTGGTCCAGGATCTGGCGCTGGTTATCGGTAATCTCGTTACCGGTGACTTGGTTTTTCTTCTCTTCAGGCATCTCGGTTCGTTACCCATTCTTTGATGACCTGAGCAGCCAGGTCTGGTTCATTCGCTACCAAGGCACGCACGGCCTTGAGCAGGTCCTCGTCACGGTGCAGATCGGGCAGCTTGAGCTGGCCATCCCGCAGACCGAACACCGGCTCGGCCTCGGCCTGGGCTGCCAGCAGGCTCAGTTCGTCATCCCCACCCAGCACGGTGTGGTTGTCGAAGTCCAGCTCCCCTTCCGGCTTGGCATCCGGGTAGAGCAGACGCTTGAGCATGGGCCGCACCACGGTGACGATGAGCACTATGATGACCAGCACCGAGGCGGCGATGCGCACCGCACGCCAGAACCAGGGCTGTTCGTAGATGGGCATGTCGGCCACGGCTTCCAGCTCGGGGCGGTTGAACGGAATGGCAACCACCTCCAGGGTATCCCCCCGGGTCACGTCAAAACCGAGGCCGCCGCTGAGCAGGCGACGCAGGGTATCGAGTTCAGCCTGGCTGCGGGGCTCGCGGGTGACGGCCCCCTCGGCACCGGGAGTGGCCTTGTAATCCACCGCCACCGACACCGTCATGCGGCGGATGCCGCCCTGCTGACGCCGGATGTGGCTGACCGTGGTGTCCAGCTCGAAGTTGCGGGTCGCCTCCTTGCGGGAGCGGCCGGAAGAGCTGGTTCCCCCTTCCCCGCCTGCGGCCTGTTCGGGAATGTTCGACGCGGCGGGCGGCTGGTTGGTGAGCGCACCGGGTACGCCGCCATTGCTGCCATTGGCGCTGTTCTCTTCCACCGTCATCTCGGAGCGCACGGCGGGCAAGTCCGGATTGTAGGTCTTGCGGGTCTGCTCTTGCTGGGAGAAGTCGAGGGAGAGATCCACTTCCGCCGTGTAGTTGTCGGCCCCCAGCACCGGGATCAGGATGGCGTCAATTTTTTGTTTGTATTCCAGCTCCTGCTTCTGCTGCATCGCAAACTCCTTGCGAGTCTGGGCAGAGAGCGGATCCTGGGAGCCGGAGTTGAGCAGGCGACCGTTCTGATCGGTCACGGTGACGCGGGTCGGCTCCAGGCCGTGGACGGCGGAGGCGACCATGTCGACGATGGAGTCCACCTCCCCCTGGCCCAGCGCCGCCCCTTTCAGGCTCAGCACGACGGTGGCGCTCGGCTTGCGTTCGTTGCGGGCGAACACGTTGTCTTTCGGGATGGCCAGCAGCACCTGGGCCTTGGCGACGTTCTGGAACTGCTCGATGGCGCTCGCCAGCTGGCGCTCGCGGCTCAGTTTCAGCCGCTCGCTCTCCATGCGCTGGCTGACGCCGAAGCTGGAGTCCTTGAGCAGGATGGCTTCCCCATCGTTGCTGGCCTCGCTGCTGCTGGCGAGGCCGGCGCGGGTCAGGCGCAGCCGGATGTCTGCATAATTCTCGGCGCTGACCAGCACACTCTTGCCGTCCACCTGATAGGGGATCTTCTGCTGATCCAGATAGTCGAGGGTGGAGACCAGCTCCTGGGTGCTGAAGGTGCCGAGCGGACGCATCTCCGGCTCCTTGCCCCACAGCAGGATGAAGACGGCGATGGCCAGACAGATGGTCAGCCCCAGGATCAGGGTGATCTGCCGCAACACATCGGTATTGGACAAAAAGCCCAGCGCCGAGCTCTTCTGCTCCTGCTCATCGAGGGCGGCCGCCCCCTCGTTGTTCATCAGCAGATCGCCGTTTGGATCGTTAGCCACGATTTATGTCCTTATTGCTGACATGTTTATGATGCTCGGTCGCCATGGGCCTGAGTTATACCGGCATGTTCATGATGGTCTTGTAGGCATCGACCATCTTGTTGCGCACCTGCACCGTCGCCTCGAAAGCGATGGAGGATTTCTGCCCAGCGATCATCACTTCGGAGAGATCCACCGACTTGTCCCCCAGATCGAACCGGGTGCGCAGATCGTTGGCGCTGCCCTGCAGCTCGTTGACGTTGTCGAGGGCCTGCTGCAGCATCTGGCCAAAATCCGAGTTGACCTGACGACCGGGCTGGGTCAGCGGCGTGGCACCGGCTTCGACCCTGAGAGCCTGCATCTCTTGCATCAGGCTGCTTGCGCTTATTTCCATCTTCTCTTCCCAGACAAATCGTTGACACTGGCAAGCCTTAAGCAATTAGAGTGCCAATGCATAAGGATCCTGTACCCCACCTGTGCAACGGGCCATCATGCCGGCAGCAGGGATCCCGGGAAGATGCCCGTCTGCTGGCCGCGCGGCGAGCAGGCGGGCACATGAAAAAGGCCCGCATCGCGGGCCAGGCTCAGATTCCGATCTCTATTGCGTCAGATCCTCGTCGATCCAGTATTTGGATCCCGTGATGCTGACGCCGTACAGCAACCCCTTCTCACCAAGCTGGTAGATGGCCATGCCGCCGTTGTAACCCGAGTCAAGCGACGCGCTCTCCTTGCCGGCGACCACGCCCGCCTCCGAGGTCGCCTCCCAACCCTTGTTCACGAAGTTGTCAAAGGTCTGTTTGGTCTCGAACAACATCACCTGCTGATAGAACTTGCCGCCGAAGCCAGCCGCCATGCCGGCGCCAAACATCTTCATATAGGTGTGTTTGCCATTCGAGCGGTTCACCGCCACCCCGGATCCCTGATTGGTGTGGATCATCAGGGAGAACTTGCGTGAGTCGAACACCGCATAGCCATAGGCCTTGTCAAACAGCAGCTTGGCGGAGGGTTGCTCGTTGAACAGCCGCACCAGTGCGGTATCGGCCATGGTATCGAGGGCGGTACGGGCCTCTGTCGGGGTCTTGGGTTCCAGCATGGTATCGAGCTTCTTGTCGGCGGCCGTCAGCCACTCCTTGCCGGTGGCTGCGCTCTCTTCCGTCCAGGCACCCGCCTTGTTGTAGGCATCGGCCCCCCAGGTGGAGACAGACTCCCAGGTCGCCTTCGAAAAATCGGTGATCCCCTGCCACGCCTCCTTGCCGGTGTCGCTCACCGCAGTGCCAAGCTCGGAGGCCGCTTCCTTCAATTTCGCCCAGTCGGCATGGCTGGGGCTAGATGCAAGTGCCAGGACGGCGGCAATCAACCAGGATCGGCTCTTCATTGTGTGCTCCTTAAATATCGCGTCAGCGGACATGTCACCCTATCAGATTTAAGCCAACTCCAAGAAGTCCCGAATGCCTCTCCATTCCGCTCCAGTCAGCAAACACAGACTTCCCATCTCTCCAGTATGGTGTCGCAGCCCTCATCCGGTCTGAGGGAACTGCGGTCCCCGGACGGTCACGACCACCACCATCATGCACGGCTCTCCTTATCTGCCGATAGCCGACGGGCCCGACCGTAAATATTGTTCGGCCTGACAACCTCGGTTGTATAGTTTTTGGTTAGCCATTCCGGTAAAATCCGCGCCCTTGAATAAGAGCCACCTAAGAGTGATTGAGCGATGTCCAACACAAAACAGGCCCCCAAAGTAGGATTCGTCTCCTTGGGTTGCCCCAAAAATCTGGTCGATTCCGAGCGTATCCTGACCCAGCTGCGTACCGAAGGGTACGATGTGGTGCCCAGCTATGACGATGCGGAGCTGGTGGTGGTCAACACCTGCGGCTTCATCGACAGCGCGGTACAGGAGTCGCTGGAAGCCATCGGCGAAGCCCTGGCCGAAAACGGCAAGGTGATCGTCACCGGTTGCCTCGGTGCCAAAGAGAACCAGATCCGCGAGATCCACCCCAAGGTGCTCGAGATAACCGGCCCCCACGCCTACGAAGAGGTGCTGGGTCACGTTCACAAGTACGTGGAAAAGCCGACCCACAACCCCTTCACCAGCCTGGTGCCGGCCCACGGCGTCAAGCTGACTCCCCGTCACTACGCCTATCTGAAGATCTCCGAGGGCTGCAACCACCGCTGCACCTTCTGCATCATCCCCTCCATGCGCGGGGATCTGGTGAGCCGTCCCATCGGCGAGGTACTGGCCGAGGCCAAGCGCCTGAAAGAGGCCGGCGTGAAGGAGATCCTGGTGATCTCCCAGGACACCTCCGCCTACGGCGTGGACGTCAAGCACCGCACCGGTTTCTACGACGGCATGCCGGTCAAGACCAGCATGGTGGCCCTGTGCGAGGAGCTGGCCAAGCTCGACATCTGGGTGCGCCTGCACTACGTCTACCCCTATCCCCATGTGGATGACGTCATCCCGCTGATGCGCGATGGCAAGGTCCTGCCCTACCTGGACATTCCGCTGCAGCACGCCAGCCCGCGCATCCTCAAACTGATGAAGCGTCCGGGTACCGTCGAGCGCACCCTGGAACGGATCCAGAAGTGGCGCGAGATCTGCCCCGAGATCACCCTGCGCTCCACCTTCATCGTCGGCTTCCCCGGCGAGACCGAAGAAGAGTTCCAGATGCTGCTGGACTTCATCGACAAGGCGGAGCTGGACCGCGTTGGCTGCTTCAAATACAGCCCGGTCGAGGGTGCCAAGGCCAACGAGCTGCCGGATCCTGTGCCGGAAGACGTCCAGGAAGCGCGTTTCCAGCGCTTCATGGAGCTGCAGCAGCAGGTCTCCGTTCGCAAGCTGGCCCGCAAGGTCGGCAAGGAGATGACGGTGTTGATCGACGAAGTGGACGAAGAGGGCGCCACCGGCCGCTCCTTCGCCGATGCCCCCGAGATCGACGGCCTGGTCTACCTGAACGGTGAAACCGGCCTCAAGCCCGGCGATCTCGTCAAGGTCCGCATCGACGAAGCGGACGAGTACGATCTGTGGGCCAGCCTGGTCAACTAATCCGCTAACGGATGTGGCACCCGAAGCCAGTCAGTGAATGCTGACTGGCTTTTTTATTGCCCGTAATCAGTCGACACGAAAACCCATTGGCATCCAGGCCGGGTTCTTCTGTTAGAGAGGGACCACCCGCCATCACCCGACGAGCCGGAAGATTCCTCCTTAGTGAGCCAGCGCACAGTTCTGTCCTTCTCCTCGGAGCGCTTGTTTCAAGCTCAAAAAAAAGCCACTGAAGGGGAGCAAAAACGAGCACGATCCACTTCACACTATCGTCTTTGAATTGTC
Organism: Aeromonas sp. QDB31; assembly: GCF_027707605.1. NCBI lineage: Bacteria > Pseudomonadati > Pseudomonadota > Gammaproteobacteria > Aeromonadales > Aeromonadaceae > Aeromonas > Aeromonas sp. QDB31. Next base: position 37,500 of record NZ_JAPCIX010000017.1, on the reverse strand, counting down.
ATAAATGGTGACTTGGTACTTTGTGAGAATTAATGCAACTGTATAATTTAAAAGGATTAAAAATAGAGTTTGACGATAATGACGAGAGGGTGGGAGTTTTTACGATATCGACGAAATGAAGAGTTGTTGTTTTCCTGTTAACTCTGCTTTTCTAGGGACGTTGGATGACACAACTACAAGGGTGCAAAACCTGACCAACATTGAGGGCCGGTATCCAAGCATGGGATCCGGTGCTCCATTCCAAAACCATGGAAGACCAATAAGAAAGGAAAAAATATGCTTGCCAAAGTATCCAAAATCGCTACCTCAGTCATGCTGGGAACCCTGATGCTCGGTGCCGCCGGCACCGCCATGGCCGCCGAAAACAAGACGGTTCTGACCCTGGTCGCGCAACAGGAGACCGCATGGGTCAAGAACTTCAACCCCTTCCTGCAGGCCGGTCTGCTGCACACCACCCGCCACTTCATCTATGAGCCGCTGGTGATCTTCAACGATATGCAGGGTGGCAAACCCGTCTATCGTCTGGCCACCAACTATGCCTTCAGCGATGACCTGAAGTCGGTCACCTTCGACCTGCGCGAAGGGGTCAAGTGGTCCGATGGTGAAGCCTTCACCGCCGACGACATTATCTTCTCCTTCAACCTGGTCAAGGCCAACAAGGCGCTGGATGAGCGCTCCATCTGGACTCAGATCAAGGGTGTCGAGAAGCTGGGTGAGCACAAGGTCAAATTCGACCTGGCCGAGGTCAACACCAACGTGGTGAATGACCTGGTGCTGGTGCCCATCGTCCCCGAGCATCAGTGGAAGTCGGTGAAAGACCCGGTTGCCTTCACCAACGACAAACCGGTCGGCACAGGTCCCTTCACCGAAGTGGACAACTTCTCCGCCCAGCTCTATACCCAGTGCCGCAACCCGCACTACTGGGACAACGCCAACCTCGCCATCGACTGCCTGCGCATGCCGCAGATGGCCACCAACGACCAGGTACTGGCCGCTGTGATGAAGGGTGACGTGGACTGGTTCGGCTCCTTCGTGCCGGACATCGAGCGCCTCTACGTCGGCAACGATCCCAAGAACAACAAGTACTGGTTCCCCGCCTCCGGCACAGTGGCGTTCAACGTCAACTTCCAGAGCAAGAACCCGGGCAATAACGAAGCCTTCAACGACATCAACTTCCGCCGCGCCTTCTCCATGGCGATGGACCGCCAGTCCATGGTGGACATCGCAGGCTATGGCTACCCGACCGTCAACGAATACCCGTCAGGCCTTGGCAAGGCATTCGCCTCCTGGGACAACCCGGACGTCGAGAAGAAATACGGCAAATACAACAAGTTCGACCTGGAAGGTGCCAAGGCACTGCTGAAGGAAGCGGGCTACAAGGACTGTGACGGCGACAAGTTCCTCGACACCCCGAGCTGCAAGAAGATCGAATTCAAGGTGCTGGTACCGAACGGCTGGACCGACTGGGTCAACACAGTCCAGATCGGGGTCGAAGGCCTGCAGGCCCTGGGCCTGAACGCCAAGACCTCCACCCCGGAAGCCACCGTCTGGACCGAGAACCTGATCACCGGTGACTTCGACGTCGCTCTGCAGGGTTACTTTGCCGGTGCCAACCCGCACAAGTACTTCGAGACCGCCTTCCACTCCCGCAACATGGGTGAGCGCGGCAACCGCTTCGCAGCGCCCCGTTACAAGGATCCTGAGCTCGACAAGCTGATCGATGACTTCACCCAGACCGCCGATGCGGCCAAGCAGAAGGAGATCATGTTTGCCATCCAGGAGCGCGTCGGTGCCAACCAGACCATCATCCCGGTGTTCAACAACCCGACCTGGTACGAATACAGCACCAAGCGCTTCAATGGCTGGTTCAGTGCCGACAACCCCGTCGCCAAGCCGCAGGTACACCCGGACACCCCGGAGCGTCTGCTGCACGTGTTGTCACTCAAGCCAAACAGCTAATCACCTCGGCCCCCTGCGGGGGGCCTTTTTTCCCCGCCATGTCTTCCATCCCCCGTCGTTGCCGGGGTTGGGGGAGCTTTGCCCGGCGCGGGGCAGGCTTGCAGTAAAAGGGTTCACCATGGGATTTATACTAAGACGCTTCTCCTTCTATCTGGTCGCCTTCCTGGTGGCCGCCACCATCAACTTCCTGCTGCCCAGAGCCATGCCCGGAGATCCCGTCTCCGTCATGTTCGCCCGGGCCGGCGCCATGATGGAACCTGCCGCCCTGGAGGCCCTCAAGGCCACCTTCGGGTTCGTTGACGGTCCCATCACCACCCAGTTTCTCGCCTATGTGAAGAGTGTCTTCACCTGGGATCTCGGCACCTCGGTGCGCTACTACCCCCAACCGGTCGCCGACGTGCTCGGTCGCGCCATCGGCTGGACCCTGTTCCTGGTGGGTACCTCCACCATTTTGAGCTTCTCCATCGGCTCCATCGTCGGCATCTTCGCCGCCTGGTACCGGGGGGGACGCATGGACAGCATCCTCTCCCCGCTCACCCTGGTGATGCAGGCCATTCCCCCCGTGGTGGTCTCCCTGCTCGCCCTGTTCCTGTTCGGGGTCAGCCTCGGCTGGCTGCCCATCGGCTACGCCTATAGTCCGGAGATCCCCGCCGATTTCGGCTGGGAACACATCAAGAGCATCATGCTGCACGCCATCATGCCGGTGGGCACCCTGGCCATTGTGCAGGTGGGGGGCTTCCTCATCACCATGCGCAACAACATGATCAACCTGCTCGGCGAGGACTACATCACCATGGCCAAGGCCAAGGGGCTCTCCAGCAACCGGGTCATCTTCAACTACGGCGCCCGCAACGCCGTGCTGCCCAGCGTCACCGCCCTCTCCATGGCGCTCGGTTTCGTCATCGGTGGCTCCCTCATCACCGAGGTGATCTTCAACTACCCGGGTCTCGGATTGACCCTCTATCAGGGCATCCTGGCCCGCGACTACCCGCTCATTCAGGGGCAACTGCTCATCATGACCATCACCATGCTCAGCTTCAACTTCCTGGCGGACGTGCTCTACGTCTTCCTGGATCCCCGTCTGCGTACAGGAGGCAAATAAGATGCGTATGCCGACCATCCTCAAGATCCTGCTGGGCAACAAGAAGGCGGCCTTCGGCCTCGCCATCGTAGTCACCTTCGTGCTGATGGCCCTGTTTGCCCCGCTGCTCGCCAGCAATGAACCCACCAAGCGGGTCGCTCGCCCCCACCAGCCCCCCAGCATGGAGCTGGTGATGGGCTCCAACCGCATGGGCCACGATCTCTGGGCCCAGTTCACCAGTGGCGCCCGCATCTCCCTGATGGTGGGCTTCGGGGCAGGCCTGCTGGTCTGCGCCCTCGCCATCGGCATCGGCATCACTGCCGGTTACTTCGGCGGCGTGGTGGACGAATGCCTCACCTTCCTGATGAACGTGGTGCTGGTGATCCCCAACCTCCCTTTATTACTGGTGCTCGCGAGCTTTATCGGGGAGGCGTCACCGACGGTGATTGCGCTCATCATAGGCTTTACCTCCTGGGCCTATGGCGCCCGGGTGATCCGTGCCCAGACCCTGGCACTGCGGGAGAAAGAGTTCGTCATCGCCGCCGAGGTGCTGGGTGAGCCGGCCTGGCGCATCATTCTGGTGGAGATACTGCCGAACCTCATCTCCATCATAGGGGTGAGCTTCATCGGATCCATCATCTACGCCATCGTCACCGAGGCGACCCTGGAGTTCCTGGGACTGGGTGATCCGACCGTGGTCAGCTGGGGCATCATGCTCTACAACGCCCAGACCTCCAGCGCCATCCTGGTAGGTGCCTGGTGGGAAATCCTGGCCCCCTGCTTTGCCATCGCCACCCTGGGGGCGGGTCTGGCCATGCTCAACTTCGCCATCGACGAGATAGCCAACCCGCAACTGCGCTCTCACAAGGGCCTGCGCCGCTGGAAACAGCTCGCCGCCCCCGTCACCCCCATTGCCGCCCAGGAGAAGACAGCATGAGCTCGCAACAACCCCTGCTGTCGGTACGCAACCTCTGCGTCGACTACATCACCGAGAGCGGCGACGTGCGCGCCGTCAATTCGGTCAGCTTTGACATAGCCCCCGGCGAAGTCTTCGGCCTCGCCGGCGAGTCCGGCTGCGGCAAGTCGACGGTCGCCTTCTCGGTGGCCCGGCTGCACAAGCCGCCCGCCTACATCAGTGGCGGCGAGATCCTGTTCAAGGGGGAGAACATCCTCGGCTTTGACGACGAGCGGCTGCGCAGCTACCGCTGGCGCCAGGCGAGCGTGGTGTTCCAGTCCGCCATGAATGCGCTCAACCCCGTGCTGCGCATGGAGGAGCAGTTCTGCGACGTGCTCTTGGCCCACAACCCCGGCATGACCCGCTACGAGGCCATCAAGCGCGCCCAGGAGCTGTTGGAGATAGTCGACATCCACCCGAGCCGGCTCAAGGACTACCCGCACCAGTTCTCCGGCGGCATGCGCCAGCGGCTGGTGATCGCCATCGCCATGGCGCTCAACCCCGAGCTCTTGATCATGGATGAGCCCACCACGGCGCTGGATGTGGTGGTGCAGCGGGAGATACTGCAGAAGGTCTACGCCCTCAAGGCAAAGTTCAACTTCTCCATTCTCTTCATCACCCATGACCTCTCGCTCATGGTCGAGTTCTGCGATCGCATCGGCATCATGTATGCGGGGGAGCTGGTGGAGGTGGCGCCGTCCAAGTCAATTCTGACTGCTCCCTTGCACCCCTACACCAAGGGGCTGGGCAATTCCTTCCCCCCCCTGCACGGGCCAAAAACCGTGCTGGAGGGGATCCCCGGCACCCCGCTCAACCTGCTGGAAGTGCCGGTCGGCTGCCGCTTCCAGGCCCGCTGCGGCAAGGTGCACGAACGCTGCCGCCAGGAATATACCCAGCTGGCCGAGATCCGGCCCGGGCAGCAGGCCGCCTGCCATCTCTATGACTCGGCCGAGGAATCCCTGAACCACCCCATCTATCTGGACAAGGCCGCTGGCTGTTAAGGATGTCTGTCATGCAAATCGCCCAAACCAACGCGCCCATCATCGAGGTCCAGCATCTCTACAAGGACTTCGCCGTCAACTCCAATGCCATCAAGAGCGGCAAGATGCGGGCCCTCTCCGACATCACCTTCAACCTGCACCGGGGCCGCGCCCTGGCGGTGGTGGGGGAATCGGGCTCCGGCAAGAGCACCATCGCCAAGATCATCGCCAAGATGTACAAGCTCTCCAACGGCCGCATTCTCTACCGGGGCCGGGATCTGGAGGAGTTCAACAAGGGCACCGCCCTGCTGGACTATCGTCAGAGTGTACAGATGGTGTGGCAAGACCCGTTCGGTTCGCTCAACCCGACCCACACCATCTACCACCACATCGCCCGTCCCCTGCTGCTGCACAGCAAGGTGCTCGACAAGAAAGATCTGCCTGACATGGTCTACGCCCTGCTGGAGAAGGTCGGCCTGACCCCCGCCAAGGCGACGGCGGCCAAATATCCCCACCAGCTCTCCGGCGGCCAGCGCCAGCGGGTCAACATCGCCCGCAACCTGGCGGTGGAGGCGGAAGTGGTGCTGGCGGACGAGCCCACCTCCATGCTCGACGTCTCCATTCGTATCGGCATCCTCAACCTGATGGAGCAGATGAAGAACGAACTCGGCGTCTCCATGCTCTACATCACCCACGACATCGCCACCGCCCGCTACGTGGCCGAAGATCTGGCGGTGATGTATGTGGGTCACATGGTGGAGTGGGGGGAAGTGGACGAGATACTGCACCACCCCCAGCACCCCTACACCCAGTTACTCATCTCGGCGGTGCCCGACCCCGAGAAGAGCATACACGCCGAGCTGGAGGGGGGCCGCAAGGGGGAGATACCGCTCTGGACCCCGGAGTCCCATGGCTGCCCCTTCGCCGGTCGCTGCCATCAGGCCATGGCGCGCTGCAAGGAGAGCCTGCCCCCCGTGACCCGGCTTGCCGACAACCACTTCGTGCGCTGCTACCTGCACGAATAAGCCAGCCCCTCGCCGGGGGCGGCCTTCCCGGCCCGCAACACCTTCACCCGGGCCTCCTCGCGAGACCCCTTCATTGCCCCAGACCAGGGAGTAAAGCTGGATGGAACTCTTGATCAATCAGGTGGGTTACGAGTGTGACGGGCACAAGATTGCCCTGCTGCAGACCGCCGCCGATGTGGAGATTAGCGGTCTGGTGCGACTGCGCCGCCTGCATGATGACCGCCTCCTGCTGGAGGTGCCTCTCCAGGCCGCAGGCCAGGTGCCCGGCTGGCAGGGGCGAGCTTATTGGCGCGCCGACTTCTCCGCATTCAAGGAGCCCGGCCACTACCGGCTGGAGGCGATAACAGCCCAAGGCATAGTCCGCTCCACCCGCTTCGCCATAGGCCAGGATCTGCTGACCGGCCGCTGCCTCTCCGATGTCATTCACTACTTCAAGGGCCAGCGCGCCAGCGGCACCTTCGATAGAGCCGACCGCCGTGCCCGCCTGTTTGGCACCAACCAGCACAAGGATGTGCACGGCGGCTGGTTCGATGCCAGCGGCGACATGAGCAAGTACCTGAGCCACCTCTCCTACGCCAACTACCTCAATCCCCAGCAGACCCCCCTGGTGGTGTGGAGCCTGCTCAAGAGCCGGGCGCTACTGGCGACGCGCCACGACATCGACGGGCTGAATCTCTGCAAGCGGCTCAGTGACGAGGGGCTGCACGGGGCGGATTTTCTCTGCCGGATGCAAGATGAGAGCGGCTTCTTCTACATGACACTGTTCGACAAGTGGAGCAAGGATCCCGAGCAGCGCGAGCTGTGCGCCTACGCCACCCAACAGGGGCTCAAATCCGACCACTGGCAAGCAGGCTTTCGCCAGGGAGGTGGCATGGCCATCGCCGCCCTGGCCCGCGCCGCCCGCGAGCAGACCGGCGGCGACTTTGATACCAGCCACTATGCCGGGGCGGCCAGGCGCAGCTACCTGCACCTGCGCGAACACAACCTCGCCTACCTGGACGATGGTTGCGAGAACATCATCGACGACTACTGCGCCCTGCTGGCGGCGGTGGAACTGACCCGGACCCTTGGCCGCGACTGGCTCGGGGAGGCAAGGGACCGGGCTGACAGGCTCTGCGCCCGCCAGCGCTCCCACCCCGAGCTCGGCCACTACTGGAGTGCCAACGACGACGGCTCGCGCCCCTACTACCACGCCGCCGAGGCGGGTCTGCCGGTGCTGGCCCTGCTGGAATACCTGGGAGTCGAGCCGGATCAGGAGCGCCGCGCCCGGGTGAGCGCCGTGGTGCAGCAGGCGCTGGCCGCCGAGCTGGCCCTCGCCGCCCGGGCAGGCAACCCCTTCGCCCTTGCCCGCCAATATGTGAAGGGCGTCGACGAAGCCCCCCGCATCAGCTTCTTTATGCCCCACCACAACGAGTCCGGTTACTGGTGGCAGGGCGAGAACGCCCGGCTGGCGTCCCTCGCCGCCATGGCCTTCGCCGCGGCCCGCCACTTCCCCCAGCAGAGCCAGCTCCTGACGACGTTCGGCCAGCGCCAGCTCGACTGGATCCTCGGGCAAAACCCCTTCAACGCCTGCATGCTGGCGGGGCACGGCATCAACAACCCGAGCTACACCGCCGGTTATCCCAATGCACCCGGGGGGATCTGCAACGGCATCACAGCCGGGTTCGATGACGAGGCTGAGGTGGCTTTCATCCCCGAAGAGTACAAGGAGAGGCTGGATCAAAACTGGCGCTGGGGGGAGCAGTGGATCCCACACGGCGCCTGGTTCGCCCTGGCCATCAGCTGGCAGAGTGCGCCGGAGGCCCGTCATGATTGAGTACTGGGTCGGGGTCGATGGCGGGGGAACGCACACCCGCGCTCGCATTCGGGACAAGGGGGGCAGAGTGCTGGGAGAGGGACGCGCCGCAGGCTCCAATCTGGAGCTCGGCATCCCCCTCGCCCACGCCAACGTGCTGGCGGCCATCGCCAGCGCCCGGCTGGCCGCCGGGCTTGGCATCGAGTGCGAACAGCAGATGGGGGTGGGGCTGGCGCTCGCCTCCGCCGAGCTGGCCGACTGCTACCACGCCCTGCTTAAGATGCCCTTCCCCTTTGCGAGCGTCAGGCTCACCTCCGACGCCTTCGGCGCCTGCCTCGGCGCCTTTGGCGGCCGCGAGGGGGCCATCCTCATCGCCGGCACAGGATCCGCCGGGCTCATCTACCGCCATGGCCGGCTTCATACCTGCTCAGGGCGCGGCTTCCCCATCTCGGATCTCGGCAGCGGCGCCTGGCTCGGGCTGCGCGCCATCCAGCAATCCCTGCTCTGCCACGACGGCATACTGCCCCCCAGCCTGCTCGCCGTGCGCCTGCTCGATCACTTCAAGCGGGATCAGGCCGAGGTGGTGCGCTGGGCCGCCCGCGCCATTCCCGCCGACTATGGCCGCTTCGCCCCCTGGGTGTTCGACGCCGCCAGCGACGGGGATGAGCTCGCCAACCAGCTGCTGGATGAAACCTGTGCCCAGTTGCAGACCCTGCTGGAGGGCATGGGGCTGCTGGGAGCCGACCGCATCGCCCTGCTGGGCGGCGTCGGCATGCGCCTGGCCCCTCGCCTGGGGCACCTCAACCTGGTTCCCCCGCAAGCCGATGCGCTGGAAGGTGCCATCCTGTTTGCCCAATCGGAGGCCTACCCATGTCTGCATCCTTGAGCCCTGTCGGGTGTGAACGATGCGCTGGAAAGGGCACAACCCCGTTTGCCCAGTCAGAGGCCTACCCATGCCTGCATCCCTGAGCACAGTCCACGCCGAGCCACCTGCGGGAGAGGACCCCATCTTGTTCACCCCATCAGAGGAATACCCATGTCTGCACCCCTGATCCATACCCAGATCGACCGTCGCGACGGTGAAGACGTCTGGTTCCGCTTCACCCTGAGCCAGCTCCCGGCAAGCCCCTGGAAGCTGCACTTCTGCCTGGCTCGCCACATAGATCCCCAGTCGGTGGAAGGGGGAGCTCTGGCGCGCCAGAGCGGTAGCTACAAGGTACTGGTACCCAATGAGGGGGTCAGCGAGCTGCGTTTTTGCTGCCGCAACACCCCAATCAAACGCTACTCCGATCTGCCCCAGGGCTTCTTCCTCAGCCTGACGGACGAAGGCGCCCAAGCCCAGCTGCAACCCGTGGTGCAGACGGGCCAGGATCTCGGCCTGCCGCCGAGCCCCGCCGTGACCCCCGATCTGCCCGAGGTGGAGCCCGCCAACGGCATAGTGCCCCAGCCGGTGCACCTGAGACTGCCGGAAGGCAACTTCCGCCTGGCCGAGCGAGCCCATGTCAGCGGCCCAGTCTCCCTCGCTCCCCTGCTGGCCCATTTCAACGAGCTGACGGGGCTCGCCCTGACACAGGATCACGACGCCGAGATCCACCTGGTCGAGGCGCCGCTTACCCCCGAGGGCTATGAACTCACCATCACGCCGGAGGAGATCCGCATCCGGGCCGCCGGGGAGGCGGGCTGGCGCCATGGTCTGGTGACCCTGGCACAGTGGGCCCTGCAACACGGGGAGAGCCTGCCCTGCCTCGAAGTGGAGGATGCACCGCGCTTCGGTTTTCGCGGCATCTTTCTCGACTGCGCCCGCCACTTCCACTCCATCGCCACCCTCAAGCGCCTGCTCAAGCAGATGAGCCTCTACAAGTTCAACCGCTTCCACTGGCACCTGACCGATGACGAGGGTTGGCGCCTCGAGATCAAGGCCTTCCCCCAGCTGACCGAGGTGGCGGCTTGGCGGGGACATGGCCTGGCGGTGGATCCTCAGCTCAGCGGCGGCCCCGAACCCTATGGCGGTTACTACACCCAGAGCGAGGTGCGCGAACTGGTGGCCTACGGCGCCGGGCTCGGCATCACCATCATCCCGGAGATAGACATCCCGGGTCACTGCCACGCGGCCATCAAGGCGCTGCCAGAACTGCTGCGAGAAGAGGCGGACAGCTCCCGCTACCTCTCGGTGCAATATTTTGACGACAACGTGCTCAACCCGGCCCTGCCCGGCACCTATCGCTTCCTGGAGGCGGTGATCGACGAGGTGTGCACACTCTTCCCCGGCACTCAGGTGCACATGGGGGGGGACGAGGTGCCGACCGGGGTCTGGACCGACAGCCCCGCCTGCCAGCAGTTGATGGCAGAGCAGGGCTACTCCGATTGCCGGGAGCTGCAGGGCCACCTGCTGCGCCACTGCCAGCAATACCTCGCGGCCAGGGGCAAGCAGATGCTGGGGTGGGAGGAGATACTGCACGGGGACAAGGTGAGCCGGGACGCCACCATCTTCGCCTGGACCAGCTTCCAGGCGGGGCTGGATGCCGCCTCCGCGGGTTACCCCGTGGTGATGGCCCCGGCCCAGTCTCTCTATCTGGATCTCGCCTGGAGCCCGGACATCCATGAACCCGGGCTCTACTGGGCGGGGACCCTCAATCTGGAGCAGGTCTACCGATGTGATCCTGCACCGGTCGATTTCCATGCCAACGATAACATCCTGGGGGTGCTGAGCCCCTTGTGGTCGGAACTGGTCACCTCTCGCGATCGTCTCGACTACATGTTGTTCCCGCGCATGCTCGCCACGGCCGAGGTGGCGTGGAGCGACCCCGCCCGCAAGGCCTGGGATCACTTCGCCGCCCGCCTGCCCGGCCAGCTGCAGATCCTCGATCAGTTACAGGTGCGTTACCGGGTGCCACAGAGGTAGTGTTGTCTTTCTCTTTTTGGCGACCTTTTGGTCGCCATTTTTTTACCACTAAACAACAGAAATCCAACCTGGCCCCTACTTTTACTCTGCCTTTGTTGGCAAAATAAGGCCCCCGATGAGGCCGGGCAAGACGCACTGCGCCCGGGCCTGCATCCGGCTCAACCACAATAACAACCAGCAACGCCTCGGAGCTTACCCTTATGGCCCGCAAACACGTCCAGATCCAGGACAGTGAAGTTGAGTTCCCCGCCGACGTGCAACTCGTCTCCACCACGGATCTGCGCGGCGTCATCACCTACGCCAACCCTGCCTTCTGCCGCATCGCCGGCTACCAGGTCGATGAACTGGTCGGACACAACCACAACCTGGTGCGTCACCCCGACATGCCCAAGGCCGCCTTCGCCGACCTCTGGGATCGCCTCAAGGAGGGCAACCCCTGGCGCGGCATGGTCAAGAACCGCTGCAAGGATGGCCGCTATTACTGGGTCGACGCCTATGTGACCCCCATCTACGAGAACGGCAAGATAAGCGGCTACCAGTCGGTGCGCTGCAAGCCGGAGCCCCAGCTCAAGCTGGTCGCAGCCCAGGCCTATCAGGCCCTGCTCAAGGCCGAACAGGGCGGCGCCAGCAAGCTGCCCTCCCTGCACAGTGCCAGACCCCTGCTGCTCGGCCTGCTGATGCTGGTGCTCTTTGGCTGGGCGGCCTTCTCCCAGGGTGCCCTGACCGTGCTGCTGATGCTGCTGCCCCTGCTGGCCGTCGCCGGCACTTACTGGCGCGAGCTCATCTCGCTGCCACGCTACCTCAAGCGGCTCGGCCAGCAATATGACAGCCTGACCCGGCTGGTCTACTCGGGGGATGCCCCCGGCGCCATCGCCGATTTCCATCTCAAGATGCTGCAGGCCCGCATTCGTACCGTGCTGGGTCGGGTCAACGACGCCACCCATCCCCTGCAGACCCTGGCGACCGACCTGCAGGACTCTTCCCATCAAGCCTTCCTCGACATCAACGAGCAGGACGCCCAGACCCAGCAGATGGCCGCCGCCATGACCCAGATGGCCAGCACGGCCCACGAGATAGCGCGCAACATCCTGGACACCAACAGCCAGGTGACAGAGGCACGCAGCAGTTGCCAGCACACGGTGCAGCAGCTGGATCAGACCGAGCAGCAGATGGAGCTGCTGGCCAGGCAGGCGGAGCATGCCTTCCACTCCGCCGTCGAGCTGGCGAACGAATCCGAGCGGATCGGCAGCGTCATGGGCGAGATCCAGGGCATCGCCGAGCAGACCAACCTGCTGGCCCTCAACGCCGCCATCGAGGCGGCGCGGGCCGGTGAGCAGGGACGCGGCTTTGCGGTGGTGGCGGACGAGGTGCGCACCCTCTCCACCCGCACCCACAAGGCGACCGAACAGATCCAGGGCAGCATCCGCCAGATCCAGCAGACCCTGGGACGCTGGCAGGGGATGATGCAGGACAACCTGGCCCAGACCCGCGAGTGCGCCCTGATGACGCGCCAGGGCTCCGGCAACCTGCATCTGGTGCTGGGGGAGATAGATCAGGTGACCGAGTTCTCCACCCAGATAGCCGCCGCGGCCGAACAGCAGCAGGCAGTGGTGGAGGAGATCAGCCGCAACATCCACCAGATCTCCCAGTACTCCCGCGCCAACAGCCAGAAGATCCAGGCGGTGGACAACTCCAGCCAGGAGCTGCTCAAACGCGCCAGCGAGCTCAGGGGGCTGAGCCAGACCTTCGGCTGAGCCGGATCCCCTGTTGCCCCCCAGACCACGGAAGCGCCACAATGGTGGCGCTTTTGTTTCACGCCGAGTAACACACCATGATGATGACCCCTCCCCCTTCCCCCTTGAACAAGGTGGCGCGCATCGAGGCTATCCTGGCCCTGATCCCGGCCGGCCGCGTGGTGAGCTATGGTCAGGTCGCCGATCTCGCGGGCCTGCCCGGGCGGGCGCGGCTGGTGGGAAAAGTGTTGCGGGAGACGGACAAGACGCTGCCCTGGCATCGCGTGCTGGGCGCAGGGGGTGCCATCTCCTTGCCCAAGGGCTCGGTGGGGTTTGATGAACAGGTAGGAAGATTGCAGGAAGAGGGGGTGCCCGTGATTGGCGGGCGGGTCAGGATGGGGGAGTGGCAGTGGCAGCCCGACCTCGCCGAGCTGCTCTTTCTGATCCCGTTCTAGTCCCTTTCTGGGCGATTTCGCTAATCGCTGGCAAGGGGGCCCAGGATGTCGTCGCAACGTACCTGCACCGGGATGGTTTCATCTTCCCGCTGCAGCAATACCAGCAGACTCTGCCTGTCCACTTCCAGCACATAGGCCGTTCCTTCCCGTGTCAGGCAGGTCATGCCTGGCCGGATTTCATGTATCTCCATGACAACCTCCCTGTCTTGTGCTGCCATCCATGCAGCCCTCTCAGTATACCGCCATCTCCCAATAAAAAGGCCCCTCGCAAGGGGCCTCTTTCATCATGGTATGAGCGGTAGCGGATCAGGCTTTCTTCGCCTTGGGCAGGCTCTCCTGCCATTTTCCATTGTCGTAATGGGCGGTCCAGCCCGTTGCCTTGCCGTTCACCTCCGTCATCACGTACTGCTCCTTGCTCTTGCGGCTGAAGCGCACCACGGATGCGTTACCGTCAGGATCTGACGCCGGGGCGTCGGCCAGGTACTGATGCTTGGGCGACAACCGATCGCGGAAGCGCTTGAGCTCCTCCACCAGAGGCGCACGAGTCTCACGGGATTTCGGGAAGTTGCTGGCGGCTAGGAACAGACCCGCCGCCCCGTCACGCAACACGAAGTGGGCGTCGGACTGGGTGCACTTGAGCTCCGGCAACGGCACCGGATCTTCCTTCGGCGGCGCGATGTCACCGTTTTTCAGGATCTTGCGGGTGTTCTTGCAGGTCTCGTTGGTGCAACCCATGTACTTGCCGAAGCGGCCGTTCTTGAGCTGCATCTCGGAGCCGCAGCGATCGCATTCGATGCTCGGCCCTTCATAGCCCTTGAGCTTGAACTGGCCCTGCTCGATTTCGTAACCGTCGCAGTCCGGGTTGCGACCACAGACGTGCAGCTTGCGGCTGTCATCGATGATGTAGGCATCCATGGCGGTGCCGCAGACGCCGCAGCGGTGCTTGGCGCGCAGCGCCTCGGTCTCGGCTTCGTCCCCGTCGGTGGCGGAGACGAACTCGTCGGCACTGACCAGGTTGATGGTCTTCTTGCAGCGCTCCTTCGGCGGCAGGGCATAGCCGGAGCAGCCGAGGAAGACGCCTGTGGTGGCAGTACGAATGCCCATCTTGCGGCCGCAATCCGGGCAGTCGATGTCGGTCAGCACCATCTGGTTGGCTCGCATGCCCCCCTCTTCCGCCGGCTTGTCGGCCTGCTCCAGCTCCTGGGTAAACTCGGCGTAGAAGGCGTCCAGCACCTTCTTCCACTCCAGGCTGCCTTCGGCGATGCCATCGAGCTTGTCTTCCATCTTGGCGGTGAACTCGTAGTTCATCAGCTCGACGAAGTTCTCCACCAGGCGGTCGGTGACGATCTCACCCATCTTCTCGGCGAAGAAGCGGCGACTCTCGACCCGCACATAGCCGCGATCGACGATGGTGGAGATGATGGAGGCGTAGGTGGACGGGCGGCCGATACCGCGTTTTTCCAGCTCGCGCACCAGGGCCGCTTCGGTGAAGCGGGCGGGCGGCTTGGTGAAGTGCTGACGGGGATCCAGCTTGACCAGCTTCAGGATCTCGCCGACGGTCACCGCCGGCAGCTGGCTGTCGTCCCCCTTGCGACCCATGGGTGGCAGGGCCTTGGTCCAGCCAGCGAAGCGCAGGGTGCGACCACGGGCCTTGAGCTCGAACTCACCGGCCTTGACGGTCAGGGTGGAGGAGTCGTACTGGGCCGGGGTCATCTGACAGGCCACAAACTGGCGCCAGATGAGGTCATAGAGCCGCATGGCGTCCGGCTCCATCCCTTCCAGCATCTCGGCAGTCACCTGCACGCTGGAGGGACGGATCGCCTCGTGGGCCTCCTGGGCGCCGGCCTTGGAACCATAGAGATTCGGATCGCTCGGCAGATAGGCGGCGCCATACTGCTCGCCGATATATTCCCGCACCGCCTCGACCGCCTCTTTGCTGAGGTTGGTGGAGTCGGTACGCATGTAAGTGATGTAACCCGCTTCATAGAGGCGCTGGGCCATCATCATGGTCTTCTTGACCCCGAAGCTCAGCCGGGTGGAGGCCGCCTGCTGCAGGGTGGAGGTGATGAAGGGGGCGGACGGCTTGGAGCCGGTCGGCTTGTCTTCCCGGTTCACCACCTTGTAGTCGACCCCTTCGAGGGCAGCCACGGCGGCGAAGGTCTCGGCCTGGGTCACCGGCTTGAAGTCGACGCCGTTGCGGCTGACCACTTCCATCCGCAGGTCGGCCTTGTCACCGGTCAGCAGATCAGCGTTGAGATCCCAGAACTCCACCGGCACGAAGGCCTTGATCTCGCGCTCTTTATCGACGATGAGGCGCACCGCGACGGATTGCACCCGACCGGCGGAGAGACCGCGGGCCAGCTTCTTCCACAAGAGCGGGGAGACCATGTAGCCCACGACGCGGTCGAGGAAACGACGGGCCTGCTGGGCGTTGACGCGATGGATGTTCAGCTCGGACGGCTGGGCAAACGCCTCCTGGATCGCGGTCTTGGTGATCTCGTTGAACACCACCCGCTTGTAGCGGCTGTCGTCGCCGCCGATGATCTCCCGCAGATGCCAGGCGATTGCCTCCCCTTCTCTATCCAAGTCGGTTGCGAGATAGATGGTGTCGGCCTTGGCGGCCAGACTTTGCAACTCGCTGACCACTTTTTCCTTGCCGGGCAAAATCTGGTAGTTGGCCTGCCAGCCTGCGGTCGGGTTGATCCCCATCCTGGAGAACAGGGCGTTGCGATCCTTGGCCGCCTTCTCGGATTCGCTGAGCTTGATGCCGCGAATGACAGGTTTTTTGGGCTCTGTGCTGCCGCTGCCGCTGGTCGGCAGATCGCGCACGTGACCGACGCTGGATTTCACCACGTAGTCCTTGCCCAAATATTTGTTGATGGTCTTGGCCTTGGCCGGAGACTCCACTATGACCAGTGATTTGCCCATGCTGTAACTATTATCCTCATTGCACCCGACGGGGTTGGCGTGCGGTTTTGTGGGGCTGTATAAGAGATTTGACGGGAAAAAGCAATCTTGTGAACAAATTTGCCATGCAGCCCGAACCACCTTGCTTCTTTATTTATTAATGCGAAGGGGACGCGCGGGAAGCAACCGCTTTTTTGTTTTTATGCTATATCCCCCCCTTTTTTAGATTGGAAATGACATATCCAGCCACCCCCGTCACATAAAAAACCATCTTGGTTATCAGCTTGTTACAAAGGATGAAATCTCTTTATAATGGCCGCACGCCGCAGCTTTGTGCGCGGAAGGAACCGCTCCCCATATAAAAATCGAAAGGATGTAGTCATGAAGCACTTCGAGGTCAACTTCGACGGCCTGGTCGGCCCCACCCACAACTATGCCGGTCTCTCCTATGGCAACGTGGCGTCCCAAAGCAACGCCAAGGAAGCGTCCAATCCGAAGGAGGCCGCCAAGCAGGGGCTGCGCAAGATGAAGGCGCTGACCGAGCTCGGCATGACGCAAGGGGTGCTGGCGCCACAGGAACGGCCGGATCTCGCCACCCTGCGCCGCCTCGGCTTCACCGGCAACGATGCCAGCGTCCTGGCCCAGGCCGCAAAACAGGCCCCCGCCGTGCTGGCCGCCTGTTACTCCGCCTCCAGCATGTGGACCGCCAACGCCGCCACCGTCTCGCCAAGCGCCGACACCCAGGATGGCCGCATCCATTTCACCCCCGCCAACCTGACCAACAAGTTCCACCGCTCCCTGGAGCCCGAAGTGACCGGCCGCATCCTGCGCGCGGTGTTTAACAACGATCGCCACTTCAGCCACCACCAGCACCTGCCGGAGAACGATCACTTCGGTGACGAGGGGGCCGCCAACCACACCCGCCTGTGCCGCGCCTACGGCGAGGCCGGGGTCGAGCTGTTCGTCTATGGCCGCAGCGCCTTCGACGTCTCACAGCCCGCCCCCAAGCGCTACCCGGCCCGCCAGACCCTGGAGGCCAGCCAGGCCATCGCCCGTCTGCACGGGCTCGGGGAAGAGAGCGCCGTCTTCATCCAGCAGAACCCGGACGTGATCGATCAGGGGGTATTCCACAACGACGTGATCGCGGTGGGCAACCAGAATGTGCTCTTCTTCCACCAGCAGGCCTTCCTCCATACCGAGGCGGCCCTGGCCGAGGTCCGCACCAAGTTCGGTGAAGGGGAACTGCACTTCATCGAAGTGCCGACCAATGAGGTGTCGGTGCAGGACGCGGTGAAATCCTATCTGTTCAACACCCAGATCCTGACCCTGCCCTCCGGCGAGATGGCGATCATCGCCCCCACCGAGTGCCGTGACAATCCGGCGGTCTCTGCCTATCTGGCCAAGCTGGTGACCCTGGGCACCCCCATCAAGGGGGTACATTTCATGGACGTGAAGCAGAGCATGCGCAACGGCGGAGGCCCCGCCTGCCTGCGACTGCGGGTCGCCATGAACGACGCCGAGCTCGCGGCGGTCAACCCGGCCTGCCTCATCAACGACGGCCAGTTCGCCCGTCTGGACAACTGGGTCGAACGTCACTACCGCGACAGCCTGGCACTGGACGATCTGCGCGACCCGGCCCTGGTGCTGGAGACCCGCACCGCCCTGGACGAGCTGACCCAGATCCTCAAACTCGGCTCCGTCTACCCCTTCCAGCGCTGAGGCGCGCCATCGGCCTGCAGAGCCGACGCAATAAAAAAGAGAGCCGGGCAATGCCCGGCTCTCTTGTTTCAACCTATTGAACTGTACCTCAGCGCCAGGGACTCTGCTGCCACAGGCGACCGAGGGCACCCTCCAGCCCCAGTGCGGCCTGGCGGCCCAGCCGCTGGGTCAGGCTCTTGGGCTTGCGGTAGCTGATGCCGACCACCTTGTGGTGGCTGGCCTGGGCCAGCAGGTAGTCATCGCTGGTGCAGAGTGCATCCACCAGGCCGAGCTGCTTGGCCTGGCTCGCCAGCCAGTGCTCCCCCGTGGTGACCTTGTCGATGTCGAGGTCGGGTCTGTGCTCGGCCACGAACCCCTTGAAGCGCTCGTGGATGGCCCCCAGCTCCTCGCGAAACTTCTCCCGCCCCAGATCGTCGTTCTCGCCGAACATGGTGATGGTGCGCTTGTACTGGCCGGCTGTGTGCATCTCGAATTCGATATCGTGTTTTTTCAAAAGTTTGTTGAAGTTCGGCAACTGGGCTATCACCCCGATGGAACCGACGATGGCAAAGGGCGCCGCCAGTATCTTGTCCGCCACACAGGCCATCATGTAGCCACCACTCGCCGCCACCTTGTCGATGGCCACCGTCAGCGTGATGTCCTTGTCACGCAGGCGCTGCAGCTGGGAGGCCGCCAGGCCATAGCCGTGCACCACGCCGCCGCCGGACTCGAGGCGCAGCAGCACCTCGTCCCCGGGCCGGGCGACCCCAATCACGGCGCTCACCTCTTCCCGCAGGGAGGCCACTTCCCTCGCATCCATGCTACCGTGAAAATCGAGCACAAACAGCCGGCTGCGCTCATCGGTCGCCTTGGTGCGCGCCTTCTCTTCGGCCTTGCGTGCCTTGTCCATCTGCTTGCGCTCGGCCTTGCCGGCCAGGGCCGTCTGCAACTGATGACGCCCCTGCTCCAGCTCGCTGGAGAGATCGGTCACCACCAGCTCCCCCTTGCGGGTCCTGGGCTGACGGCTGCTCGCCACCATCAGGACGACGGCGCCGATGGCCAGCAGTAGGGTGAGGGTCTTGGCCAGGAACAGGCCGTATTCGGTCAAAAATGCCACTTGATGCTCCGCGCTATGTTCGGTTTTTTCACATAGTAAGGAGTTTGTCGGCGCCGCGCAAAAACTCTGCCCTGGCCCAGGGCCATCTTGCGCCAATTCAGGCTACCGCCCTGTTTTCTTCACATTTTTGCCGTCTCATGCTGGTCAACGGCAGGGCCGGATCAGTACACTTGCCTCCTCTATTGCGCCCATCCGCCACGGATTTGTTAACAGGAGTGCACATGCTCGATTATCAGGCCCCTCGGGATCTGCTCAAGGACAAGGTCATTCTGGTAACGGGTGCCGGTGACGGTATCGGCCGCGAAGCGGCGCTCACCTATGCCGCCCACGGTGCTACCGTGGTACTGCTCGGTCGCACCAGCGCCAAGCTCGAGGCGGTCTATGACCAGATAGAGGCGGCCGGTCACCCGCTGCCCGCCATAGTCCCTGTCGATTTGAAAGGGGCCACCGCCGCCCACTACCGCGGCATGGCCGAGACCTTCTCCCAGCAGTTCGGCCGCCTCGACGGCGTGCTGTTCAATGCCGGCCTGCTTGGCACCCTCTCCCCCTTCGAGCACATCCAGGAGAAGGAGTGGGACGAGGTGATGCAGGTCAACGTCAAGTCGGAATTCCTGCTGACCCAGGCGCTGCTGCCCCTCATTCGCCAGACCGCCAAGGCGCACGGCGAGGCCTCCATCGTCTACACCTCCTCCAGCGTGGGGCGCAAGGGACGAGCCTACTGGGGCACCTATGCCATCTCCAAGTTCGCCATCGAGGGCATGATGGAGGTGTTGGCGGACGAGCTGGAGAACACCGGGGTGCGGGTCAACACCCTGAACCCGGGCGGCACCCGCACCAGGATGCGGGCCAGCGCCTTCCCGGCGGAAGATCCCCAGTTGCTGAAGACCCCAGCCGACCTGATGCCGCTCTATCTCTATCTGATGGGGCCGGACAGCCGTGGCAAGACCGGCCAGACCTTCGTGGCCCAGCCCAAATAAATCAACACACTAACCAGATGGGGTTAAAGTGAAGGGGGGCGCCAGTCGCGCCCTGTTGAATCCCATCGGCCCCTGACAGGTTGCACTATGTTTCGTCCCAAGAGCACGTTTGAGCAATGGCGGATCTTCCAGGCCGTGGTGGACTGTGGCGGTTACGCCCAGGCCGCAGAGGCGCTGAACAAGAGCCAATCCTCCCTCAATCATGCGGTCGCCAAGCTGCAACAGAGCCTGGGGCTGGCCCTGCTGGAGGTGAGGGGGCGCAAGGCGGTGCTGACGCCGGCGGGGGAGATCTTCCTCAAGCGGGCCCGCCAGCTCAGCCAGCAGGTGGAAGAGCTGGAGAACCTGGCCAACAACCTGGAGCGCCAGTGGGAGCCGCAGATCAACCTCTATGTGTCGGTGCTGCAACCGCGCGAGCGGCTCTATCGGGCGTTGGCGCACTTCCATCCCCGCAGCCGGGGTTGCCGCATCAATCTGCACGAGCGGATCCATTGCCACTTCAATGCGCTCCAGGTGGGGGATCTGATGCTCTCCGAGCACCTGCCCCACGATCGCACCGGTCTGCCCCTGGACGAGGTCTGCCTGTTGCCGCTGTGCGCGGCTGAACATCCCCTCGCCGGGCAGGAGGAGCCCATCACGGCCGAACTGCTCGCCAGCCATAACCAGATAAGCCTGCACCCCCCCATCCACCGCTCGGTGGACTGGAACGATGCGGATGACACCGGCTGGAAGGCGACCCACTATCGCGAGGTGCTCAGCATGGTGAGCCTCGGTCTCGGCTATGCCTGGGTACCACGCCACCTGGTGCAGGAGGAGCTCGCCAGCGGCGCCCTGGTGAGGCTCGATCTCGCTGGCGGCAGCGAGCGCTACCTCTACACCTACCTGCTCACCCCGTCGACCGATGCCCTGGGGCCGGCAGCCGAGCTGCTGCTGCGCTGCCTGCGCAACGAATACCAGGCCGACAGCGGCAAATAGCCCCGCGCCGGCCAACGCGGCCGGCCCCTGCTCATCCCGTCAGGCCCTCCCTCGCCCGCCCCGGGCACCTCACACATTGGGCACCCGCCAGCAGGCGGCCAGCGCGGCCAGCGCCAAGGCGGTGGCCACCATGAAGACCCCGTGAAAACTCCAGATCTCCGCCACAGTCCCAGCGATGGCGCCCGCCATGATGGAGCCGGTGCGGATGCTGTTGGCAAACAAGGTGGTCGCCACCCCGGCCCGACCCGGCATCAGATCCTGGAAATAGGACATGCCGATGCCGGCGACGATGCCGATGAAGATGGCGTTGAGCAGTTGCAGTGCGATGAGGGCCCCCTGACTCGACAGGGTCACTAGCCCGGCGTAGAAGCCGACCCCGGCCAGCACCGCCAGCAGCATCATGGGCCGCTTGCCAAAGCGCCGGGTGTAGTAACCCGCCAGCAGCATAAAGGGGATCTCCAGGGCCGCCGCCGTCCCCATCAGGATCCCGGCCAGCTTCTCCTCCAGTCCCAGCTCGCGGGTGATGTAGAGCGGCATGTTGATGAGGTACATGCTGTTGCAGGTCCACATCAGGGTGGAGGCGATGAAGAGCGCCCGCACCGAAGGATCTCGCCAGCTGCTGACCCGCTCCCCTTCGCCCTGGGTGCTCGGCAGCGGCAGGGAGGGCAACCAGCGCCAGACCACGAAGGCACAGATGAGATAGGCGAGGGCGGAGGCCAGATACATCACCTCGAAGCCGTAACCGATGGCAAGCGCGAAGGCCGCCGGTGGCCCGATGACCCAGGCCAGGGAAAACTGGGCCCGCAGCACCGAGCTGAACATGTCCGCCCGCTTGTTGCGGCTGTCGGCGTATTCGCGCGCCAGGGCAAACAGCTGGGGACTGGCGGTGGCGGTCAGGCTCGCCAGCACCACCCCCAGGCTCACCAGCAGCCAGTATTGCCGGTTCCAAGCAAACAGCAGGGAGAGCACTATGCCGGCGACACAGCAGCGCAGGATCAGTTGCTTGCGATCCCCCCCGTTGTCGGAGCGATGGCCGAGCCACTGGCTGATGAGGATGCCGATCACCGCGTTGACGGTATAGAAGAGCCCCACCAGGAAGGGGCGCACCTGCACCTCTTCGGCCAGAAACAGGCTCAAGGTGGGCACTTGAAGTGCCACCGCCACCCCGGTCATGAAGGTCACCGCGAGGAAAGAGAGAGAGACGGGATCCGGCCTCTTGCGGGCAGCACTCAGCAAACTCATAGAGATACCATTGATATGGAAGAGAAAAAGGGAGCCAGAAGCCGGCGGGTGTACAGTATGACGGCGTTTATTTTATGCGATTATCAACAGCCACCTCAAGGGTTGCGAGGCCACGTCCAAGTCCGTACATTGGTAAACCCTCTGGCCAGTACAAGGATTTCACATGTTTGATTTTGATCGGGAGATAGATCGCAGCGGCACCATGAGCCTGAAGTGGGACAAGTACAAGGGTCAGGATGTGCTGCCCATGTGGGTGGCCGACACCGACTTCGCCTCGCCCCCCGCCGTCATCGAAGCGCTCACGGCGCGGGTGGCCCACGGCATCTTCGGCTATTCCCGCCCCTCCCCCCGGCTGATCGAACTCATCATCACCCGCATGCAGCAGCGCTATGGCTGGACTATCTCCCCGGAGTGGCTGGTCTTCCTGCCGGGGGTGGTGCCCGGTCTGAACCTCGCCTGCAAGGCCTGGAGCCAGCACGGCCGTGGCATCATTACCCCCAAGCCGGTCTATTACCCCTTCCTGCAGGCGCCTGGCTTCAACGATCGCCCCCTGCTGACCGTCCCTATGATTGAGGAAGCCGGGCGCTGGGTGCTGGATCTGGAGGAGCTGGAGCGCCAGGCTCCCTCCGCCGACCTGCTGCTCTTGTGCAACCCGCATAATCCGGGGGGCACCGTCTTCACCCGCGAGGAGCTGCTCGCCATCGACGCCATCGCCGAGCGCCACAATCTGGTGGTCTGCTCGGACGAGATCCACTGCGATCTGCTGCTGGACAAGGATGCCCGCCACCTGCCCTACGGTGCCCTGAGCCCGTCGGCCGCCGAACGCAGCGCCGTCATGATGGCGCCGAGCAAGACCTTCAACATCGCGGGTCTGTGCTGCTCCTTCGCGGTAGTGCCCAATAGCCGCCTGCGCCTCAAGCTGCAGCAGGCGATGCGCGGCATCAGTGCCGACGTCAACCTGCTGGGCTTCGTGGCCGCCGAGGCCGCCTACGAGGGTGGTGAACAGTGGCTCAGCGAGCAGCTCGACTATCTGAGGGCCAACCTGACGCTGATCGAGCAGGCGGTGGCCCGCTGGCCCGGCGTCAAGCTGGCAAAGAATCAGGCGACCTATCTCGCCTGGATCGATGTAAGCGGCCTCGAGCTGGATGACCCGGTCGCCTTCTTCGAGCAGGCGGGTGTCGGTCTCTCACCGGGCGCCCAGTTTGGTGATGGCCAATGCGTGCGCCTCAACTTTGGCTGCACCCGGGCTCGCCTCACCGAAGCCTTGTCGCGCATGGAGAAAGCCATTCTTCAGCGCGGCATCTGACCAGGATCGCACGCTCCGGCAAGCCACCGGGCAAAGCTCAGGGAGACGCTGGCCCGCATGGAGGAGGTGATTCTCCAGGCACGCCACTGACGGCAAGGAGGGGGCTGCCGGTCAGCCTCCCCCAGCCATGGACGGGAATGGCGAAAGCCATTCAGGTTCACATCTGATATAGATAAGATGTGACTCATGACGGGATGAGCCTGGTTCATCCCTTTTTTCAGCCATTGTTCCGGTTCCCTATGCACCCAAGACCCCTGCGCGCCCTGTCACGCCTGTTACACCTTGCCCAGCCCTGGCTGGCGGCCGTGCTGGCGCTGCCCCTGTCTGCCGCCCCCGCCTATGTCACCATAGGCACGGGGGCGCTCAACGGCGTTTACTACCCCACGGGGGGCGCCATCTGCCGCCTGCTCAACGACGACAGTGCCAGCCACGGGTTGCACTGCACGGTACAGAGCACCTCGGGCTCCATTGCCAACCTGGCCGCACTGGCCAAGGGCGACATCCAGCTGGCGCTGGTACAGTCGGATGTCTTGTTCCATGCGGCCCACGGCAGCGGCCCCTTCGCGGGTCAGGCCCCGAACGATCAGCTGCGCAGCCTGCTGCGGCTCCATAATGAATCCCTGACCCTGCTCGCCAGTGCCACCAGCAACATCACCACTCTGGCGGACATCGAAGGCAAGCGGGTCGATCTGGGCAGCCCCAACTCGGGAGACAGGGTCACCAGCCAGGCACTGCTCGAAGCCATGGGCTGGCGCCCAACCGACTTCACACTGCCTCCCGTGGCATCCCCCGGCAACCGGCTGGAGGGACTCTGCAACGGTACCCTGGATGCCGCCTTCCTGGTTGCCGGCCACCCCAATCAGGGGATCGGCGATCTGACCGGTCGCTGCCAGGCCCGCCTTATCCCCATCGAGGGGGAGCAGATAGACAAGCTGCTCAAGCAATACCCCTACTACCAACGCAGCCGCATCGGCGCCAATCTCTACCCGGGGCAGACCAGCTCCCTCGCCACCTTTGCCGTGACCGCCGAGCTGGTGGCCAAGGCCAGCCTGCCCGAGGCCGAGGTGCGCACCCTGCGCGACGTGCTGAGCCGCCATCTCAAGCAGTTCACTCGCCTGCACCCGGCGCTCACCACCCTTACCCCCGAATCCATGCAGGCAGGGGACATACTCCCGCTGCACCCCGGTATGCTGGATGCCGTGCCGACCCTGTTGCCCGAGTCCCTAGCCCCCTCCGGGGCCGAAGCCACCTCAGGGGCGCTCCCCACGGCGCCGTCCGCCCCCACCAGCGCGGCCACCCCGCTGGAAGGGGCTGAAGTGCTACCGGAGCAGCCTGCTGGCGCCACCCTGCCGGCCAGCTCGGATGCGGTGGCGACCGGGCAAGCCCCGGCGCTGACCACGCTACCGGTGCCGACGGAGGCTGATATAGCGCAGGGCAGCCAGCCGGATGCGGCCGGGATCGCCACCCCTTCCGCGGCAAAGAGCACCGAGCAAGTGACAACCGCCACACCCGCACCGGGCAGCCCAAGCGGCGCCTCGCCGGCCACCCACGAGACGCCAGCCCCCGCCCAATGACGGGGAGAGCACAATGCAAGAGGCCACCCTGGGGTTGCCTCTTGTCATCTGACTGTTCAGCGAAGGGCACCGGGTTCACCCTTTGGGGGACAGTAACGAGTCCGGGCGCAGGATCTCCTCCTCCACCCAGTGCAGCAACTGCTTGATGGCCCGCGACAGCACCTGGTTCTGGCGCACCACATACCCCAGGCTGGTGCCGGGGAAGTCGGTGAGCCGGGTAACAGGGGCGGTGAGTTTGAGCCGCGGGTGGAGCGAGAAATCCGGCACTATGGCGACCCCGAACCCCGCCTCCGCCCAGTCGAGCTGGGCATCCACGCTGCCCACCTCCATGATGCGGCAGCTCGGCAGCCCGAGCAGGGGCAAGGAGGGGTCGATCAGCGCCCGGGTGCGGGTGTCGTGCCCCAGCAGGATCAGGGTGGGTTCGTCGAGGGGATCGCTCTCCCCGGCCTTGGCACGGACCTGCCAGCGGGTGAGCCCCTGCCCCAGAGCGCACCAGGTCACCTGCTGCAATTCGGTGTAGTAGAGCGGCTCGCTGCGCTTTTGCGCCATCACGAAGCCGAGATCCGCCTTGCCCGCCCTGACCAGATCCGCCGCCTGATCCGAGGTGGTGTTGAACAGGGTGAGATCGATGCCGGGAAAGGCCTGCTTGAAGCGCTGGAACGGCTGGATCAGCAGCAGGCGCGAGATGATGTCGCTGGCGGCGATGGCGAGCGTCCCCTGGCTCGACTGGCTGAGGGCGTTGAGATCGGACTGACAGAGCTGCAGCTCGTTGATGGCGCGCTCGGCACTTTGCAGCAGCCGCTCGCCAGCCTGAGTCAACCGAAACGGGCTGCGTTCAATCAACTTGACCCGGGTAGCCTGTTCCAGATTCTTGAGGTGCAGGCTGACGTTGGGCTGGGTCATGTGCAGCTCGGTGGCGGTCTGGCCGAAGTGCTGCAAACGGGCCAGGGTGACGAAGGTATTTAACCAGTGAATATCCAACATGAGGTAACTCTCACCCACGACTGGCGCGGGGTAGCGCGTCATGGCGGGGCTTTGCTGATAAATTGGCCATAATTATATGACTTACTTATCGGAATTATAAAGATAATTAATTTTTCTAATCCGCATAGGGCTCCTAGGATGGACGCCTAACGTCTTAGGAGAAAGAGTCATGTCGTCTATCGTAGTCGTAGGTGCTAACTGGGGTGATGAAGGCAAAGGCCGCATCGTCGATTATCTGGCAGGCCAGTCCGCCGCCAGCATCCGTTTCCAGGGAGGCAACAACGCCGGCCACACCGTGGTCAACGATCTTGGCACCTTCAAGCTGCACCAGCTGCCAAGCGGCGTCTTCAACCCGGATTGCCTGGTCGTGCTCGGCCCTGGTATGGTCATCAGCCCGGAGCCGCTGACCAAAGAACTGGCCGAAGTGAAGGCCGCCGGCGTGACTCCGAAACTCGCCATCTCTGACAGAGCCACCTTCTGCCTGCCGATCCACGCGCTGGAAGACACCCTGGAAGAAGTCCGTCTGGGTGATGGTGCCTATGGCTCCACCCGTCAGGGCATTGCCCCTGCTTACGGTGATCGGGTCATGAAAAAGGCGATCCTGGTGGGCTGGCTGAAACAGCCGGACGTGCTGGTCGAGCGCATCCAGTTCTTCCTCGACTGGAAACTGCCGCAGCTCAAAGCCCTCTACCCCAGCTTCGAATTCAGCCAGACTGCTCAGGAGATGGCTGACTGGCTGCTGGAAGTGTCCGCCCCCTGGATCGACGCCGTCTGCAACGTCAGCGAGCCGCTCAAGGCCATCCAGGCCCAGAACGGCACCCTGCTGTTCGAAGCCCAGCTGGGCGCCGGCCGTGATCTCATCTACGGTGAGTACCCCTGGGTGACCTCCTCCCACGTCTCCGGCGCCTACGCCGGCATCGGTGGCGGCCTGCCGGCCCTGCGCCCCGAGCGCGTGATTGCCGTGGCCAAGGCGTTCAGTACCTCTGTTGGTACCGGCACCCTGATCACCGCCATGGAGAACCAGGACGAGTTCCGCAAGTTCGCCAACGAGTTCGGCGCCACCACTGGCCGTCCCCGTGACATCGGTTACTTCGATGCGGTCGCCACCAAGCAGGGTCTGGAGATCCAGGCCGCCAACGAAATCGCCCTGACCAAGCTGGACTGCCTCTCCGGTATGCCGGATCTGAAGATCTGCGTGGCCTACGAAGGTGCCAACACCGAGAACCCGATCTGGCCGCAAACCGCCGGTCTGAAGCCGGTGTACGAGTCCATGGAAGCCTGGAGCGAAGACATCTCCCACATCCGCAAGTTCGAAGACTTGCCCAAGGCTGCCCAGCACTACGTGCTGCGCATCGAAGCCCTGCTGGGTGTGCCGGTTCCCATGGTCTCCGTCGGCCCGGGCCGCGAGCAGATGATACTGCGCTAAGCCGCCTGCTCTTCTGTCAGCACAATGTCAAAACCGGCCTCATGGAGGCCGGTTTTTTTATGGCCGCGCACCACTGACCAGCCCGGCGTCCCCAACTCCCAGTCCCCCTCCCTTCCCGCCATAGCGCAGTTCGGCTCAAAATTGGCACTCTTCAATCCAACATTGAGCAGTATGGTTGAACCTGGCTCGACCCCCATCGCTAGACTGATCCCGTCATCAGGATCCTCCCATGGGGATCCCCTCATCCATGAAGGAGCACCACCATGAAATTACCCCTGAGTTCGGCCCTGCTCTCCCTGCTGTGCGTGGCGGCCCTGCCCGCCGCCGCAATGACCCTGAAGAGCACGGACATCCAGGAAGGCCAGCTGATGGACAAGGCACTGAGCTTCAACGGCTTCGGCTGCAAGGGGGAGAACCACTCCCCCCAGCTGAGCTGGCAGGACCTGCCGGCCGGCACCCAAAGCGTCGCCATCACAGCCTATGATCCCGATGCCCCCAGCGGCAGCGGCTGGTGGCACTGGCTGGTGGTGAACCTGCCCGTCAGCCAGAGCGAGCTGGCCAGCAACGCCTCCGGCAAGCTCAAGCAGGGGCTGGAGCTTGGCACCGATTTCGGCAGCCAGGGTTACGGCGGCCCCTGCCCGCCCGCCGGTCACGGCATGCACCGCTACCAGTTCACCGCCTGGGCCCTGCCCCGGGATCTCGAGGTGAAGGCAGATACCCCGCCCGCCATGGTAGGCTACATGCTCAATGCCATGGCGCTCGGCAAAGCCACCCTGACCGCCACCTTCGTCACCCCCTAGGAGCCCGCCGGATGAGCACGCCGCTGCTGCAACTGAATCACTATTTCGGGATCCGCCAGCAGCCCCTGCACCGGGTGCTCATCTATGCGCCGACCCTCATCTGGGTACAGCAGGGGCACAAACAGCTGTGGTGGCAGGACAGGCGCCTGTCGTTTGACAAGGGGAGCTGGCTGCTGATCCCGGCAGGCCACCAGCTCACCTTCGTCAACCAGCCCGAGCAGGGCAGGTTCAGCTCCCATGCCCTGACCCTGCTGGCCCCGCCCCCCGCAACCTGGCTGACTGATGCCCCGGCTACCCCGCAGCGGGAGCCGCGCCTTGAGGTAAGCCCGGCGCTGGCGTTCTGCTTCGAGCTGATCTGCTCCATGGCCGACCGCAGACTGAGCGAGGCCACTCAGGCCCAGCTGCTGCACGGCTTCTATGCCGAGCTGCGCGCCGCCCATGCCCTCGATCTGCTGTTTCCCGCCAGCACCATGACGCTCGGGGAGCGGCTGGCCCGCTACCTGGGGGTGGAGCCCGGCGCCGACCACAGGCTGGAGACCCTGGCCCCCCACTTTTCCATGAGTCGCGCCTCCCTGGTGCGCAAGCTGGCCGCCGAGGGGCGCAGCTTTCGCCAGCTGCTGGCCCAGGTGCGCATGAGCCACGCCCTCACCCTGCTGCAACAGGGACTGAACCCGCTGGAGGCCGCCCTCGCCTGTGGTTACGACTCTCCCAGCCGCTTCGCCGCCCGCTTCAAGCAGGAGTTCGGCCTGACTCCCCACCAATATTTGCGCACCTGCCCCGCAACTGCCCCGCGATGCCAAGTAAATAGTTACTAAAAACAACTCCTGTGTAACCTCATGTAACCCGGTGATCCCGATCACACATTTCCCCATCCATACTGTGACGCAGCGCCAATCTTTCCGCTTTCTTTCCCCTAGAATGGCCATGAAAACGTTTTTACTAAAATAAACACAAAAAAAAATCACCTTCCTTAACCTACAAAATCGTCATTGGAGCGAGATATGTTTCGTAAAAATTTACTTTCCATCGCCCTGGGTGTCGCCCTGTTTGGCCTGGCCGCCTGCAACGGCAATGACTCAAGTGCCCCAACCCCGCCTGGCGCCACCCTGGCGAACCAGTATCGGAACGTGATCGATCGCACCGGCACCCCGCTCCAGTTCCGTGACTTTGACAGCTACTCCAACCTCAAATACAACCCGCTACTCGATCTCGGGGCCTGGCACGGCTTCCTGCTGCCCAAAAGC
This sequence comes from Aeromonas sp. QDB31, assembly GCF_027707605.1. Taxonomy (NCBI): domain Bacteria; kingdom Pseudomonadati; phylum Pseudomonadota; class Gammaproteobacteria; order Aeromonadales; family Aeromonadaceae; genus Aeromonas; species Aeromonas sp. QDB31. The sequence continues at coordinate 8,368 of NZ_JAPCIX010000017.1, read as the reverse complement.
GACGGCGAATGGGGTGGCTTCACCGGCCCCATGGTGATCGCCGAGGAGTACAGCCTCTTCTTTGCAAGCGAGCTGGACAGGCTCAGCCTGAGCGACGAGAGCGGCCGCGCCTTCCCGCTCACCAGCGCCAGCAAGCATGAGATCTACGCCATCCCCGGCGCCCTGGTGCAGCGCTTCGAGTTCGAGCCCTTCACCCTGGAGCTGGAGCTGCGCTACGGCGATGCTCGCACCGCCCTTATCCGCACCCGTCTGGTGAACAACCAGGATGCGCCCCTCACCCTGACCCTCAACTGGCAGGGGGAGCTGCTCCAGCAGTGGAATGCCAACAAGACGGTCGCCGAGCAGTATCCCGACTGGACCCGCACCATCAGCCAGAGCGAGCAAGGCATCGAGTTCCAGTTCGGCGAACTGCGCAGCACCTGGAACATCATGCAAAGCGGCAGCGCCCGCTACCGCATCGACCGCACCCTGCCCAGCCGCACCACCCTGGACGAGAAGGGGCTCGGCTATGTGAGCGAGGCCAGCCTCACCCTGGCCGCCAAGGGTCAGCAGGATATCTACACCCTGCAGAGCTATGTCCACAGCAGCGAGGAGGCGAGCCGCTTCGAGCAGAGCCGCCTAGCCCTCTTGGCCGACCCGGCCGACGCCTTCGATGCCTCTATCCGTCGCTGGGAGGATTACCTGGCGCGCGGCCTCTCCAACCAGGGCATCCCGGAGTCGGAGCGTCGCATCGCGGTCAAGGCGATGGAGACCCTCAACGGCAACTGGCGCTCCCCGGCTGGCGCCATCCTCCACGACGGGGTCACCCCCTCCAACACCGCCCGCTGGTTCGACGGCGTCTGGGCCTGGGACAGCTGGAAGCACGCCTACGCCATGGCCCACTTCAACCCCGAGGTAGCCAAGAACAACGTGCGCGCCATGTATGACTACCAGGTTCAGCCGGATGATCCGGTGCGTCCGCAGGATGCCGGCATGGTGATCGACGCCGTCTTCTACAACAAGCTGTCTGACAGAGGTGGCGACGGCGGCAACTGGAACGAACGGGACACCAAGCCGCCCCTCTCCGCCTGGGCCATCTGGGAGATCTACAGCGCCACCAAAGACAAGGCCTTCATCGCCGAGATGTATCCGAAGATCCAGGCCTATCACGACTGGTGGTACAGGGCGCGGGACAACAACCGCAACGGCATCATCGAATACGGCGCCACCCGCCACGTCGAGCACAACGACGAGTTCGGCAATATCACCTTCAAGGTGCAGTACGCCAGTGGCGTGCCCGCCGGGCTGGATCTCGCGAGCTGTACCGACGAGGGGGACGGCTGGTACGGCTGCGCCGGTATGGCACTCTATCAGCAGGTGCTGAGCACAGGCAGGTACGACGAGATGGACATAGGTGCCCAGCACGGTGCTGGCTGGGAGTCCGGCATGGACAACGCCGCCCGCTTCGGCTTTATCGAGCCGGATCAGCTCAAGCGTTACGCCGACAAGGCCTATGGTGGCGACATCGACAAGGCCCGCCAGGACTGGAACGTCGCCTTCTTCGAAAACCACGAGGACGACGGCAGCCTCATCGGCTTCTCCATCGATCAGGAGTCGGTGGAACTCAACGCCTTCCTCGCCAAGGAGAAGCGCATCTTGGCGGACATGGCAGATCTGCTCGGCAAACCGGACGAAGGGATCCGCTATCGCGAGGGCGCCAGCCAGCTCGCTGGCTACATCAACAGCTGCCTGTTCGATGAGACCTCCGGCTTCTATTACGATCGCCAGATTGCCCAGGGCGATGTGGCAGATGCCAACGGCTGCGTCGGCAAGCTGCTGACCGCCCGAGGTCGTGGCCCGGAAGGCTGGAGCCCGCTCTGGGCCGAGGTGGCGGACAAGGAGAAGGCGGCGCGGGTGCGCGAGGTGATGCTGAGCAGCCAGGAGTTCAACACCAAAGTACCGCTCGGCACGGCGGCGCTGACCAACCCGGCCTATGACCCCGACATCTACTGGCGCGGCCGGGTCTGGCTGGATCAGTTCTACTTTGGGGTGAAGGGGCTGGAGAACTACGGCTATCGCGACGACGCCCAGCTGCTGGTCAACAAGCTGTTTGCCAACGCAGAGGGGCTGGCGGGCAGCGGCCCCATCCGCGAGAACTACAACCCGGAGACCGGCGCCATGCAGGGGGCCAGCAACTTCAGCTGGAGCTCGGCCCACCTCTATATGCTCTATCGCAACTTCCTTAAAACGCAGGGCTGATCCCCGCGCCCCCGGGAATGACGCAACAAAAAGGCCTCCATGATGGAGGCCTTCTTTCTATCAGCGGATCGCGATTACTTGACGGTCACCCGGGCAAACTTGCGCTTGCCGACCTGATAGACGGCGGTGCCGGCACCGACCAGCGCCTTGCCATCCTCCAGCTTGTCGCCGTCACGCTTGACCGCGCCCTGCTTGATCATCCGCAGCGCCTCGGAGGTGGTCTCCACCAGACCGGCGTCTTTGAGCAGGTTGGCAATCGCCAGGCCTTCCCCTTCCAGGGCCAAATCAACCTCCGGCATCTCGTCCGGGATGGCGTTCTTGGAGAAGCGCTGGGTGAAGTCTTCGTGGGCCGCTTCGGCCGCCGCTTCGTCGTGGTAGCGGGTGATGATCTCCTTGGCCAGCCAGATCTTCACGTCGCGCGGGTTCAGGGTACCGGCTTCGATGCCGGCCTTGAAGCCTTCGATGTCCGCCAGCGGGCGGGAGGAGAGCAGCTCGTAGTAGTTCCACATCAGGGTGTCGGTGATGGACATGATCTTGCCGAACATCTCCCCCGGGGCATCGTGCACGCCGATGTAGTTGGCGGCGGACTTGGACATCTTCTTGACGCCGTCCAGACCCACCAGCAGCGGCATCATCAGCACGCACTGGGCGGCCATGCCGGCATCTTTTTGCAGCTCGCGGCCCATCAGCAGGTTGAATTTCTGATCGGTACCGCCGAGCTCCACGTCCGCTTTCAGCGCGACCGAGTCATAGCCTTGCAGCAGCGGATAGAGGAATTCGTGAATGGCGATGGACTGACCGCCGCTGTAGCGCTTCTTGAAGTCGTCGCGCTCCATCATGCGGGCCACTGTCTGCTTGGCCGCCAGTTTGATCATGCCGGTCGCGCCGAGCTCGCCGAGCCAGCTGGAGTTGTACTCGATCCGGGTCTTCGCGGGATCCAGGATCTTGAACGCCTGCTCCGCATAGGTGAGGGCGTTGTGCTTGATGGCCTCTTCGGAGAGCGGCGGGCGGGTGCTGTTCTTGCCGGAGGGATCCCCCACCATGGCGGTAAAGTCGCCGATCAGCAGAATGATCTCGTGGCCCAGATCCTGGAAGGTCTTCAGCTTGTTGAGGATCACGGTGTGACCCAAGTGAATGTCCGGAGCCGTCGGGTCCATCCCCAGCTTGATGCGCAGCGGGCGCCCTTCCTTCAACTTGGCGACAAGTTCTTCTTCAACCAGAATTTCTTCCGCTCCGCGCTTGATCTCGGCTAGCGCCACCTCGAGCTGGGACATTTTTTGACTCTCCAATCACGATTCCACAGGGCCAGACATATTACTGGAATGGCAGGCCAATTGGAAAGGCGGTAAACTCCGACCTTCTTCTGGGTTCAACTTCGTCAGCTTCTCATGGTCATTTGGCACGCCTTCAACTCTCTTCCTACCTGGCACCGCAAGATGGTGCTTATTCTGAGCATCCTGGTGATGATGCTGGCAGCCTGGCCAAGCGAACAGGCCGTCGCCACCCGGGTCGATGACAACGGCAACGAGCTTGCCCTGCGCCAGCCCGCCGACGCGGCCGCTGCAAACGATGAACTCGAGGCCGCGCAGCCCCTCACCCCGCCCAAGCCGCGCTACATCACCAAGCAGGTGAAGGTGCGCCGGGGCGACAACATGGGGGTCATCTTCCAGCGCATTGGCCTGAGCACGACGGACCTGCACCTGATCGATCAGCTCGATGGCAGCGATCCCCTGCGGATGCTGCAGCCGGGGCAGGAGCTCACCTTCAAGCTCACCGAACAGGGCGAGCTGCACAGCCTCTATTACCCGCACAGCCTGGAACAGGCGCTCAAGGTGAGCCGCAAGGACGACAGCTTCGTCGCCAGGTCGGTCAAGCTCGAGCTCGACACCCGCGAGCAGGTGGCGAAGGGGGAGATCCGATCCAGCTTCTGGGGCGCCGCCAGCGAGGCAGGCATGACGGAGGATCAGATCATGGACCTGGCCGCCATCTTCGGCTGGGACATCGATTTTGCCCAGGACCTGCAGCCGGGAGACAGCTTCCGGGTGGTCTACGAAGACAAGTATCAGGATGACGAACGGGTCGCCTCCGGTGACATCCTGGCCGCCGAGTTCATCAATCAGGGCGCCATCTATCGCGCCGTGCTGAACCAGGATGGCAACTACTACACCCCGGAGGGCAAGGCGATGCGCAAGAGCTTCCTGCGCGCCCCGGTCAACTTCAAATACATCAGCTCCAACTTCAACCCGCGTCGCCTGCACCCGGTCACCGGCAAGGTGCGCCCCCACAACGGCATCGACTACGTGGCGCCGGTGGGTACCCCCATCATGGCGGCGGGGGGCGGCAGCGTGGTGGCGGCCGGTTACAACCAGTTCAACGGCAACTATGTCTTTATCAAGCACGCCGGCAACTATGTGACCAAGTACCTGCACCTCTCCAAGCGCACCGTGAACAAGGGGCAGCGGGTGAAACAGGGGCAGACCATAGGCCTGCTGGGAGGCACCGGCCGCGTCACGGGCCCGCACCTGCACTATGAATTCGTGGTGGGCGGCGTGCACAAGAACCCGCGCACCCTCAACTTGCCCCAGGCCGAGACCCTCACCGGGCGCGCACTGGCCAGCTTCAAGGCACAGGCCAGACCGCAACTGGCCAAGCTTGACAGCACGGACCTGCAACTGGCCCAGAACCAGCGGGACAGCAACGGCAGCTAAGAGTCGCCCCACTGCCATCGTGGCTGCTGTAAATGAACAGATAACAAGGAGAGGCCATGAGCGAGCGCTATATCGGATTGATGTCGGGTACCAGCATGGATGGCATCGATGCCGTGCTGGTCACTCTGGATGGGGAAACTCTTCGGGTGGAGGCGGCGCTCTGCCACCCCTGGCCAGAGGCAACGGCGCGCGAGCTTCACGCCCTCTGCACCCCGGGGGAGAACGAAATAGACCGCATGGGTGTGGCCGACAATCGCGTGGCGCAGGAATTTGCCGCCGCCACCCTGGCGCTGCTTGCCAAGGCAGGGCGTGAGCCCAAGGATATCCGCGCCATCGGCTCCCACGGCCAGACAGTGCGCCACCGCCCCCAGCTCGGCTTTACCTTGCAGATCGGCAATGCGGCCCTGCTGGCGGCGCTGACCGGCATCGACGTCATTGCCGATTTTCGCACCCTGGACATGGCCCTCGGCGGTCAGGGGGCGCCGCTGGTGCCCGCCTTCCATCAGGCCATTTTTGCCAAACCGGGCGCCCTGCGGGTGGTGCTGAACCTCGGCGGCATCGCCAATATCTCTGTGTTGCCGGGCCATGCCGACGGGGGCTCTGGTTCAGGGGTATATGGCTTCGATACCGGTCCCGCCAACACCCTGCTCGATGGCTGGTATCGCCGCCATCAGCCCGACGGCGGCAGCTATGACGCCGGTGGCCAGTGGGCGGCCAGCGGCCAGCTTGTTCCCGAGCTGCTAGCCAAACTGCTGGCTCACCCCTACTTCACCGCCCCCGCCCCCAAGAGCACGGGTCGGGAGATGTTCACCCTGAAGTGGCTAGACCACGAGCTGGCAGGCACGGCATACGCCCCGGTGGATGTACAGCGCACCCTGCAGGCGCTGACCTGCCACAGCATAGCCCGCCAGCTGCCCGCAGTGGATGAGACGCAAACCAGGCCAGAGCTGTTCGTCTGCGGCGGCGGCGCCCACAACGGTCCCCTGCTGGCGGAACTCGCCGCCCTGCTGCCCCGCTGGCGCCTTACCAGCACGGCCGAGCTGGGGCTCGCCCCAGACTGGGTGGAAGGAGCCGCGTTTGCCTGGCTGGCACAGCGCTTCATGACGCGCCAGCCCGGCAACCTGCCCGCCGTCACCGGCGCCAGCCGACCGGCGGTGCTGGGCGCACTCTACCCCGCCTGAGCGGGCAACCTGCGCACACGCACAGAGAGGGCGGCACATGCCGCCCTCTCTGTCATTGTCCGGCTCTGCCGGCAGACGTTATCGACCGTGTTCATCCCCCTTCTTTTTCACACTGCAATTTCATTGCATAAATCTGGATGTCATATGCAGCCCGTATTGGTTGATTGCAGCGGCTCGCTTGCGTCAATGACATCGTCGTCATGCAGCCTGGGTGAATGATATTTCCCGCCGCTGTTTCAAGGGTCGAAAACGGGCACTGGCTAACATATTTTTGATGTTGCTGACAGCCCCATCCATGGGCATAAAATGCATAGCCATTCATATTGGAGTGCATGAACAGCAAAATATTGCCGATGATTAACCCTTTATTCACAGAATTGATCAACGATGGCCCGGTACAAACCCACGTACTGCGGCCATTTCCCTTATAAGGCGCGTTATGACACCCGGTCAGCCGTTATATATGGTGAATTGAACCGCATTTTAGCTATATTTCAGAGCATTGAGCCACCTCATAGAAATGCGATCCCGGTTTGCATCCCCTGGTCGGCCCCCCATAGAATCCCCCTGTCTGAATCATCAACCCGATCCATTTCTCCATCAGCCGCTCGCCCACGCAGGCGACGTCGAAGCCAGACTCGAAACAGCGATGACTGTTTTCCGTATCACCCGTCGTCATTCGTCGGGAACGGGCAACTGTTGCCGAAATAAAGCGAGGTGTGCGGCAAACGAGGAAGGAAGGCGTTGACCCTACATCAATAAAGAGAAAGGAGTATCGCCATGAGTGGTACCATCATCAAATCCGCCAGAAATACCCCCAATGCACCGCAGGATCTGGGCCCCTGCACCCAGAGCGTGGCCTTCTCCCACTACAACAATATTTCCGCCCAGCTCCCCGTCGATACCAAGACAGGCAAACTGGTGAGTGGCGATATCCAAGCCCAGGCCAGACAGTGCCTGACCAATATCCAGGCCATAGTCCAGAGCATCGGCCACGTCATGGACGACATGGTGAAAGTCACCCTCTTCCTCAAAGACATGGGGGATCTGGAGGCGGTCGACGCCGTCTATCGGGAATTTTTCCCCCACCATCTGCCAACCCGCACCGTGCTCGCCGTGGCCGGTCTGCCGCTCGGTGCAGCCGTCCAGATGGACGCCCTGCTCTCCAATGGGGAAGGCACCTTCCCGCAGGCACCCTGCCCGCTGGTGAAACTCTCCCGCAACAGCGACAAGGCACCGCAGGATCCGCTCTCGACCCATACCGTCGCCTTCTCCCACTACAACAATATCGGTGCCCAGCTGCCGGTGGATGCCACCACCGGCCAGCTGGTTGCCGGCGGCATCCAGGAGCAGGCGGCCCAGTGCCTGCGCAACATCAAAAACGTGCTGGAGAGCATAGATGTGCCGTTTGACGATATCGTCAAGGTCACCGTCTATCTGACCAGCCTGGTGGATCTGGACGCCGTCAACGAGGTTTACCGCACCTTCTTCCCGGACTCCGCCATCGCCCGCGCCGTCGCCTATCTGCCGGCCCGCAGCGTGATCGCGGCCTCCGCCCTGCCGCAGGGTGCCAGGGTGCAGATGGATGCGGTGATCTCCCACGGTGACGGCACTCCGCCGCAGCTGGTAGAAGACAGACACAATCTGGTGATCAGCGCCCGCAATACCGACAAGGCGCCGCGCAGCCCCCTGCACACCCAGACTGTCGCCTTCTCCCACTACAACCATATCGCCGGCCAACTGCCGCTCGACATGGCCACAGGCAAAGTGCTGACCGGCTGTATCCGTGAGCAGACCGCCCAGTGCCTCGGCCATATCAAGACCATCGTCGAGAGTATCGGCCACGTGATGGACGATATCGTCAAGGTCAATATCCAGGTGAAGAACATCGAGGATCTGGACGCAGTAAACGCCATCTATACCAAATACTTCCCGAACTATCTGCCCGCCCGCACCGTCATTGGGGTGAGCGAGTTGCCCGCCGGCGCCCTGGTGCAGATTGATGCGGTGATGTCCAACGCGGAAAGTACCCCGCCGCAGGCGTAAGACATGCCCTGAATAATAAAAAGAGACCGGCTATATGTCGGTCTCTTTTTTGGTAACAGGAAAGAATATTATTTTTATGGCATCAACGTAAAGAACGCGAACGTTCGATTACGCTTCGCTAAGGAAGGTGCGAATAAGCGGGGAAATTCTTCTCGGCTGACTCAGTCATTTCATTTCTTCATGTTTGAGCCGATT
>NZ_JAPCIX010000016.1:29062-98786 GCF_027707605.1 Aeromonas sp. QDB31 | reverse complement strand
GAATACCGGCCTGTCACGCCGGGGGTCGCGGGTTCGAGTCCCGTCCGCTCCGCCACTAATTTGAAAGGCCTTCCCTCACGGGAAGGCCTTTTTGCTATGCGCCTTCAGCAAGCCCGGTCAACAGACTGGGCTTTTTCGTGCCTGTAATCTGACGTTGATGAGGGGCGAGTTGGGCGATCAGGGGTATCGGGGAGCTGGTTCGCAGCAGTAAGTGTGCGTTGGCGGTTGGCCTAATATGCGTAAAAGAGATAAGCAAAGCGCTTTTTCTTTCTTCCTGATATATGTGGAAGGCGGCATTCTATACTCAACCCAACGATATGGAGTATCACCATGAAACTGCGAATGACCGCCCTGACCCTGCTCTCTCTGCTGACACTCGGCCAGGCCAATGCGGCCGAGGTGCGCCTGCTCAACGTCTCTTATGACCCGACCCGCGAGCTGTTCCAGGAATACAACAGCGCCTTTGCCAAGGAGTGGAAGGCAAAGACGGGCGATGATGTGGTGGTGAGCCAGTCACACGGTGGCTCCGGCAAGCAGGCCCGTGCCGTGGTGGACGGCCTGGAGGCTGACGTGGTGTCGCTGGCGCTGGCCTATGATGTCGATGCCGTGGCCAAGGCGGGTCTTACTGCCAGCAATTGGGAGGGGCGCCTTGCCAACAATGCGTCTCCCTATACCTCCACCATCGTCTTCCTGGTGCGCAAGGGCAACCCCAAGCAGATCAAGGACTGGGGCGATCTGGTTCGCAAGGATGTCGCCATCGTGACCCCGAACCCCAAGACCTCCGGCGGTGCGCGCTGGAATTATCTGGCTGCCTGGGGCTATGCCCTGAAGAAGAGCGGCACTGAAGAGGAGGCCAGGCAGTTTGTCGGCGATCTGTTCAAGAACGTGAAGGTGCTGGATTCCGGCGCCCGGGGCGCCACCACCAGCTTCATCGAGCGGGGCCTCGGTGACGTCTTGCTGGCATGGGAGAACGAAGCCCTGCTGGTGCTGGATCAGCCGGGGACCAGCGACAAGTTCGAGCTCGTGGTGCCCTCGGTCTCCATCCTGGCCGAACCCCCCGTTGCCGTGGTGGACAAGGTAGCCAAGAAGCACGGTACCGAGGCAGTCGCCAAGGGCTATCTTGATTACCTCTATTCCGACGAGGGGCAGCGGATCATCGCCAAGTACCATTATCGCCCGAGCAACCCGGCGATCCTGAAGGAGACATCGGCCCAGTTCCCGCAGCTGGCGCTCTTTACCGTCAAGGATCTGGAAGGGGATTGGGACAAGGCACAGAAGAAACACTTCGCCCAGGGCGGGCTGTTCGACCAGATTTACCAACCGGGCGGCTAAGGCCGGCCGGTCCCTGTGACAACAGCTAGGAGCACCATGATGAACAAGATCCTTCTGGTTCCCGGTTTGCACAACAGTGGGCCGGATCACTGGCAGAGTCGCTGGCACCAGCAATTTCCCCAGTGGCAGCGGATGCTGGGTCTGCCCTGGGACAAGCCGGACCTCACCGTATGGAGTGCCAAACTGGCGAGCAAGCTAAGGAGCCGACGCAGCCGGGTCCACCTGGTGGCCCACTCCTTCGGCGCCCTGACGGCGATTGCCGCCGCCCGGCTGCAACCGGACAAGGTCTCCTCCATCCTGATAGTGGCACCTGCGGATCCGGCCCGTTTCGGCATCGCGGACGAGGTGCTGTCAGGGTCCATCAAGGTGTCCGCCCAGCTTATCGCCAGCCGTAACGATCCCTGGATGAGCTTCGAACGTGCCGAGTATTGGAGTCGCCAGTGGCAGGTGCCGCTGTTCGATGCCGGTGAGGTGGGCCACATCAATGCCCAGTCCGGTCATGGGGAGTGGAGTCAGGGGCTCAACCTGCTGAACACCCTTCATCACAGGGCCGAGATGGTGGTGGACCCCGCCTCGACCGAGTGGGGCAGGCGGGCTGCCCTCAGCTTCCTCTGATCCTCTGCCCATATGACAAGGAGAGTTCCCGCAAGATATCAGACAGGCTCGCCACCCTGATCCCATAGTGACTGTCTCCACAGTTCAGGTTTCACCGCTCCGTTTGTTAGGTCTTTTATTTATATAGAAGACCTTTTTTTCTATTTATCGCTCTAAAAGCCCTGGTTTGTCGTTGTTAGATAAAAAAGTGCTTAGCAAAGGCGTTATTGGTGTTTGTTGTCACTGGCGGTCGTGAGCAGAATCAGCGTATCGAAAATTTTTATAACAAACGGATGTGTTATGCGATTAAGTTCTTATTCCGTCCTCCCTGGTCTGGGGCCGACCCTGGGCTTCAGTCTGCTCTACCTGAGCATACTGGTACTGCTACCCCTCTCGGCACTGGTGCTGTTCGCGGTCAACCACCTGACGGCTGCCGAGTTCTGGCAGGTGATAGGCTCCCCCCGGGTGCTTGCCTCTTTTCGCCTCAGCTTCGGGGCTGCTTTTATCGCCGCCCTGCTCAACAGCCTTTTCGGGCTGATCCTGGCCTGGGTGCTGGTACGTTACAGTTTCCCCGGTCGCCGCTTGGTGGATGCGCTCATCGACCTGCCGTTCGCCATGCCGACTGCCGTCTCCGGCATTGCCCTGTGCGCCATCTTCGCCCCCAACGGCTGGATAGGTCAGTGGGTTGCCCCCTTTGGTATAGAGCTCGCCTACAACCCCATAGGAGTGGTGCTCGCCCTCACTTTCATCGGCTTGCCCTTCGTTGTGCGCACCCTGCAGCCGGTGCTGCGGGAGGCTGAGACCGAGCAGGAGGAGGCCGCCGCCAGCCTTGGCGCCAATCGCTGGCAGACCTTCGCGCGAGTGTTGTGGCCTACTCTGATCCCGGCGCTGCTCACCGGTTTTGCCCTGGCGTTTGCCCGCGGGGTAGGGGAGTACGGCTCCGTCATCTTCATCGCCGGAAATTTGCCGATGGTGTCGGAAATCGCGCCGCTGATGATCATGAGCCACCTGGAGGAGTATGACTATGCCGGGGCCTCGGCCATCGCCTCCGTCATGCTGCTGATCTCGTTTGTTTTGCTGTTGATCATCAACAAGTTGCAGGCCTGGAGCTGGGCACGCATCGGAGGAAGCCGGATATGAACGCATCCAACGCAAGCCTGGATCTGGTCCTCGATGGGGCGCCTGCCACTCAGGTACGCCAGCCTGCCGTGACCCGTGAGCCCGCCTGGGTGAAGTGGCTGCTGATCAGCGTCGGGCTGGGCTGGTTCGCCGCCCTGCTGTTGCTGCCGCTGGCCACAGTCTTTATCCAGGCCCTGAGCCCAGGCCTCGCCTTCTTCTGGCATGCCATCAGCGAGCCGAATGCCCTGAGCGCCCTCGGCCTGACCGCCCTGGTGACCCTCTGCTCCGTGCCCCTCAACCTGCTGTTCGGGCTGGCGGCCGCCTGGGCCATAGCCCGTTTCCGCTTCCCGGGCCGGCAACTGCTCATCACCCTCATCGATCTGCCGTTCTCGGTCTCGCCGGTGATAGCGGGCCTGATGTTCGTGCTGATGTTCGGCAGCCGCGGCTGGTTCGGCGACTGGCTTAGCGAGCACGACATCAAGATCATCTTCGCCACCCCGGGGATCATATTGGCGACCACCTTCATTACCGTGCCCTTCGTGGTGCGCGAGCTGCTGCCCCAGATGGAGGCCCGTGGTCCGGAAGAGGAGGAAGCCGCCATCATGCTGGGGGCGAGCGGCCTGCAGATGTTCTGGCGGGTCACCCTGCCCGGCATCCGCTGGAGCCTGATGTACGGTCTGCTGCTCTGTACCGCCCGGGCGGTGGGGGAGTTTGGCGCCGTCTCCGTGGTCTCCGGCCACATTCGCGGCCAGACCAACACCCTGCCGCTGCACATCGAGATCCTCTACAACGAGTACCAGACCGGCGCCGCCTTCGCGGTGGCGAGCCTGCTGGCCCTGTTCGGGATCTTCACCCTGCTGGGGGAGACCCTGCTGGCCCGGCTGCGCGCTCAGCCCACCCAGTCCCATTGATATGGCCTGGTCTGCCTGCTGGCAGGCCAGCCCGGATAACCATGAATCCGGTTTAACGGTTTAGAGAGGCAGCCATGAGCATTCAGGTTCAACGACTCAACAAGCATTTCAATCAGTACGCGGCCCTGGCCGACATCAACCTCGATTTTCACGACGGTGAACTGGTGGCGCTGCTCGGCCCCTCAGGTTGCGGCAAGACCACACTGCTGCGGATCATCGCCGGGCTGGAGCAGGCCGACAGCGGCAACGTCATCATCCGCGGCGAGGATGCCTCGGATCTCCACGTGCGCGAGCGCAACGTCGGATTCGTGTTCCAGCACTATGCCCTGTTCAGGCACATGACGGTGTTCGAGAACGTGGCCTTTGGCCTGAGGGTCAAGCCGCGTTCCGATCGGCCGAATGAAGCCAGCATCCGCGCCCGGGTCAAGGAGCTGCTGGATCTGGTGCAGCTCAGCCACGTGGCCGGACGCTATCCGACCCAGCTTTCCGGTGGTCAGCGCCAACGGGTCGCCCTGGCGCGTGCCCTGGCGGTGCAACCCAAGGTATTGCTGCTGGACGAGCCCTTCGGCGCCCTCGACGCCCAGGTGCGCAAGGAGCTGCGCCGCTGGCTGCGGGAGCTGCACGACGAACTGCACGTCACCAGCCTGTTCGTGACCCACGATCAGGAGGAGGCGCTGGAGGTGGCGGATAGGGTGGTGCTGATGAACGCAGGCCGGGTCGAGCAGATCGGCACTCCGGCCGAGGTCTATGACCAGCCCGCCACCGCCTTCGTGCACAGTTTCCTCGGCAGCGTAAACCTGTTCCGCGGCCGTGTGGCCGGGCAGGGGCTTGGCATAGGTGAGCAGCAGTTGGGTGGCCCCATCAGCTCCCAGCTGGCACAAGGCAGTGCGGCCATCGCCTATGTGCGCCCCCACGAGCTGGAGATTCTGCCAGCGGATGCACCGGGTGGCATCAGCGCCACCATCACCCGGTTGTTGCCCATGGGGCCGCGGATCCGGGTGGAGTTGCGCGGGGATGGCGAGACCAGGGGGGCTCACTACGAGGCCGAGTTGAGCAAGGAGGCCGCCCGTGCCTTCGCACCCGGCCAGGGGGTGCGTCTGGTGGCCCGACATGCGCAGCTCTATCCCGACTACCAGATTTGAGGGCGAGCGCCCAAGACGAGACTCTTTTCAGGCTTGCAGCCGGACTCTGATCCGGTCGCCCAATAACAAGAGGACGGTGGCAGCGTCCACCGCCACTCAGCGCAGGAGGCGATGAGGTGAATTTTCAGCAATTACGCATTATCCGGGAAGCGGCGCGGCGGGATTACAACCTGACCGAGGTGGCCAATGCCCTCTTTACCTCCCAGTCCGGGGTCAGCCGCCATATCCGTGAGCTGGAGGAGGAGCTGGGGCTCGCGCTCTTCATCCGTTACGGCAAGCGGTTGCTCGGCATGACGGAGCCGGGCAAGGAGTTGCTGGTGATCGCCGAGCGCATTCTGGGGGATGCAGACAACATCCGCAAACTGGCCAGCACCTTCGCCAACCGGGATTCGGGGCGGCTGCTGGTAGCGACCACTCACACCCAGGCGCGCTATGCCCTGCCCCGTGTGGTGAAGGCGTTTCGCGAGCAGTTCCCCCTGGTGCAGCTGGAACTGCGCCAGGGCAGCCCGGAGGAGATAGTGCGGCTGGTGCAGACCGGCGAGGTGGACATCGGCATCAGCAGCGAGCAGCTCGACAAGAGCGAAGGCGTGGTGGCCTTTCCCTACTACCGCTGGCACCACAATATAGTGGTGCCGGAGCAGCACCCGCTCACCGCCGAGCGGGAACTCACCCTGGCGGCCCTGGCCCATTGGCCTATAGTCACCTATCAGGCGGGCCTGACGGGGCGGGTGCGGGTGGATGAGGCCTTCGCCGAGGCGGGGATACATCCGCAGATCCTGCTGACCGCCCAGGACTCCGACGTCATCAAGACCTATGTCGAGCTGGAGATGGGGGTGGGCATACTGGCGGACATGGCGTTCGATCCCCAGCGGGACAAGGGGCTGGTGCAGCTCGACGGCAGCCGGTTGTTTGCGCCGCACACCGCCTGGATAGGCCTCAAGCAGGGGCAGTTCCAGCACAACTTCACCTGGCAGTTCATCCAGCTCTGCAACCCCGAGCTGGCGCTGGCGGAGATCCAGGCCAGGGCCATGAGCAACGAGCCGCTGGTCGATTACCAGATCTGAATGTGGCGCATGGTCTGAAAAAACAGGGAGCCGATGGCTCCCTGTTGCTTATTCGGCTCTTCAGCCAGGCCCAGAGCCTCACTCATTGGTTAGCGCCCGCTCTGGGGACCCAACATGCGATACAGGGTGCGATCCCCCTTGATCCTGTGATGGTAGAGGGCGGCGGCCACGTGCAGCAGGACCAGCGCCGCCAGTAACAGGCAGCCGAGGCGATGCACGCCGAAGAAGAAGGCGTTGACCTCAGGTACATCGATGGGGTTGCCGACCGGGTAGAGCCAAAACAGGGAATAACCCTGCTCCAGCATCAGGAAGCCGCTCAACAGCACGATGCACATCAGGCCGTAGAGCAGGGCGTGAGCCAGCCTGGCGGCGGGATGGTGAGGCTCGGCCTTATCTTCGGGCAGGGGTGCGCGCCAGTGCCGCCAGCCCCAGCGCAGCAGGAAGAGCGGGGTGATCAGGGTCGCCATCGACATGTTCAACACCGACAGAAACTGAAACAGCCTGGGGTGGCTGTCGATCACCAGGTGCATCAGGTAGCCCGCCAGGGTGGCGTAGAGGATGACGGCGGCCATCAACCAGTGCAGCAGGCGGCTCAGGGGGTCATAGTAGTCTTTCGTCATGGGATTTTTCCGACTGGGGCCCAGGGTGCTGCAAGGCACCGGGAACCCGGATGACAGGCACAAAAAAGAGGCCGCTCGGGCCTCTTCTGATTGCGGGGATCAGTTCACCAGGGTCCAGGCATCCTGCCAGTTGGTGCCCACACCGGGCTCATACTGGGTCGCAGTGCTTGTCCAGATGGTGCACCAGCCGCTGTAGGGGTAGGGCTTGCACTGATAGATCTTGCCATCTTTCGGCTGCAGTACCTTGGTGCCTGCCGCATAGGATTTGAGCCCCTCCGGGAAACTGTACTGGTAGTCACCGCCGCTGGCCGGATCCTTGAACATCAGATCCATGGTCTGCTGCAGGGGGGCACCGCCCGCCTTCGGCTTGCCCTCGATCACCAGCTGGTGGTGACCGGCGCTCAGACCACTGACCTCCATGGTGAAGCTCTGGCTGCTGTCCTTGATGTCGGCACTGGTTTGGCCCTTGGCGGCGCCACCGTGGTCATACAGGGTGTTGGTGACCGCGAGATCCCCCTCGGCCGTGACGGTGAAGTTGAGGGTGACCTTGCCGTTGTCGAGCAGGTATTCGTTCTCCAGCCCGCTCACGCTGATGCCGTCATTCACCGGGGGTTGCTGCTGCTCGAGCTGGACCTCGACCCGCTGCAGGTTGCTGCCCGCCTTCAGGTAGACGGGATTCTGGCCGTAGACCGGGTTGAACTGGCCATCGGAGCCTTGCTGACCAGCGCGGATCTGGCTCTGCTCGGCGTTGATCTTGGCGGCCAGATCGTGGGCCCAGTTGTTCTTTTGACCCTGCTCGGCGGAACCTATGGTCAGCACGGTCTGCAGATCGGTGCGCTCGCCGTTGGCGTCGAATACCCGAGTCTTGGCCTTGTCGCCGGCCACCAGATCGGTGGAGGGGTAGATGGTCCCGCCCTGGCTCCAGGTCAGCGGTGGCTGGGTGCCGCCATCGAACTGGACATCGATCAGGTTGTAGAAGCTGTTGGCGGTATCTCCCACTTCCCAGACCCCCAGCACCACCTGATAGCCGGTACGCGCGGGCAGGGTGCACTGATGGGTGACCTGTTTGGGCGGTTGCACCATGCCCCCGTCGATGACACAGAACGGATTGAGATCGAAGGAGTCCCTGGTCAGCGGCTGGTTCGGATTCCACTCCTGCTTGGTGAGGTAGTAGCGCCAGTTGCGGGTGACATGGTTGGCGGTGAAGGTCCAGCCGATGGCGAAGGGGCCGGCCTGCACCTGTCGCTTGGTCCAGCGATCGCTGGTCTGGGCGTTGAGCTCAGCGAATTGTGGATGACCGGCCGAGGCGATCTGGCCGTCGGCGGGGCCGCCATTGGGGAAGCCGGACGGCGCCTCCAGGCTCTGTGGCTCCCATTGAATGGCGCCGCACTGGCTGTTGCCGCCGGTCTTGCATAGATAGTTGCGCCCTTCCGGCTGGCTGATGTAGCCGTGGGCGAACACGCCGCCACTGGCGAGCAGCGCTAGCGCGGTGGCCACATGATTGAGTTTGATTTTTGCTGCCATACATTCCTCTGTTCGGTGATGTGGGCAGTCAAGTTGGCAGGGGAATTCCCCGTGACACACCTGAGTGTGGCAACCCCGCTATCCTGGACGACATGTCTTTAGACCGGAGGCTTTGCGTCCTGGCCTTTCAACCAGTTTGCCAAATGACTACATAAAGGGTCAGGGTGCCGCCTTTGATGACGACACAGTCATGATGGCTTTTTTTGATTAAATTATTAAGTATAAATCTTTGCAACTTGATCTCATCGGAGTAGAGCAATAACTTAACTCATTGTTTTTAAATTTATATTTAGTCCATCAAGTTGGGGTTAATTCGCCCATTCTGTTGAAAAGATGCGAGGTGGTGACATTTTTCATTGATGAAAAAATCCCCTGTCGGCGGGGCCGGCAGGGAATGGGACTGTGTCAGGTGGTCAGTGGTGCGGGTACTGGTCTGTGCGGCGGGAGGGCGAGGGGCGCGGAGCCTGACCGGGCGACAGATCCCGGGAGAGGCCATTGCCGAGCCTGAACACCGCCAGCCGCTCGTCCAGGCTGCGGGAGAGTCCGGCCAGCAGCTCGCTCTCCCGGGCCAGCTGGGATGCGGCCTGGGACATCTCCAGGGCCGAGTCATTGATGCCGCTGACGTTGCGGTTCATGTCCTCGGCCACCATGCTCTGCTGCTCCGCCGCAGTGGCGATCTGGGTCGCCATGTCGCTCACGTGCTGGATGTGATTGACGATGAGGGAGAGATCCTGCCCCGCCTTCTCGGACTGGCCGACGCTGCTCTCCGCCAGCTTGCGGCTGGCGTCCATGGCGCTGGCGGCGGTCACCGCCCGCTGTTGCAACTGGGTGATGGTGCTCTGGATCTCCTCGGTGGAGTGGCGGGTGCGGCTGGCCAGCTGGCGCACCTCGTCGGCCACCACGGCGAAGCCGCGACCCTGCTCGCCGGCGCGGGCCGCCTCGATGGCGGCGTTGAGGGCCAGCAGATTGGTCTGATCCGAGATGGCGCTGATGACGGCCGTCACCTCGCCTATCTGCATCACCCCCTCCTTGAGCCGATTGACCTGATGGGTGGCCTGCTCCACCTCGGTGGCGAGTGCCTGGATGCCGTGCACGCTGGCGTGGACGTCTTCGTTGCCGAGTCCGGCCTCGCTGGTGGCGTCCTGGGTGTCGCGGGCCGTGTTCTCGGCGTGACCCGCCACGTCCGAGATGGTGGCGCTCATCTCGTTCATGGCGGTGGCGAGCTGGGCCAGCTGATCCCGCTGGCTGTTGACCGCCTGGTTGGTCTGCTCGGCGGAGGCGGCGATGCGCAGGGCGGCATCCGCCACGTTGCGGGCTCCCTGGCTGGCTTCCAGCAGGGCGCGGCGAATGGCGTCCAGCCCCTTATTGGTGCTGGTGGCGACGGCCCCCAGCTCATCCTTGCCATGCACCGGGATGCTCACCACCAGATCCCCGGCCGCCACCTGGGCCATGGCCCCCTTGATCTCGGCCAGTGGCTTGACGATGGAGCGGCTGATGGCCATCCCCAGCCATCCCATCAGCAGGATCACCAGCAGGGTGGCCCCTCCCATCAGCTCATACTGGGACCAGATGGTGGCCTCGATGTCTTGCAGCAAGAGACCGGAGCCCAGGATCCAGCCCCAGGGCTGGTAGCCAGCCACCAGTGACATCTTCTGGGCCACCTCGCCGGAGGGGGAGATCCATTGGTATTCAAGACGACCCTGATGGCCTCCCTTGCCCAGATCCACCATGCGTTGCCAGTGGGCGTCGGCGGGGGCGGCGTCGGGCGCGCCCATCTGCTGGCCGACCAGCTCGGGCTTGGCAGGGTGCACCACCACACGGCGATTCTCATCCAGTACGAACAGATAGTTGTCGCCATCGAAGCGCATGCTGTCGAGCATGGCCTTGGCCTCGGCCTGCGCCTCTGGGGCGGGCAGGGTGGCGGCGAGGGTCTGGATCCGGCTCATGGCGAGATCCAGCACCGCCTGTAATCGGGCTTCCCGCTCACTCATCAGGTTGCGATGCAGGGCACTGGCCGAGATGAGCAGCAGTGCGATGAAGCCGACCAGCGCCACCGAGAGCAGCAGCATCAGTTTGCGACTCACGGCGATATCACCGAGCTTGAACATAGTCTTTTCCTTCTTTCCCGTGCGGATCTGGTGAGGGCCAGTCAGTTGGCTGGCCTCGACTGTTTTTGATTAACATTTATTTAACTTTCAATGGGTTGTGATGATTGACCACCAATTGAGTTTTTTGGCAACCAGTATAGCCAGCAGACAGGAACCCTCGCTTTTGATAGCGTGGTCTGGCGCATCCCGGCGCACCATTTGCCGGCCCTATTTGCAGGAAGTGTGAATGAGTTGGCATTTCACCAAAAAGGAGTGGGCACCCCTGTGGGTGACCCCATAACAAGAGGGAATTTATGAGTTCCATTGCCAGGAATTACTTGAACCAGCTCAACGCCGACTACCTGAGAGTACACAGGCGCAAGGAGGATCTGTTCTGGTCCACCTACATGGGTACCAGCGACGATCAGGCCGGTTTCACCGCCGCCGAGCAGGCCTACAAGGCGTTCTGCGCCGATCCGGCCAGGCTGCCCGCATTGCGGGAGATGCAGGCCCAGGCCGAGGAGCCCGCTCTCAGGCGCGGCCTGGCGGGCTGGGTGGCCTTCTTCGAGTGCAACGTCATCGAGGAGCCGGCCGCCGCTGCCCTGATGGACGAGCTGGTGGTCGCCGAGGCGGATCTCTTTGCCCGCCGCAAGGGGTTGAAGCTGACTTTGCTGGACGAGCAGGGCCGCCAGGTGGCCGGCAGTCTGCCCGCCGCCAGCACGGCGCTGGCCGCCAGTGCCGACGAGGCGGTGCGCCAGAGTGCGCTCGCCATGTTCCACACCCTGGAGCAGTGGGTGGTCGGCAACGGCTTCCTCGAGGTAGTGGCCCTGCGCAACCGCTTCGCCCGCGCCATGGGTTATCGGGACTACTTCGACTACAAGGTGCACAAGAACGAGCAGATGAGCCCGGAGCAGCTGTTCGCCGTGCTCGATGACTTTATCGTCCGCACCGAGCAGCGGGTGCACCAGAGTCTGGCGGAGCTGAAAGCCGCCAAGGGGGAGGCGGCCCTGCTGCCCCACAACCTGCGCTACAGCGTGAGTGGCGATGTGACCCGCCAGCTTGACCCTTACGTGCCCTTCTCGCGGGCGCTGCAGGATTGGGTACAGAGCTTCCGCCGCCTCGGCATCCAGTATCGCGGAGCCACCCTCACCCTGGATCTGCTGACCCGGGAGGGGAAATACGAGAACGGTTTCTGCCACGGCCCTGTGCCGAGCTTCTGGCAGGAGGGGGAGTGGGTGCCGGCGGTGGTCAACTTCACCAGCCTGGCGGATCCGGCCCAGGTGGGCAGCGGCTGGAGCGGCCTCAACACCCTGTTCCACGAGGGAGGCCACGCGGCGCACTTTGCCAATGTCACCGGCAACGCCCCCTGCTTCTCCCAGGAGTTTCCCCCCACTTCCATGGCCTATGCCGAGACCCAGTCCATATTCTGCGACAGCCTGCTGGACGACGCGGACTGGCTCAAGCGCTATGCCAGGAATGGGGAGGGGGAGGCGATTCCCGACGAGCTCATCAAGGCGATGATCGAGGCGCGCCAGCCGTTTCGCGCCTTCAACGAGCGCCAGATTGCGCTGGTGGCCTACTTCGAGCGGGATCTCTACGCCATGGCAGACAGTGAGCGCACTCCCGAGGCGGTGCTGGCGCTGGCCCGGCGCTGGGAGCGCACCATCCTGGGTGTGGAGAGCCCGCGCCCGCTGCTGGCGATCCCGCACCTGCTCAACCAGGAGTCGGCCTGCGCCTATCACGGCTACCTGCTGGCGCTGATGGCGGTGGAGCAGACCCGTGCCTACTTCCTGGGGCGCGACGGCTACCTCACCGACAACCCGCGCATCGGGCCGGATCTGGCCGCCCATTACTGGGGGCCGGGCAACGGCATGACCCATGACGAGACGCTGCAGAGCCTCACTGGCGAAGGCTTCAGTGCCGTTCCCCTAGCCGAGGCGTGCAACCAGAGTGTGGCGCAGGCGTGGGCGACGGCCGCAGCCTGCATGGCGGCGGCGCGCCAGCGCCCACCGGCAGGAGAGGGGACGCCGCTCGACGCCCACATCCGGGTGATGCACGGCGCCGAGCTGATTGCCGACAACCGCGAGTCGGAGGGCCGCATGCTGGCCGACTTCGAGACCTGGATCCGCCAGCATTATCAGCGTGAGTCCGCCGCCGCCCTGTGAGGCGCTCCTCCACCATCAAGCCCTGCCCCTCGGCAGGGCTTGTTCATTTCAGCAGGAAGCAAGCTTGGTCAGGTGGGGCGGGATCTTTGCCGCGGCGCAAGATGTGCCTGTTTTTTGCGCCATCTATCTGTTTTGACTATTAATTATGGTGATGCGCAGAGGCTTTGGCTGAGCGCTGGCGAGGCGGGTCACAGATATGTTTCTCTGGATATATTGAGTATTCACGGCGATCCCATATCATGGCGCTCGCTCGCCGCCAGAGAGTGGCGACATTCAGATGATTAGCTAAATACAAAGCCCTGAAGGCTTGTCGAGGGATGGAAATTGAGAGCCGTATTGTTGTGTTTGCTGGGGCTGTGGCCCGCATTGAGTTTTGCCACTCTGTCCGCCGACATGGTGGTGGTCAAGAAGTCGAGTTATAGCCTGACCCTGATGAAGGATGGCAAGCCGGTCAAACGCTATTGGGTCGCCCTGGGTCCGGCTCCCAAGGGGCACAAGCTGCAGGAAGGGGATCAGCGTACCCCGGAAGGGCGCTACACCCTCGACTACAAGAAGAGCAATTCCGGCTTCTACAAGGCTATCCACATCAACTACCCGAATCTGGACGACATCAAGCGTGCCAATGAGCTGGGAGTGCGCCCGGGCGGCATGATCATGATCCACGGTCAGCTCAACCGTATGGGGGATCGCAGGGTGCAGCCGTCCAACTGGACCAATGGTTGCATCGCCGTGCTCAACCACGAGATGGACGAGATCTGGAACGCCGTCGAGCCCGGCACCCCCATCATCATCGAGCCCTGATCCTCGCCCCTCACGCCCGCTGCCCAGCGGGCGTTTTATTTCCTCCCTGGATGGCGTGACAGTCCATCCCGCACCGTGCTAGTTTTTCCGGTTCGCGTTGGCAGTCACAAGGATGATCCCATGATGTCAGGAACGAGCCTCCCCGTGCCCGAGCGCACGGGTGTGCTCTGGTGGCGCGCCACCCTGGATATTCTCCCACTCTCCATTTCCGTGATCCCCTGGGGGATACTGTGTGGCGCCCTGGCGTTGCAGGCGGGCCTGAGCCCGGTGCAGGCCCAGCTGATGTCGCTGCTGGTCTATGCAGGTGCCGCCCAGCTCTCGGCCACCACCTTGTTCGGGGCGGGCACTCCCCTGCTGCCCATCATGGGTTCCACCATGGTCATCACCTCCCAGCATCTGCTCTACGGCTTCACCTTCCGCCGGGACGTGCTGCCGCTCTCTCTGCGCTGGCGCGCCAGCCTCGCCTTCTTCCTGACCGACGAGATGTTCGCGGTGGCACTGAAAGACAGGGAGCGCCACGGCGTCTTCAACCCCGCCTATGCCCTGATCGCGGGCTTCGTGTTCTACCTGTTCTGGAACCTGGCGACCCTGCTCGGCATCGCCGCCGGCCAGTACATCGAGGGGCTGGACAAGATGGGGCTGGACTTTGCCATCGCCGCCACCTTCATCGCCATGACGATCCCCGCCATGAAGAACCTGCCCATGGTGGCGGCGACTGTGGTGAGCGGCGGCACAGCACTGCTCACCAAGCCGCTGCTGGCGGAGATCCACATCATCATCTCGGCCCTGGCCGGCATGGTGGTGGGCTATGTATTGCACCGGATGAGGAGATGACCATGGGCTGGCTGATGATTGGCCTGCTGGCCCTGATCACCTTTTTCAACCGCTTCGCCTTCTTCTCGCGGCTGACCCGCTATCAGCCCGGTGCCGAGATGGGGGCCTTCCTCAGCTTCTCGGCCCAGTCGGTGCTGACCGCCATCTGGCTGCCCATCGTCTTCAGCTATGAGCCAGGCAAGGGGCTGGACTGGGATCCGGACTACCTGGCCGCCACCCTGCTGGTGACCGCGCTGACCCTGCTGCGCCTGCCGACCCTGGTGGTGGTGGTGGTCGGTATGGGGTGCTTTTTCCTGTTGCGTTGGCAGGGGGGACTGGCGGCGCTGCTGCCCTGGTTGGGTTGAGTCGTGATCCAACATAACGGATGTCTCTATCAAACATCCGTTATGTTGTGAATGTCACTTTAAAAAAGACCTCTCAAGTGTGAGGATTTAGGGACTGTCCGCCAAGGAGCTCCCCATGTCTTTCACCGAAACCTGTCAGCGCATAGTGCGCGACCCCCTGCTCTCACCCGCTCAGAAGAGCCATGCCCTGGCGCTCGCCGCCGAGAATGCACTGCCCTATCCCGCGCTGCCTGCCGAGGTGACCGAGGCGATGGCGCAAGGGGTGCTGTGCGACATGTTCGAGGGACATGCCCCCTACAAGCCACGCTATGTGCTGCCGGACTACGAGAAGTTCCTGCGCCAGGGCTCTTCCTGGCTGGAGCTGGCGCCGCCACAGGATTTCGACGAGGCACTCGATGCCCTGCGCATCCTCTATCACCATGTGCCCTCGGTCACTGGCATGCCGGTCTGGTTGGGGCGCCTCGATCACCTGCTGCTGCCCTTCGTCGGGGAGCTGGATGACGAGACGCTGTACCGCAAGCTGAAGGGGTTCTGGATCTACCTGGACAGGGTGCTGCCGGATGCCTTCATGCACGTCAACATAGGCCCGGATGACAACAGGATCTGCCGCCTGCTCCTGCGCATCGACGGCGAACTCAAGCAGGTGGCGCCGAACCTCAGCCTGTTTCACGATCCTGCATCGATCCCGGACAGTCTGCTGATGCAGGGGGTGCAGAACATAGCCCTGTGCGGCAAGCCCCACATAGTCAACTACCCGATCCACAGGGAGACCTTCGATGAGCGGGGCTTTGGCATCGTCAGCTGCTACAACGCCCTGCCGCTCGGAGGCGGCGCCAATACCCTGGTGCGCCTCTCCCTCAAGGGAATGGCCGAGCAGAGCGCCGACCTCGAGGAGTTCATGACGCGCTGGCTGCCCCACTATTGCGAGCAGGCCTCCCGCCTCATCGAGGCAAGGGCCGCCTTCCTGCACCAGGAGTCCGGTTTCTTCGCCAGCTTCCTGGTGGAGGAGGGGCTGATCGAGGAGGCGCGTTTCGTCCCCATGTTCGGCATCTTTGGCATGGCAGAGGCGGTGAACCTGCTGATGGATAAGGCGGGGTTGCCCGGGCGCTATGGCCACGACGAGGGGGCCAACCAGCTCGGCCATCGCATCTCGGCCCGGCTTTCGGCCTGGGTGACGGCCCGGCCCCAGCCCCATGCCTGGGGCGGGCGTGCCCTGCTGCACTCCCAGGGCGGGCTCAGCCTGGACCAGGGGGTCACCCCCGGGGTGCGCATCCCTTATGGGGAGGAGCCGGATCCCGCCAGCCACCTGCTGGCCCTGGCCCCGCACCACGGCTACTACCACTCCGGGATCAGCGAGATCCTCACCCTGGATCCCACCATACGCCAGAACCCGCAGGCGCTGCTGCAGCTCTGCAAGGGGGCTTTCGCCCTCGGCATGCGCGAATTCAGTGCCAACGTGGTGGACAGCGACCTGGTGCGGGTGACCGGCTACATGATCCGCAAGAGCGACCTGGCCCGCTTCGCCGCCGAAGGGTCGCGGTTGCAGACCACCTGCCTCGGCGCCGAGGCGAGCGAGCTGACCGGGATCCGCCAGCGGGCGCCGCGGGTGGTCGCCCTTGAGGCGACCCAGTGTGACCACTGACAGTGACAAGGGGGCGCGCACCGCGACGGTCAGTCGCTGGTTGCCCTTCTCCTGCGTGGACGGGCCGGGCAATCGGCTGGTGCTCTTCCTGCAAGGGTGCAACTTTCGTTGCCCTGGTTGCCACAACCCGCACACCATAGGGCTGTGCGATCACTGTGGCGACTGCCTTGCTGTCTGCCCGAGCGGTGCGCTCACCCTTGCTGAGGGCCGCCCTGGCGAGAGCCGAGTGCGCTGGCAGGCGTCGCTCTGCACCCATTGCGACCGCTGCCTGGAAGCTTGCCCCCGCAGCGCCAGCCCCAAGACCCACCAGATGTCGGTGGCGGAGGTGCTGACCCTGCTGCGCCGCTACGGCCCGCTGCTCACCGGCATCACAGTCTCCGGCGGCGAGGCGACCACCCAGCTGCCGTTCGTGATCGGCCTGTTTACGGCCATCAAGGCCGCGCCGGATCTGGCTCACCTGAGCTGCCTGCTCGACAGCAACGGTTCCCTGGGCGAAACGGGCTGGCAGCGGCTGCTGCCGGTGCTGGACGGCGCCATGATCGATCTCAAGGGGTGGCGCGAGTCGGTGCATCACTCGCTCACCGGTCAGGGCCGCGAGCGGGTGCTGGCGTCGCTGCAACTGCTTGCGCGGGCGGGCAAGCTGGCGGAAGTGCGGCTGCTCCATGTACCGGGGCGCACTGATTTCATCGATGCCGATGGCAAGCTGGAAGCGGGCCTGGTCAGCTTTCTGCAGAGCCTAGGGCCCGTCCCCATCCGTCTCAACGGCTTTCGCCACCACGGGGTGCGCGGGGAGGCGCTGGCCTGGCAGGAGGCTGCCATGGACGAGCTGGATGGGCTGTCCAACGCATTGAAGGTGAAAGGATTTGGCCCAATCTCCCTGCCGCCATTGTGACGAGGCCGGCATGTTTTTCCTCCTGAGTCCCGATATGACGCAACTGTGAAGTCTGTCTATTTGGTGCGCGGAAAGTGGCGGCTAGAATGGGAAAACCGCCCATCATCAACAGATACCCATGAGTGAAACCAACGCCTTATATCGAGTGCAGTTTATTTGTCACAACGAGCGTTACGAGGTCTATGTCAAGGACGTGAATCAGGGCCAGCTATTCGGCTTCATCGAGATAGCGAACTTCGTGTGGGACAACCACACGGCGCTCATCGTCGATCCCAGCCATGAGAAGCTCAAGAGTGAGTTTGCCGACGTCAACCGCACCCTGATCCCCATGCACCAGGTGCTGCGCATCGATCAGGTGCGCAAGCAGGGGGCTGCCCGCATCACGGATCTGGGCAGCAACGTCGCCTCCTTCCCGAGCCCCATCTACACCAAGAAGCCCTGAGCCGCCCGGGTACTAGGTACTCAGCTCCCGTGCGAGCTGCAGGATCCGCTGGCGGAACCAGTGCAGGGCGGGATCTTCCCCCAGGGGGCCGTACCACACCAGGCTGTGGGTCACGGCGCCGTAGTCGAAGGGGACGGGCCGGCTCACCAGCCCGGACGGCCTGGCCTGCCCGGCCCAGCCGTCGATGGCGGTGAGGATGAGATCGCTCTGGCGCAGCAGGGCGGCCGCACTGCCAAAGTCCGGCAGGGTGGCACCGATCTGGCGTCGTACCTGACGCTGGGCCAGGCTCTGCTCGAAGAAGGGGTCGGCCAGCTCGCTGTCGCGAATGACGACATGGCGCCAGCTTAAGTAGGCATCCAGATCCCAGGGCCCAGCCAGCGCCGGGTGATCGTTCCGCAGCAGGCAGACCAGCTTGTCTTCCCGCAACGTCTCCCATACCAGGCCAGGCTGGCTGGGCAGGGGCTGGCTCTGGTCGTGGGGCAGGATCACGAAGTCGAGCTTGCCCGCCGCCAGTGCCGCCAGTCCCTGCTGATCCTTGTTCCAGATGACGGGCACCAGCCCGGGCACCTCCTGCATCAACGTCCCCAGCACGGGCCCCATGGGCCAGATCATGCTGCTTTCCCGCATCGCCAGATTCAGCTCCCCCTGCCAGCTGGCGGGGTTGAAGCCCTCCGGACTGGTGAGGCCGTTCAGCTCGCTCAGCAGCCGGCGCAGGCTGGGGCCAAGCCGCTCGGCGAACGGGGTCAGCAACAGCTGGTTGCCCTGGCGGTAGAGCAGCTGATCGCCGAGCAGATCCCGCAACTGGTTGAGGGTCTTGCTGACGGTGGAGGGGGTGGTGCAGAGACGCTCGGCGCTGCGGGTGACGCTCTGGGTGTCCAGCAGCAGGTGCAGGGTCACCAGATGGCGTCCGCCGAGGCGTGAGAGCGCGATGAGATCCATAAAACCTCCCGGGATGAAGCCCGTGCGGGCGAGGATGAGGGGAACGTCCGGCCGCCGGGATTGCCCCTCCAGACGAAACAAACAAAAAGCCCCGCCGAAGCGGGGCATGGGGATTACCCCTTGAGCACGGCGGCCATGGCGTCCGCCACGTAGTCGACGTTGCGGCTGTTGAGGCCCGCCACGCACATGCGGCCGGAGCGCACCAGATAGACGGCGAACTCCTCGCGCAGGCGATCCACCTGCTCCGGGGTGAAGCCGGTGTAGCTGAACATGCCGCGCTGGTTGATGAAGTAGCTGAAGTCGCGGCCCGGCACCTTGGCGCTCAGCACCTCAAACAGCTTCTCGCGCATGGCCTTGATGCGGGTGCGCATCTCGGTCACCTCGCCGACCCACAGGGCGTGCAGCTCCGGCTGGCTCATCACCGCCGCGGTGATCTGGCCGCCGTGAGTGGGAGGGCTGGAGTAGTTGCGACGCACGGTGGCCTTCATCTGGCCCAGCACCCGGCTCGCCTCTTCGGCATCCTGGCAGATGACTGACAGGCCGCCGCAACGCTCGCCGTAGAAGGAGAGGTTCTTGGAAAACGAGTTGCTGACGAAGAAGCTGACGCCGGCGGCCACCATGGCGCGAATGGCGTAGGCATCCTCTTCCAGCCCGTCGCCGAAGCCCTGATAGGCGATGTCCATAAAGGGGATCAGGTTCTTCTCGACTACCAGCGCGATCACCTGGTCCCACTGGGTACGGGAGAGATCCACCCCGGTCGGGTTGTGGCAGCAGGGGTGCAGTAGCACGATGCTTTTCGCTGGCAGGCTGCTCAGGCAGTCGATCATGGCGTCAAACTGCACGCCGCCGGTGGCCGCATCGTAGTAGGGGTAGTCGTGCACCTTGATGCCGGCGCCCTCGAACATCGCCTTGTGGTTGTCCCAGGTCGGATTGCTGACCCACACCTCCGAGGTCGGGAAGTAGCGCTTGAGCAGATCGGCGCCGATCTTCAGGGCGCCGGAGCCGCCGATGGTCTGGATGGTGGCGATACGTCCAGCCTTGACCGCTTCGTGGTCGGCACCGAACAGCAGGTGCTGCACCGCAGTGCGGTAGTTGGCGGCCCCTTCCATCGGCTGGTAGGGGCGCGGCGCGGGGGCGGCGGCGCGCTGGGCTTCGGCCTGCTGCACCGAGGGCAGCAGCGGAATGCGGCCCTGCTCGTCGTAATAGAGGCCGATCCCCAGGTTCACCTTCTGCTCGCGGGTGTCTTTGTGGAAGGTTTCGACGAGCGTCAGTATGGGGTCGCCAGCATAGGCATCGACGTGTTCAAACATGGGGGGTCCTTGAAGTTGACTGTCCAATTTCGCCAGCCCGGGGCCGGGGCCGTTATCATGGCGTAATCTGGAAGTGGCCTCAAGTTGTTCGACATGGCAGCAAGGATGACAGTTGTTGTCGTAGCAAGAGGGCCCGGCCGCCCATGAAGAATATGCCAGCCATAAAATTAATCACCCCTTTTGGCCGCTGAGGGTGCCTTTTATAGTGTCAACTGGATCACATATACCGTGAATATGGTACTCGGGCATGAAGGTCACCCGGTCACCCGGATCTCATCTGGGGCCACCTGAGATAAGTGATTAGTTGCATAATAAATAGAGTTTTTTCTGACAACCATGACAGTGTGCCTGGGTCCCGTTGCGGGGCCCCACTATAACGGGTGACCCATCGCCGATGACTCGAGACGTTTCTAATGCCGCTTCCCCCTGGCTGGACTGGCACGGCCTGGGTGGCTGGAATATCTATTTCCTTGCCAAGTTCGCCCTGCTCTGGGCGGGTTACCTCAATTTCCACCCCCTGATCAATCTGGTGTTTGCCGCCTTCCTGATCTTTCCCCTGCCCAGTACGGGGCTGCGGCGCATCCGGCACTGGCTGGCGCTGCCCATCGGCGCGGGGATCTTCTATCACGACACCTGGCTGCCGGGGATAGAGAGCATTCGCGCCCAGGGGGGGGCAGGTCTTCTCCTTCACCCTGGATTACTGGCTGGAGCTGCTCGGGCGCTTCATCAACTGGGAGATGGTCGGCGCCGGTTTCGTGATGCTGACCCTGTATCTGTTCATCGCCCAGTGGCTGCGCTTCACTCCCTGGATCCTGCTTGCCCTGCTCTGGTTATGGCTCTCTCCCCTGGTGGGTGATCCCTTTGCCTCCCGGGATGCGGTGGCGGCCAGCACGGTCACCTCCCCTCAATCCGGGTCCACACCACGGCAGGTGTCGATGACGGAGCAGCTGGATCAGAGCGCCCCGCCGACCAACGAGAACCTCAACACCTATCTCGACGACTTCTACCGGGAAGAGCAGGATCGTCTGGTGCGCTTCCCGAGCGCCCTGCCGGCCGACGCGACGCCATTCGATCTGCTGATCATCAACATCTGCTCCCTGGCCTGGAGCGACGTGGAGGCCAGCGGCCTGACCGAACACCCGGTCTGGCGCCATTTCGACATTCGTTTCAACCACTTCAACTCCGCGACCTCCTACAGCGGACCGAGCTCCATCCGTCTGCTGCGAGCCAGTTGCGGGCAGACCAGCCACCAGGGGCTCTATGTGACGGCCCCCAGCCAGTGCCTGCTGTTCGACAACCTGGCCCGGCTCGGTTTTGACAAGCAGATTGCCATGGATCACTCGGGGGCCTTTGGCAACTACCTGAAGGATCTGCAGCAGTACGCCGGGCTGGACATCACGCCCATGGGCAAGGAGGGGCTGGCCCATGATCTCGCCTCCTTCGATGGTGAACCCATCTATCGGGATGATGCCCTGTTCGGGCGCTGGCTGAGTGAGCGAGAGAAGAACCAGGCGGCGCGCAACATGACCTTCTTCAACCTGATCGCACTGCACGACGGCAACCGCTACGCGGCCACCCGCCAGGTAGCGCCCTACAAGGCCAGGCTCAAGACCCTGCTGGATCAGCTGGATGACTTCATGACGACGCTGGAGCAATCCGGTCGCAAGGTGGCCGTGGTGGTGGTGCCTGAGCACGGGGCCGCGCTGGCCGGCGACAGGATGCAGATGCCCGGGCTGCGGGACATTCCCAGCCCGAGCATCACTCTGGTGCCCGTCGGTGTCGCCCTGCTGGGGACCCGGGCGCAGCACGAGGCAACCCGCAACATCGACACGCCCAGCAGTTTCCTGGCGGTGTCCGAGCTGGTGTCCCGGCTGGTGGGGGGCAACGTGTTTGGCACTGACACCATCGACTGGGATGCACTGCTGAGCGGTCTGCCAGAGACCCCTTCGGTTTCGGAAAACCAGGGGGCTGTCGTGCTCGAGTATCAAAACCAGTTCCACATCAAGCTGGGGCAGGGGGATTGGGTCCCCTATCCCCAATGACACCGGAGGTGGACGTGCAGAGTGAGCGGCGACCCGCGACGCAGGCTCCCTTCGGGGTGCCGGTAGAAGGCGGCATGATGAGCGACGTGGCCATGGTGCAGCAGGCCTTCGGCGTCAATCTCTCCTACCAGGACATCGCGTTCCGGGAGCGGCTCATCGCCCTGCGTGAGCGCTTCCCGCTGCTGGCGGAGCTGGACCTGAGAGGGCCGGCAGCGCCGGACGCAGGGAGGTCAGCATGAACCTTGTCGCGTTGCAGGGGATCCGTGGCGGTGTGGGCACCACCTCTCTGGTCGCCGGCCTGGCGCTGGCGGCCCGGGAGCAGGGTGCCCGGGTGCTGGCGGTACGACCCCAGAGGCTGGAGCCGGCTGGCGGACCCGACGCGGGAGTGGCGTTCGGCACTCTATCACTATGAGGAGGGGCTGGATCTGCTGCCCCATGGCGGCCAGCAGGGGACATCGGCAGGAGCCTGGCTGCAGGCCATCGAGGGCTATGATCTGGTGCTGCTGGATCTGCCCATGGGCCAGTTGCCCGGGTTGCCCTGCAAGCGCTTGACCATAGTCAATGCCGACGCCAACTGCCATGTGCGTCTCTACCGCCATGTCTGGGGGGATGGGGAGCGATTGCTGGTGACCCAGTTCACCAGCCGCCGTGCCCTGCAACAGGATCTGCTGGATCTCTGGCAGGCGGGCGGGTTGCCCCTGCTCGGGCTGCGTCTGCATCGGGACGAGGCGATGGCCGAGGCCATGGCCGCCAAGCAGCCGGTGGGTCGCTATGCTCCCACCAGCCTGATCGCCCACGAGCTGACCGCCCTGGCCTGCTGGTGCCTGGACATCGAGGGCGCCGACCCATGCTAGCCAGGCTGCTGACCCCGACGGCGGGCCTCTGGTGCTCCCAGCGCTACCAGGCACTGCGC
Source organism: Aeromonas sp. QDB31 (assembly GCF_027707605.1). Lineage (NCBI taxonomy): Bacteria > Pseudomonadati > Pseudomonadota > Gammaproteobacteria > Aeromonadales > Aeromonadaceae > Aeromonas > Aeromonas sp. QDB31. The sequence continues at coordinate 76,069 of NZ_JAPCIX010000016.1, read as the reverse complement.
CGCCAGGGCGGCTCCCGGCTGGGGTCCGCCGGTCTGACCCTGGTGTGGCTGCTGGCCTGGACCCTCTTCCCCCTGGAGCGCCATGGCTGGCAGTGGGTGCTGGGCCACGCCCAGAGTCTCTATCCCCAGCTGGCCCGGCCCCGCGTCGGGGATCCCCTGCGCATCCTGTTGCAGAGCCTCTGGCTCATAGTGCGCCGCCCCGAGCCCATCCCCCTGCACTGGCCCGCCTCCTGGCAACGGGCCTGGCAATGGGGCACCCAGGCCCTCGGCACCCTGCTGATTCGGCAGGAGGAGAGGGGGCTGGCGGCGGCCAGGGCCACCCCCCGCGAGGCGCGCTGGAAGAGCGTGCTGCTCTGCGTGGTGGCAGGCATCCTCTCCCTGCTCTGCATTACCCAGCCCTTCACCCTGCAGGCGCAGCTGGTCTTCGTTCTGCTGCTCGCCGCCATGGCCTTCATTTTGCGCGCCGTGCCGGGCCGCTACCCCATGTTGATGATGATGGTGCTCTCCCTCACCGTCTCCTGCCGCTATATCTGGTGGCGCTACACCTCCACCCTGGACTGGTTCGATCCTCTCAGCCTCACCTGTGGTCTCTTGCTGCTGGCCGCCGAGACCTATGCCTGGGTGGTGCTGCTGCTTGGCTACTGGCAGACGGCCTGGCCGCTGCACCGCCCGCCGGCGCCGCTGCCGGCGGACCCGGCCCAGTGGCCCAGGGTTGACCTGATGATCCCCACCTACAACGAGGATCTCGCCATCGTCAAGGGCACCGTCTATGCCGCCATGGGGCTCGACTGGCCCGCTGACAAGCTGACCATCTGGCTGCTCGATGACGGGGGCCGGGAGTCGTTTCGCGAATTTGCCGAAGGGGCGGGGATCCGCTATGTGGCGCGGCCGACCCACGAGCACGCCAAGGCTGGCAACATCAACTACGCGCTCAGGCAGGCGAGCGGGGATCTGGTCGCCATCTTCGACTGTGATCACCTGCCAACCCGCTCCTTCCTGCAGATGACGGTGGGCTGGTTTTACCGGGATCCCAGGCTCGGGGTGGTGCAGACCCCCCATCACTTCTTCTCCGCCGATCCGTTCGAGCACAACCTGCAGCGGTTTCGCAAGATGCCGAACGAGGGGGCTCTCTTCTACGGTCTGGTGCAGGATGGTAACGACATGTGGGACGCCAGCTTCTTCTGCGGCTCCTGCGCCGTCATCAAGCGCTCGGCGCTGGACGAGATCGGCGGCATCGCGGTGGAGACGGTCACCGAGGATGCCCACACCTCGTTGCGGCTGCACCGCCTTGGGTACACCTCCGCCTATATCCGCATCCCCCTGGCGGCGGGGCTGGCCACCGAGAGTCTCTCCGCCCACATCGGGCAGCGCATCCGCTGGGCGCGTGGCATGGTGCAGATCCTGCGCCTGGACAACCCCCTGTTTGGCAAGGGGCTCAACCTGGGGCAGCGGCTCTGCTACTTCAACGCCATGCTGCACTTCCTGTCGGGCATACCGCGTCTCATCTTCCTGACGGCGCCGCTCGCCTTTCTGATCCTGCACGCCTACATCATCTACGCCCCGGCGGCGGCCATCGCCCTCTACATGCTGCCGCACATCTTCCACAGCGCCCTGACCAACTCCCGGTTGCAGGGCAAGGTGCGCCACTCCTTCTGGGGCGAGGTCTACGAGACGGTGCTGGCCTGGTACATAGCCCGGCCGACCACGGTGGCACTGTTTGCACCCCACAAGGGCAAGTTCAACGTCACCGCCAAGGGGGGCATGACGGAGGAGGTGTATCTGGATCTGGCGGTCTCCAGGCCCTATCTGATCCTGATCCTGCTCAACCTGTGCGGGTTGGGCTTTGGCATCTGGCGCATCGCCACCGGCCCGGCCGACGAGGTGTTGACCCTGATCCTCAGCATGCTGTGGACCCTCTACAACATGACCATACTGGGGGGGGCTCTGGCGGTGGCGTTCGAGTCGCGTCAGGTGCGCACCAACCCCAGGGTGGAGATGGTGATGCCGGCGGCCATCAAGCTGGCCAACGGCCACCTCTACCCCTGCACCGTCAAGGACTACTCCAATGGCGGGGTGGGTGTCCTGCTCGAGGATCCCCTGCCCCTGGTCGACAAGGACAGGGTCTGGTTGCTGCTGCGCAATGGCCAGCGGGAGCAGGCCTTCGCCGCCAAGGTGCAGCGGGTGTTCGGCCGCAAGCTGGGGCTGGAGCTGGCGCCCATGGATCAGACCGAGCACATCGCCTTCATCCAGTGCACCTTTGCCCGGGCCGACACCTGGTCCCTGTGGCAGCAGCGCCTCGGCAAGGATCGTCCGCTCCACAGCCTGCTCGACATCACGCAGCTCGGCTGGGGGGCTTACTGGCGCCTGGCGCGCGCCTCACCCATAGGGTTTGTTTGTATCCTGCTTGAGAAGCTGGTTCGCTGGCTGCTCTCTTTCGTTCCACGTCGCGTCTCGCCGGGTTTCCGGTCCGGGGCTCCGACCACACAGACAGTGAAAGGATGATGAAACCACAACGCTACCTTGTCCCTCTGCTGCTGATGACGCAGAGTGCGCTGGCCGCCGAGGCCAGCGGCCCCCTGCCACCCGTGCCCGCGCCGGTGCGCAGTCAGGCGCTGAGTTTCGAACAGATGTCCTCGACCCCGGGCACCCTCTCCCTGCGCGGCAACGCACCGGACGGCCAGGCGGACTTCACCGTGCGGCGTGACGAGGTGGTCACCCGGGCCAGCCTGGATCTCGACTTCACCCCGTCCCCCTCCTTGTTGCCGCTGCTCTCCCAGATCAAGGTCTACCTCAATGACGAGCTGATGGGGGTTACCGCCCTCACCAAGGCGCAGATGGGGGAGCGTACCCATGCCCGCATCGAGCTGGATCCGCGCTACGCCAAGGATTTCAACCGGATCAAAGTGAGCTTCGTCGGCCATTACCAGAAGGTGTGCGAGAACCCGGCGAGCGATACTCTGTGGCTCAACGTCAACCGGGACAGCAAGCTGAACCTGCAACTACAGACCCTGCCGGTGCGCAACGAACTCTCCTTCTTCCCCATGCCGTTCCTCGACGTGCGAGACGATGGCAAGCTGATCCTGCCCATGGTGTTCAGCGGCACTGTTCCGCTCCTGCAGCAGCAGGCGGCGGCCGTGCTGGCGTCCTGGTTCGGTACCAAGGCGCAGTGGCGGGGTCAGCACTTCCCCGTGCTCATCAACCAGTTGCCGGATCGCAACGGGGTGATCTTCGCCATCAATGACGCGCGTCCCGATTTCCTGGTCGACTACCCCAAGGTGAAGGGGCCCACCATCGACATGATCAGCTCCCCCGACAACCCCTATGTGAAGCTGCTGCTGATCCTGGGACGGGATCAGCAGGATCTGCTGACTGCGGCCAGGGGGCTGGCCCAGGGAGAGGTGCTGCTGCGGGGTCAGAGTGTGCTGGTGGACGAGGTGAAGCCACTGGCTCCGCGCCAGCCTTATGATGCCCCCAACTGGGTGCGGCTCGATCGCAAGATGCGGTTCGACGAGCTGACGGATTATCCGGGCCAGCTGCAGGCCACGGGCAGCCGGCTCTGGCCCATGAACCTGACGCTGCGCCTGCCGCCGGATCTCTATCTGCTGGGTGCCAATGGCATCAAGACGGAACTCAAGTACCACAATACGGCGCCGACCCGGCGAGATGGCTCCCGCCTGGACGTGGCGGTCAACGGCCAGTTCATGAAGTCGTTTCCGCTCGAACCGGGTGAGGCCAAGAGTGAGCAGTTGCTCACCCTGCCGCTCTGGTTCGCCGCCGATAACGATGCCACGGCGCTGCGCATGCCCGGGCTCAAGACCACTCAGGCCAACAGCCTGAGCTTCTCGTTTGAATATGCCAGGGAGATGATGGGGGGGAATGAGGACGGTCGCTGCGATCTGGTGATGCCCCCCGCCCATCAGGTGCGCATCGATGAGGGCTCAACCATCGACTTCACCGGCTATCGCCACTTCATCGAGATGCCGAACCTCAGGGCCTTCGCCTATGCGGGCTTCCCGTTCAGCCGGATGGCGGATCTCGCCGACAGCCAGGTGGTCATGCCCGCCAGGCCGCACCCGGCGCAGATCACTACCCTGCTCGATGCCGTGGGTGCCATCGGGGCCGAGACCGGTTATCCGGCCCTCTCCCTGCGAGTCCTGGATGATTGGGAGCAGGCCCGCACCGCTGATCTGGATACCCTGCTCATCGGCACCCTGCCTGAGGAGTTTCAGGGGGATCTGGCGCCAGATGCCCTGCTGCAGTCCACCCGCAGCTGGGTCAACGAGCCGACTCGCCAGCATCAGGGGGATCTGCTGCACAGCATGGCCGATCGCCAGCCTCAGGCCAGGGTCGGCATGACCGGCAACCGCGCCATCGCCGTCATCCTGGGTCTGCAGTCGCCGACCCATGAGCAACGCAGCCTGGTAGCCCTGCTGGCCGACGGCCCGGCGGGGGTCAAGCTGCTCAACGACACCCTGCAAAACACCACCCTGCGTGGCCAGGTCGCGGGGTCGGTGGCCATTATCCGGGAGTCCGGAGTGAAGAGTCTGGCGGTCGGGGATCGTTATGAGGTGGGCTATCTGCCCTGGTGGGAGCGCATCTGGCAACTGTTTGCCGAGTATCCGCTGCGCCTTGCCGGACTGACGCTGCTCTGCATGCTGGTGCTGGGCTGGGGCCTGCGGGTGCTGCTGGCCGGTGCCAGCCGTCGCCGCCTGAAGGAAGACTAAGAGATGACTCAGATGAAAAATGCCTGTGGCGCCCTGCTGCTCTGGGCCCTGTGTACCCTGCCTGCCCTGGCGGCTTGTGACTGGCCCGAGTGGGACTATTTTCGCCAGCACTACATCAGCGAGGAGGGGAGAGTGATCGACCCTGCCGACGGTCGGCGGATCACCACCTCCGAGGGCCAGAGCTACGGCCTCTTCTTCGCTTTGGTCAACAACGACAGGGAGACCTTCGCCCGTCTGCTCGACTGGACCGAGCGGCGGCTCGCCCGCGGGGATCTGACCGGCTTCCTGCCCTCCTGGCTCTGGGGTCAGCGAGAAGATGGCAGCTGGGGCGTGCTGGACGAGAACAGCGCGTCCGACTCGGATCTCTGGATAGCCTACAGCCTGCTCGAGGCGGGCCGTCTGTGGGACAACCACAGCTACGAATCCATCGGCACCCTGCTGTTGCGGCGCATCGCCCGGGAGGAGGTCGCCACCGTCCCCGGTCTCGGCCCCGTGCTGCTGCCCGGCGCCCACGGCTATACGGGGGAGGGGCGCTGGACCCTGAACCCGAGCTACCTGCCGCCCCAGTTGCTGGCCCGCTTCGCGGCGCTGCAGGGGCCCTGGCGCGAGATGCGTGGGCAACTGCCGAGGCTGCTGCAGGAGAGCGCACCCCTGGGCTTTGCCCCCGACTGGGTTGACTGGCAGGGGGAGAAGGGGTGGCAGGTGACGACGGACAAAGGCCCCCAGGGCAGCTATGACGCCATCCGCGTCTACCTCTGGCTCGGCATGCTGAACGACGAGGATCCCGCCAAGGCGCCCCTGGTGGCACACTTCACCCCCATGCTGGAGAGCACGGCGGCCCTTGGCGCCGTCCCCGAGCGGGTCGACACCCGGAGCGGCCAGACTCAGGGGCGGGGACCGGTCGGCTTTGCCGCCGCCCTGCTGCCCCTCTCCCAGGGGCAACCGATGCTGGCCACCCTGCGTGAGCAGGTGAAGCAGCACGGCGAGCAGGCCGACGCCTATTACGGCAGCGTCCTGACCCTGTTTGGCGCAGGCTGGGATCAGGGTCGCTATCGCTTCGCCGCGGACGGCACCCTGCAACCAGGCTGGAGCGAGTCATGCCAAGCAGATTGACCCTGGGTTGCCTGCTCGTCGGCCTGATGGGCGGCACCCTGGCTCAGGGGGCGGTGCAACCGGTGTCGTGGTTGCTGGAGCAGGTCCGGATCGGGGAAGCCCGCGGGCGGGAGGATCTCGTCAGCAACAGTCTCTACTCCCTCTCCCTGGTGGAGCCCAATCACCCGGAACTGCTGGCGGCCCAGGCGCGCCAGGCCCTGCGTCAGGGCAAGACCAGGGAGGCCGGGGAGTTGCTCGCCCGGCTCGGCAAGCAGGATCCCGACTCTGCGCTCTATCGCCAGGGCATGGCCAATCTCGCCCTGAGCGATCCGGCCCGGCGCCAGCAGTTGCAACAGGCGAGGCTGCTGACCAGCGCCGGTCGACTGGAGGAGGCTGAACGTCTCTATCGAAGCCTGTTCGCGGGGGACAGGCCCCCCAATCTCGAGGTGGCGGTGGAATATGCCCTGCTGCAGATGCGCATCCCCGCCATGAAGGCAAAGGGCATGGCGATGCTGGAGAGTCTGAACCGACAATATCCGGGTGAGCCACGGGTGCGCAGCGGGCTGGTCCGCCACTATCTGGCCGACGGGCGGCGCCAGCAGGCTCTGGGGCTGCTGCGCGAGATGGCGCAGGATGACAACAGCCGCGGGGAAGCGGCCGCGATCTGGCTCGCTGACATCGAGGCCATGCCGGTCGGCCCCCGGAGCATCGACGAATTGAAGCAATACATCCCCCTCTTCAGTACCGAGATGGAGGCCGACAAGGCCGAGGCGCTGCTCGCGATCCAGGAGGCGCAGTGGGCCTCTCCGGCCTATCGCTTCCGTCAGCTGGCGCTGGCCCGTACCGCCAGCGGCGGGGCCACCATCGCCGAGCTGCAGCGGGCCCTCGCCGCCAATCCCGGGGATCCCGAACTCATGGGGGCCCTGGGTCAGGCCTATTCCCGCAACGATCAGCGCGCGCTCGCCATCACCCAGTTCGAGCGGGTGCTGCGCCATCCCGATGTGACCGACAAGGACAAGTGGGCCAGCCTGCTGACCACCAATCGCTACTGGCTGCTGGTCAACCAGGGCTCCCAGGCCCTGGCGCAGCAGCAATGGGAGGCGGCGGCGACCCGCTATCGCAGCGCCATTGCCCTGGATGGCAAGGAGCCGGAGGCCTGGCTCGGATTGGGAGACAGCGAGCGGGGCCGTCATCGCGACGGCGAGGCCGAGCTCGCCTATCAGAAGGCCTTCGCCATGCCGGGCGCCCGTGATCGGGCCCTGGCCCGGCTGTTCGATCTCTACAAGGGGCAGGATCCGGCGCGGGCACTGGCCCTGCTGGATCAACACGGGAGTGCAGCCCTGCAGGCCGAGGGCAAGCGGCTCAAGGCCGAGCTGTTGCAGGAGCAGGCCGATCAGCTCGACAAGGCTGGCAAGCTGCCCCAGGCCCTGACCCAACGCCAGGAGGCGCTGCGGCTGCTGCCGGATGATGTCTGGCTGGCCTATCGGGTCGCCGCCACCCAGGCCCGTCTCGGGGATGTTGCTGGCGGGGAGCGGTTGCTGCGGGGGCGGTTGGCGGCGCAACCACAGAACGACAGCCTGCGCTACGCTACTGCCCTCTACCTGTCGGGGCAGGATCAGTCATCCCAGGCCCGCGCCGTGCTGGCCGAAGTGCCAGCCGCGCGTTGGTCGGCTGACATGCAGGAACTGGATCGCCGCCTCGCCCGTGGCGAGCTGCTGGCCAACGCCAGGCAACTGCACCTGGAGGGGGATGGGGCGGGCGCCGAGCGCCTGCTGCAGCCGTTGCAGCCCGATGATGAGGTGACCCTGATGCTGGCGGGCTGGGCCGCGGAGCGGGGGGATGTCGCCGGGGCAGAGCGCCATTACCGCGCGGTGCTGGCGCACGCGCCGCAGCAGCCCGAGGCCAGGCTTGGCATGGCTGAGCTGGCCCAGACCAGGGGAGATGTGGCTGAGGCTCGCCACTGGCTGCCGGCCTGGCCGGTCAGCCCGCTGCCGGCGGACGAGTTCAACTACTACCGCCGGGTGGCAAACCTCTATCAGGCGCTGGGGGAGGGGGAGACGGCGCGGGCCATCTTCACCGGCTACGAACCCCTGGTGTCGACGCAGCCGGCCTCCCAGCAGACGGCCCTGTTCTGGCGGGATGCCGCCCGTCAGCGCTTCGCCACCGGCGACGCCGAGGGGGCCCTGTCGCGGGATCGCAAGGGGCTGGTGGCGGCGGGCCTCTCTCCCCGCGAGGATCTGGATGAGGGCGCCCTGACCGCGCTCGCCCGCAGCCGTGACGGCGAAGACTGGCTGGCCTCCGGGCTGCGCGGTGATCTGGACAGTCACTATCGGCAGCAGCAGACCACTGTCTCCCTCGACAGCGACTACTGGGGATCCAGCGGCACCGGGGGGCTCTCCGATCTGCGGGCCCTGACCCAGATGGTGCAACTGGATACCCCCCTGGCTGGCGGTACCGCCTTTGGCCGCCTCGAGCTGGTGGACATGGATGCGGGCCGGCTGCCGGCCTCTCCCTACCGAGAGGAGTTCGGCACCTGCGCCGCCCGTGATTGCAGTGGGCAGGAACATCAGCAGAGCCGGGGCACCACCCTGGCGGCGGGCTGGCACAAGGGGGCCTGGGCCTTCGATCTGGGCACCACGCCGCTCGGCTTCGAGGTGGTGGACTGGGTCGGCGGCGCGACGGTGGAAGGAGATCTGGGGGATCTTGGCTGGGGGCTCACCCTCTCCCGACGGCCTGTCAGCAGCTCGCTGCTCTCCTATGCGGGCACGGTGGATCCGGGGACGGGCATCAGCTGGGGCGGGGTGAGAGCGAACGGGGTTCGCCTCGATCTCAGCCATGATCTGGGGGGCACCGTCGGTTTCTGGGGCAGCGCCCAGCAACACCTGCTGACGGGCAAGAACGTGCCGGACAACTGGCGCACCCGGCTCATGGGAGGGGGCTACTACAAGCTCATCAACGAGACGAACCGCCGGGCCAGCGTGGGGCTCAGCACCATGCTGTGGCATTACCAGCAGGATCTGAGCGGCTACACCCTGGGGCAGGGGGGCTATTACAGCCCGCAAGGGTACTTCTCGCTCTCGGTGCCGGTCAGCTACCGGCAGCGCACCCCTGACTGGTCATGGGAGCTGGGAGGCTCGGGATCCTGGTCCCGCTCCCGTACCGACGACAGTCGTCGCTACCCGCTGGAAGGCCTGTTGCCCACCGGACTGCCGGACAGGAATGCGCCGGTGCAGGGCGGCAGCAGCAGCGGCTTCGGCTATACCCTGAATGCTGTGGTGGAGCACCGCCTGACCGAGCACTGGCGCATCGGCGGGCGGATCGACATCCAGCAGGCGGATGACTATGCCCCCAGCCATGCCACCCTCTTCCTGCGCTACACCTTCAAGCCCTGGCAGGGGGATCTCGACATGCCGCCCCGGCCGTTGACCCCCTACGCGGACTTCGACTGACAGGAGCGCCCGATCTCTTCGGGCGCCCTTATTTCAGATAGGAGCGCAGCACCCTCACCACCTGATCCAGATCTTCCAGCCGCTCTGCCGGGGTCGCTTCCGCCGCCCCCAGATGCTCGCGCATGTGGCCTTCCAGCACCTCCAGCATCAGGCCGTTGACGGCGCCGCGGATGGCGGCAATCTGCTGCAAGATGGCGGCGCAGTCCGTCTCCTGCTCCAGGGCACTCTCCAGGGCGCCGGTCTGTCCCTTGATGCGTCTGACCCGTGCCAGCAGCTTCTTCTTGTCGTGAACCGTGTGTGACATACAGGATCCTCTCGCGCATTAAAACTATACTGGGGTATAGTATATAGCATTGTCGCTCTCAGGAGAAATTCATGTCATCCCTCGCTTCATCCCACTGCCAGCAACCCGTCGTTCATGAAGGGAATCCGCTGGCCGAACAGAAAACCCGTTGGGCCGTGCTGCTCACCCTCATCATGATGGTGGCGGAAATCGGCGGTGGCTGGTTCTACAACTCCATGGCGCTGCTGGCGGATGGCTGGCACATGAGCTCCCACGCCCTGGCCCTCGGCCTTTCGGTGCTGGCCTATCGCGCCGCCCGTCACTTCGCTCGGGATCACAGATTCAGCTTCGGTACCTGGAAGATAGAGGTGCTGGGAGGCTTCAGCAGCGCCCTGCTGCTGGTGGGGGTGGCGGGTCTGATGCTGTTCGAGTCGGTGGCCCGGCTGCTGGATCCCAGCCCTATCCACTATCAGCAGGCCATCGGCATCGCCATCGGCGGCCTGTTGGTGAACCTGGCCTGCGCCTGGTTGCTCAAGGACGATCACGGTCATCACCACGGTCACGGCCATCATCATGACCACCATGACCACCATGACCACCATGACCACCATGACCATCATGGTCATCACCACCACGGCCATCAGGATCTGAACCTGCGTGCCGCCTACCTCCATGTGCTGGCGGATGCGGCCACCTCTGTGCTGGCCATCTTCGCGCTGGTGGGGGGCATGCTGTGGGGAGCCGACTGGCTGGATCCCCTGATGGGCATAGTGGGGGCCGTGCTGGTGGCGGTCTGGGCCCGGGGGTTGCTGAGGGACACGGGTCGCGTGTTGCTGGATGCGGAGATGGACGCCCCCCTGGTGGCGGAGATCCGCGAGGTGATAGCCGAGCTGCCTGACGCCGAGATCCGCGATCTGCACGTCTGGCGGGTGGGGCAGGTGCAATATGCGGCCGTGCTCTCCTTGCGGATGGCGGTCCCCATCCCGGCACAGGCAATCCGTGAACGGCTCGCCATCCACGAGGAGCTGGTGCACCTGACCATCGAAATCGCTCAGGGATAGGAAGTAGGATGGCGCCCGGTGCCTATCCCGGGGCCTTGATTCAGTGCGGCGGGCGTTCGTTCTCCCCCTTGGCCTGATCCTGCCAGAGCGAGCCCAGCATCAGTTTGAGCAGCAGCCCTGGTGGGTCATCCAGCAGCCGGCCGGGTTCCAGCAGCAGGTGACCGTCGGCGCGAAAGCCCAGGCTGGCGTGGGTCGCTCCCTCGTCATCCAGGATCTGGATGATGCCGATCAGGGTTCCCCGCTCACCGGGCTGACAGCGCAGCCGCAGTTCGCGCGGCTCACCCAGCAGGGTGAAGGCCCGGCAGAGGGGTGGCGTCTCTTCGTAATCGGGCCAGCTGAAGAAGTGATACTGCTCGGCGAGTCCCCCGGCCTGCTGACAGAATTGGTGAAACAGCTGGGCAATCCCCTGATACTCCTGATCCAGCCGCTTCGCCTGCTCCTCGATCCGTTTCATCGGTCATGACTCCTTTCTATCCATTTGATCGGAAATTGATTTTTTCCGGCATGAACCCGTCGCTCTGCTGGTATGGGCCCAAAGCGGGGGCGGGTCTGTGAGCGCGATCCAATTTTCGTTATGAAAACGTTATCTTGTTGAAACGGGTTGGTTTTTTTTGCCCGGCCGCTCACATTTACAACAATCTCCGCTGATTAATATGGCATCGCTCGGTTACGACCGGGTACCTCGAGTATCGAGACCAACTACAGCGGGAATTATAAAAAAATGGATATGAAAAAGACCAAGGTGGCGCTGGTAACAGCCTCACTGCTCGCGCTTTTGTCAGGCTGTAACGACAACAGTTCTTCACCCTCCACCCCTCCGACTCCCCAGGATGAGCCCGTCGCTCGTCTTCCCAATGTGCAACCTCCGGCCGAGCAACTGGTGGCCGGCCCCAATCAGGCGGTGATCGCCCTGGTCGACACCCAGAGCAGTGCGGCCCGTGGCGTCGACGGTCCCTTCGCGGGCCACAGCCTGCACCTGTGGAACAACGATGCCTGCAACGCAACGGCAGAGGCAGGTCTCAATACCGGCTGGGATGACAAGAGCAAGACGCCGTCAGCGGCAGACAGCTTCGGCCCGGCCTGGGTGGTGCCGCTCAGCAAGATGGAAGGCTGCATCAACTTCATTGCCCGCAACGGCGATCTGGCGAACCTGACCGGCAGCGACATGAAGGTCATCTTCAGCGAGCACCCGGATCGCACCGTGGCCATCGTCGCGGGCAAGAACGAGATCTTCGGCAGCCGTGCCGAGGCCTTCACCGCCGCCTTCGGCGTGGCGGGAGCCAGTGCCCACCTGATCGACGGCAACACCCTGATCTGGCAAGGGGGCAAGGACAAGCCCCATGTCCGTCTCTATTACACCGAATCCGGCACCATAGCCGCCAACGGCGAAGGGGTATTCGACTTCCCCTACCTCAAGCTGACCCCGACCAGCCTCAGTGCCGAACAGCAGGCCAAGTATCCGCACCTCAAGGATGCCGCCGCTTTTGCCCTGCCGTCAGGGAAAGACCTCAAGCCCCTGCTCAAGGGAGAACTGGTGGCCATCGGCACCGATGCCGACGGTATTTTGCAGGGGGCGACCCTGGTGCAGAGCGCCGGTGCCCTCGATGCCCTCTACAGCGAAGCGGCCACCAAGCTGACTTACGGCGCCATCGTGGAGGGAGGCAATGTCACCTTCCGGCTGTGGGCACCGACTGCGAAGTCGGTCAAACTGGCGCTGTTCGACGAGCAGCACAACGCCATCGGCGAGCGCGCCATGACACAAGACGAGGCCAGCGGCAGCTGGAGCGTGCAGGGTGGCAGCGATCTGGTGGGCAAATACTATCGCTACGACATCCAGGTCTATCATCCGGTCAGCCGCAAGCTGGAATCCTACCAGGTGACCGACCCCTACTCCCTGAGCCTGGCCATGAACTCCGAGTTCAGTCAGGTGGTGGATCTCGACGATCCTGCCCTGAAGCCCGATGGCTGGGACAGCCTGAAGGCGCCCCACAGCCAGCAGAATCCCGCCGACATCACCATCTATGAGGCCCATGTCCGGGATCTGACCGGCAATGACCCCTCGACCGATGAAGAGAAGCGTGGCAAATTCCTCGGGCTGACCCAGCCCGACAGCGTCCCCGTCACTCACCTCAAATCCCTGGCCAAGAGCGGCGTCAGCCACCTGCACCTGCTGCCGGTGTTCGACATCGCTACCGTCAACGAGGATCCGGCCAAGGTGGCGAACATCAGCGATGACTTCAGCAAGCTGTGCGAGGTCAACGCCGAGGTCAAGAACTCCAAGTTCGCCAGCCACTGCGGCGGCGGTGAGACCATCGCGGCGGTGCTGGAAGATCTGCAAGCCAGCGACAGCAAGGAGAACCCTGTGGTGCAGGAGCTGTATGGCTATCTGCGCGGGGTGGACTCCTTCAACTGGGGTTATGACCCTTACCACTACACCACCCCGGAAGGCTCCTACGCCACCAATGCGGAAGGGACGGCCCGGATCAAGGAGTTCCGCGAGATGGTCATGGCCATCAAGCAGAACATCGGCATGAACGTGGTGATGGACGTGGTCTACAACCACACCAACGAGGCCGGCCTCGGCCCGAAATCCGTGCTCGACAAGATAGTGCCCTGGTACTACCAGCGTCTGAACCCGGAGACCGGCTCGGTGGAGAACTCCACCTGCTGCTCCAACACGGCGCCGGAACACGCCATGTTCGCCAAGCTGATGGATGACTCCCTGGTCACCTGGGCGCGGGACTACAAGATCGATGCCTTCCGCTTCGACCTGATGGGCCACCACCCGAAAGATCAGATGGTGCAGGCCCTGGCCGAGGTGAAGAAGGTCAACCCGGACATGTACTTCTACGGCGAGGGGTGGAACTTCGGCGAAGTGCAGGATGACAAGCGCTTCGTGCAGGCGACCCAGAAGCACCTGGCTGGCACCGGTATCGGCTCCTTCTCCGACCGGCTGCGGGATGCGGTGCGTGGCGGCAGCCCGTTCGACGGCGGTGACGCCATCCGCAAGACCCAGGGCTTCGGCAACGGCGCCCTGGTGGATGCCAACGAGGTGGACGGCGTCGATCTCGCCACCGCCCTGCACCAGTCCGACCTGGTGCGCCTCGGCATGGCGGGCAACCTCAAGGAGTTCGTGCTGACCGACAAGGATGGCGTGCCGAAGAAGGGGGCCGACATCGACTACAACGGTCAGAGCGCGGGCTATGCCCAGGATCCGACCGAAATCCAGAACTACGTCGACAAGCACGACAACCAGACCCTGTTCGACAACCTGGTTTACAAGGCGCCAGCAGGGGCCGATCTGGTGCGGATGCAAGGGGTATCGCTGGCCACCGCCATGCTGGGGCAGGGCATTCCCTTCACCCATGCCGGGGTCGAACTGCTGCGCTCCAAGTCCATGGAGCGGGACAGCTATGACTCCGGTGACTGGTACAACCGGGTCGACTACACCCTCGGCGACAACAACTTCGACAAAGGCTTACCACGCAAGGATAAAGACGGCGACAACTACCCCTTGATCGAGCAGGTGCTCGGCCAGCACGCCAAGCCGGGCTCGGCCGAGATGCAGCAGATGGTCAGCTTCTACCAGGAGCTGTCCGAGTTGCGTCAATCCTCCCGCCTGCTGCGTCTGGGCAGCGGTGCCGAGGTGATCAAGCGGGTCGACTTCCGCAACACCGGGCCGGATCAGACCCCGGGCCTCATCGTGATGACGGTGGATGATGGCAGCAAGGCTGGCGCGGATCTGGATCCGGCCATCGACGGTCTGGTGGTGATGATCAACGCCACCAGCCAGAGCCAGACCATCGGCGACTTCCGTGACGGCGACGATCAGCCCATCGACCTCTCCGGCATGGTGCTGAGTGGTAAGCATCGCGGGGTCGACAGCATCGCCAGTGGCGCTGCCGTGGGTAACGGTGAGCTGACCCTGGGAGCCTGGTCTGCTGCCGTCTTCGTCAAGCCGCAGAACGGCGCCCAGGGCGCAGGCCTGCCGGTGAGCAAGAAGACGGATCTGAGCACCCTGCCTCCCTTCGGTGATACCGAGGTGTTTGTCCGCGGTTTCCTGGGGGCCTGGGATCCGGTCAACAAGATGAACTTCAGTGGCAACTATACCTATGAGTTCACCACCGACGTGACGACGGATCAGCTGGGAACGACTCAGGTGAAGATCGCCGGTAGCGACTGGGGTGGTCCCGTCAACTACGGCAAGTGCAGTGATACCGACCAGCTGGCGACCGGCCAGGTCAGTGCGCTCTGTGCCAATGGCGGGGATCTGCCGTTCAATGTTGACAAGGCGGGCAGCTACAAGTTCGTCTTCACCGCCATGAACAAGGACAAGCCGACCTTGAGCGTCAGCTACACCGAGCCGGTGCAGAGCTGCAAGGTGCTGGATACCGTCGCCGGTAATCCGCTCGGCTTCCCGCTCTATGTGCGCGGCAGCCTGAGCGACTGGAACGCACAGCCGACCTATCAGCTGAACTACAAGGGGATGGAGGGCAATCTCGCCATCTATCAGGCCGCCTTCAACTACGCGGGCAGCTTCGACTTCAAGTTTGCCAACGACGACGGCAACTGGAGCAAGCAGTTCTTCGTCAAGGATGCCGGCGGCACCCTGATCGCCCTGGAGCCTGAGCAGTCCTATCCGCTGCAGCACGGCGATGGCGGCATGGGCAACAACAGCATGACTCTGGCCCAGGGCCTGTGGAGCTTCCTGGTCAAGGTCGATCCGACCAAGACCTCTGGCGAGGTGGGTACCGTCATCGTCCAGGAGTGCAGCGCCAAGTAAGCAACCCCATCGAGCCCTGGGCTGACTCGGCACCCCAGGGTTGAATTCCACCTCGCCAAGGGTGGGATAACTCCGAGAGAGTAAGCAAAGCGCGACTGCCGACCGGCAGCCGCGCTTTTTCTTTGTCGTGGTGGGCGAGGCAATAAAAAAGCCGCCCTGCTGGGGCGGCTGTTGGTTGTACCGTTAACGGCCGGCTTAGCGCTTGCGCAGCAGGCGCAGGGCGTTGGCGGTGACCAGGGCGGTGGCGCCGGTATCGGCGAGCACGGCTATCCACAGGCCTGTGATGCCGAGCAGGCTGGTGACCAGAAAGATGGCCTTGAGCCCCAGCGCCAGCGCTATGTTCTGGTGGATATTGGCCAGTGCCGCCCGCGACAGCCGGATCATGGCGGCCAGGCCGCCGAGCTGGTTGTGGGTCAGGGCCGCATCGGCGGTCTCCAGCGCCACGTCGGTGCCGCCCCCCATGGCGATGCCGATGCTGGCCCGCTTCATGGCCGGCGCGTCGTTGATGCCGTCGCCGATCATGGCTACCTTGCGGCTGCTGGCGAGCAGACCAATCTCCTCTACCTTGCCTTCCGGCAGCAGGCCCGCGCGCCAGTCCATGCCCAGCTCGGTGGCGATCGCCTCGGCGGCGCGCGGGTTGTCGCCGGTCAGCATGATGCTGCTTAACCCCAGTTCCTTGAGCTCGCGCAGCGCTGCCGCGGCGTCTGGCCGGATCTGGTCGCGTAGCGCCAGCAGGGCCGTCGGGGCGGCATCAGGCTGACCGAGCACCACCACCGTCTTGCCCTGGTGCTCCAGGGTGGCGATCCGGGCATTGAGGTCATTGTCCAGCGAGTCAATCCGGCTCGGGGCCAGCAGTTGCCAGAGGGTGCCTTCGACGCGCCCCTCCACCCCCATGCCGGGCAGGGCGCGCAGATCGCTTGCTGTGGCCAAGCTCAGCCCCTGTTCGCTCGCTGCCGCCACCACGGCGCGGGCCAAGGGGTGGTGGGAGCCCTGCTCGATGGCGGCGGCCAGCGCCAGCAGTTCGGTCTGTGGCTGGCCATTGAGGCTGATGAAGTCGGTCAGCTGCGGCTTGCCCAGCGTCAGGGTGCCGGTCTTGTCAAAGGCCACTGTATCGATGTGGGCCAGCCGCTCCAGGGCCGCACCGCCCTTGATCAGGGCCCCCTGCCGGGTTGCCGCCGCCAGGGCCGAGGTAACCGCCGCCGGGGTGGAGATCACCAAGGCGCAGGGGCAGCCGATGAGCAGCAGCGCCAGGGCGCGATAGATCCACTCGTCCCAGCTCTGGCCGAAGGCTAGCGGTGGCACCAGCATCACCAGCAGGGCGACCAGCATCATGGCCGGGGTGTACCAGCGGCTGAAGCGGTCGATGAAGCGCTCGATGGGGGCGCGCTGGCTCTCGGCCTCCTCGATGAGGTGCAGGATGCGGTCGATGGCGTTGTTGCCGGGCTCGGAGACCACCTCCAGGCGCAGCACCCGATCCGCCGCCAGACTGCCGGCGGGCACCTTGTCCCCCTGACGGCGCTCCACCGGGATGGACTCGCCGGTCAGGGCGCTCTCGTCAAACGCACCGAGCTCATCGAGCAGGCGGGCATCTGCGGCCAAGCGGGCGCCCGGGGCGATTTCGATGATGTCGCCGGGGCGTAGCATCTCGGCGGCAACCTCTTCCCGTACGTCACCTTCTGCTGTGGTACGAATGCGCAGCGCCTTGTCGGGCACCAGGGCCATCAGGGCGGTGACCCCGGCGCGGGCGCGACCGGCGGCGTAGGCCTCCAGGTGTTCCCCCAGCATGAAGAGCAGCAGCACCATGGCCGCCTCGGCGGTCTCCCCGAGGAAGAGGGCGCCGAGCGCCGCCACCGTCATCAGGGTCTCGATGGCGAAGGGGGAGCCGCTTCGGGTCAATGCCCACGCCTTGCGGGCGACGGGCCAGAGCCCCCAGAGTGTCGCCAGGGTAAAGAGCGGCTGGCCGAGCTGGGCCGGCAGCAGGGCGGCCACCCCCATCAGGCCGGCCAGCGACAGAGGCTGCCAATATCTGGTGAGCATGGCCATCTGTGGGCTGCGGCGTTTGGCGCTGTCGTCCCCGGGTTGAATTGCCCCCTTGAGCCGGAAGCCTGCAGCCAGCACGGCGGCGGTGACAGGGTCGGGGGAGAGGCCGGGGGCGAGATCCACCACCAGCTTCTCGGTGGCGAACAGCACGCGAGCCTGGGTGACACCTTCGACCCGGTTGACGGCCGTCTCTATCTTGCGGGCGCAGCTGGGGCAGTCCATCCCCAGCACCTGCCAGCTGTGGCGGCGACTGTCGCGGGTCGGGGCGGGCAGAGGCCCCTCGGTCACTGCTCCATGGGCGCGATGATCATGGTCGTGTGGATGGGAAGGCTTGCCTCCGGCGTCACGGCCCCTGGGGGGGTCTTCATCCCCGGGTCCCTCGTCGACCCCGTGCGCCTGGTGATCCTGGGGCGCCGGGTTGGCGCAACCGCTGGCAGATGCGACCTTGTCGCAGCAGTGGCTGTCGTGCCTGTGCTGATGGGGGGTGGCCTTGCCGATGGCCTTGATGGGGGCGGCATGGGAATGGTTGCAGCAGGATTTGCTCATGATGAGTCCCTCTTGAGTGGATCCCGCCCCTGCGGGATCGCCTATGTCTGAGCCCAGTGTAAACCTTGGTGTTAAGTCCAAGGTCAAGCCCTTCTCTTTCCCACCTCAGCGGGACAGGCGAGACAGGGCCGCAACAAATCCCTCTTGTTAGCGGGTGTTTGTCCCCTGCCGCTGGGCCTATACTGGGAACCCTGGATCCCCCATCGATAATCAAGGACCTAACATGAGCAATACCGTCACCCTGCAAGGCAACCCCGTCTCCGTCTCCGGCCACTTCCCCGTTGCCGGTGAGCAGGCCAAGCCCTTCTCCCTGGTTGCTGGCGATCTGTCCGATGCGACCCTGGCGACCTTCGCCGGCAAGCGCAAGATCCTGAACATCTTCCCGAGCGTCGACACCCCGACCTGCGCCACTTCCGTACGCAAGTTCAACGAGCAGGCCAGCGCCCTGAGCAACACCGTGGTGCTGTGCATCTCCGCCGATCTGCCGTTCGCCCAGGCCCGTTTCTGCGGCGCCGAGGGTCTGGACAAGGTAGTGAACCTCTCCACCCTGCGTGGCGTCCCCTTCCTGCAGGACTATGGCGTGGCCTTCTCCTCCGGTCCCCTGGTGGGCCTGGCTGCCCGTGCCATCGTGGTGCTGGATGAGCACGACAAGGTGCTGCACAGCGAGCTGGTGGCCGAAGTGGCCGACGAGCCGAACTACGCCGCCGCCCTGGCCGCTCTGTAAGTTTCGTCTTGCGCTGATTGCCGACGGCCTGCTGATGCAGGCCGTTTTTATTGCGGGCGCAGTGACCCTCAAGGTTGAGGTGATCAGACTCGCTGGCCCATATTCCCCTGCTTCTTCTCACCGGCCTTTTACTTATGGGGTCAGGCTGGCTAGACTTCGCCTCCCACTTCTTCTTGCCGCGTAGCCCCATGACCTTTAGCGAACTCTCCCTCCATCCCACCCTGCTGGCTGCACTGCCTGCCGAGCTGAATACCCCGACCCGCATCCAGCAGCTTGCAATACCAGTGGCATTGGCGGGCCAGGATCTGCTGGCGCTGGCCCAGACCGGCAGTGGCAAGACTCTGGCGTTCGGCCTGCCACTGCTGCAGGGGCTGGACGCGGCCTCCGATCGGGTACAGGGGCTGGTGCTGGTGCCGACCCGGGAGCTGGCTACCCAGGTGAGCGCAGCGCTGCAAGGGGTGGCCGAGGCGCTGGGGCTGCGCACCCTGACCCTGTGTGGCGGCGTGCCACAGGAGCAGCAACAGGCCGAGCTGGCCCTGGGGCCGCAACTGCTGGTGGCGACACCGGGGCGACTGCGGGACTTGCTGGCCCAGCGGCGGCTGGGCTTAAGCAACTTGCGCACTCTGGTGCTGGATGAGGCGGATCGCCTGCTGGAGATGGGCTTCTGGCCCGATATCCAGTGGTTGTTGAATGCCATGCCGACGGAGCGACAGACCCTGCTGTTCTCCGCCACCCTGCCATCCGAGCTCGAGACCCTGGCCATCGGCCTGTTGAACGCGCCGGTGCGGGTGGAGGCGGATCCTCGCAACAGCGTGGTCGGCGACATCGAGGAGCGGCTCCATCTGGTCAACAAGAGCAGCAAGGTGCCTGCACTGATCAGCCTGCTCAAGGCGCAAGACTGGCCCCAGGTGCTGGTGTTTATCAGCGCCAGGGACGATGCCGACGGGGTAGCCAGAAAGCTGGCCAAGGCGGGCATCGCGGTGGCCGCCCTGCACGGCGAGAAGGATCAAGGGGCGCGGGAGCAGGCGCTTGCCGATTTCAAGGCGGGCAAGGTACGGGTGCTGGTGGCCACGGATCTGATGGCGCGGGGCATCCATGTGGAGGCGCTGCCCGTGGTGATCAACCTGGATTTGCCTGCCAATGCCCCCGTCTATGTGCATCGCATCGGCCGCACCGCCCGCGCCGGGCAGAAAGGCCTCGCCCTCTCCCTGGTCTGCCATGGGGAGGCCGAGACGCTGGCGGCCATCCGCACCCTGACCGGTCGCGCGCTGCCGCTGGAGGAGCTTGAGGGCTTCCCGGTGACCGACCAGCCTGCGAGCGGGGAGGGCAAGCGGGCCCCCCGGGACAAGCAGGCCAACCGCCGCACCCAGGCCAAGCGCAGCGTCAGGCAGTTCAAGGGCAAGGCCTAGGGGCGACGCTGCCCGGTTGGGCAGTATCAAAGGGCGCCTGTTTCGGTATGCTCCATGGAATGGACCATGGAGGATAGCGGATGACGACCCTGGTAATGGGGCCCCTGCTGGGGCTCGAATCGGAGACACAATACAGCATCTGTTTCCTGGCGGTGGCGGGCTTCAAAGGGGCCAGTGTCAAGATCAATGGCAAGCTGCTGAGCGCCAGCAAGCAGGCGGATACCCCGAGAGGGGTGTTCTGGCGCGCCGTCTGGTCGGCGACCTCCAAGGCCCTGGCCAGCACGGTCGACTACGAGATCCTGCTGGACGGTGTGTCCGCCCGGGATCTGGCCGGGGCCAGCCAGTGGCAGTTTCATCTGCCGGGGCAGGAGGAGCGGGTGCGCATCGGGTATGCCTCCTGCAACGGTTTCTCCGACTTCAAGCTGCTCACCTCCACAACCCAGCCTTACGTAATGTGGGACAGGCTGGCCGCCGAGCACAGGGATCACCCCTTGTCGCTGCTGCTGATGGGGGGCGATCAGGTCTATGCCGACTCCCTCTGGACCTCGGTTCCGACCATGAAGGCCTGGAACGAGCTGGATCGGGTGGACAAGGTCAAACGCAAGGCGACCCGGACCATGGTGGAACAGCTCGATCGCTTCTATTGCGAACTCTACTGTCGGCAGTGGAGCCGCCCCGAGGTGGCCACCATGCTGGCCCGGGTGCCGAGCGTCATGATGTGGGACGATCACGACATCTTCGATGGCTGGGGCAGCTATCCCGCCGACTTGCAGGACTGCGAGGTCTATCAGGCCATCTATGCCGCCGCCGCCAAGTATTTCCGGCTGTTCCAGCTGCGCTCCGCTGCCAATGTCTCCCTGCTGGATCCGGCGCACCTGACCCATCACTCCTGGCGATTGCGTTTTCGGGGCTACCAGATCCTGGCGTTGGACAACCGGGCGACCCGCAGCCAGAACCAGGTGATGAGCCGGGAGCAGTGGGATCAGATCAACGGGGCGCTGGCCGATTGCGGTGAGGGACACCTGTTGGTCATGACCGGGGTGCCCGTGGTCTATCGGGATTTCTCCTTCACCGAGGCGGCGTTCGATGCGACCCCCTGGGAGGAGGAGCTGACCGACGATCTCAAGGATCACTGGCGCGCCAAGTCACACCAAGGGGAGCGGGCTCGCCTCATCATGCGGCTGCTGGACAATGCCAGACTGCGGCGCCAGGCCGTCAAGGGAGAGGATCAGGCGATCCCCAAGACCCTGATCCTGTCCGGGGATGTGCACGTGGGTTGCCTCGGGGTGATCCAGGACCGGCGGGGGGAGGGGGTGATGAATGTGCACCAGCTGGTCTCCTCCGGCATAGTCCATCCCTGCCCCACCCAGTTCCAGTGGACGGGGATCCTCGCCATGACCAACGACGCTCCCGAATACCTCGACGAGAGCCGGCTGGTCCGTGCCGAGCTGCTCAAGCCGTTTGGCGCCCCTGTCTATCTGCGCACCCGCAACTTCGCCACCCTGCAGATGGGCAGCGACAACAAGCTGTGGGCCAACTGGCATTGCGAGAACGATCTGGCCGCCAGCTATCCGCTGGCCTGATGCCGGGGAAATGCGAAGGGCCCTGGCGGGCCCTTTTTCTTTTCAGTCTCAGCTTCCCCAAGCCGTTGTCTGCTCAGGGCTGGTCTTGCGTCTGGGCGAAGAAGTCGCGCCTGAACTGGCCGAGCACCTCCTCTCTGTACTGCTGCCAGCGTTCGGGGGTCATGGCCCCCTGACGGGCCGCCAGCTGCAGCTCCAGCTCGGCCAACTGCTGCTGGTAGTGGCCGCGTTGATCCAGCTGCTGCTGGCGGGTGGCGGCAAACTGCACGGTCGCTTCGGCCTGCCCGGTCGGCAGGAAGTGGCGGGCCAATGTCTCCAGCTCCTCGCCCCCCCACAGCTGGCGCGCCTGCTGCAGGCGGGCATCCGGGTTGAACAGATCCGCCGCCAGATCCGGGTGATCCGCCACCCACTCATCCTGCAGCCGGGTCAGGGCCGCCAGCCGCTCGGCCAGCGGTAACTGCTCGTTTTCCTGCGCCAGCTGCTCGAGTGCCTGGGCGTAGCGCCCTTGCAGCCGAAACAGACTCTCCCCCTCGCTCATCCATCCAGTCTCCATTGCCTCCAGATTGGCCAGCCGCTCGCTCAGCGGCTGATCGCTGTCCGTTATCTCGCTGGCGAGCTGGTGGCTCATTTCGTCCGGCATGGCCCGCCAGCTGGCGGGCAGTGGTCCGGTTGTGACAGGCCCAGAGGCGGCGGCAGTCGGGCCGGGATCGGGCAGCCGCGGCGCCGATGCCTGTGGCGACGGGGCAGCGGTGACAGGGCTTGGCCTGCTTGCTGGCACTGGCTGGTCCGGATCGTCCCGCCCGCCGAGGTTGAGCAGCAACAGCGCCAGCACCGCCAGGGCCAGAAAGCCGTAGCGGCACTTCATCGGCTGATCTCTCCCTTGACCGGGAAGTGATCGGAGAGGTTGCTGGCGGGCCAGAGGCTGCCATCGCTGCTGCGCGGGATCCAGACGCTGTTGAGGTTATGACTGGCGGCACCGTACTCTCGGCTCACCACCAGATAGTCGAGGTACTCGACGTTGGCACCGCCCGAGAGGGGCCCGCCGGCGTAGGGATTGAGCCTGGGATCGAAGGTGGCCTCGGTGTAGCCGCCATAGACTGGCTCATCGGCGTCGAGGTTGGCCAGCATACCGGCGTAGTCGTCGGCGAACTTGCGCTTGTTGACGTTGAAGTCACCGCCGTAGATGACGGTGTCGCTGGCCGGGATCTCGAGGCTGGCGGCCAGGGTGCGCATCTGGCCGAACTGGATCTGGCGCAGCCGCCTCGCCTCGTCGGTGTCGAAGCTGGCGGTGTGGGTGGCGAACAGGTGCCAGGCCTTGCCCCCCTTGATCACCTCGGCGTACATCACTCCCTTGTCGGCGAAGCAGTCGGTGCCGGTGCACTGGGGATAGACCAGCTGGGCCTCGCGCACTATGGGGTAGCGGCTGACGATCACCACGCCGCCGTCGTGGATGTTGACCCCCGGCTTGTCGAGCACCTTGGTCTGGTACGGGTACTCCTTGGCCAGCGCCTGCAGGAAACCCTCGCGGCGGCCGTCGAACACCTCCTGCAGCAACAGGGCGTCATAGCCCTTGAGGTACTCGGGCAGCAGGGTCAGCCGCTCGCCGATGCTGGCGGCGATCACCGGCAGGGCCCAGACGTTGTAGCTGGCGACCTTGAGCTTGTTTTCTGCCGGCTCCGGCTGTTCCCGCCTTTGTGGTGGAGTGAGCATATAGTGCAGATCGTCGTAGCGGCCGGTGAACTTGGCGGCGAAGGCCAGCTCCTGCGGGCCCGCCAGGCGATGGATGGCGCGATCGCTCTGCCAGCCGGAGTCGTCTGCCGGCGTCTCGCCGCCGTGTTGCAGGGTGCTGTTCCACCAGGTGCCCTCCATCAGCTGGTTGAGACGATAGGTGTCGCCCCCGGCGGTGGTGACCCGGGTTTCGAACAGATAGCTCTTGCCCGCCTTCACCCCCTCGTAGCGGTTGAAGCTGAGTACCATGGCGCTCTCCCAGGGGCCCAGTTCCGTCCTGTGCTGAGTCCACTGGCTGCCCGCCTGCAGCTCGCCGGAGCCGCTCTGGTTGATCGTCAGTTGCAAGGGCTCGGGGCCGTTGTTGGTGAGGTAGACATCGGTATCGGCCAGCGCCTGCAACGGAAACTGGCTGGCCAGCAGCAGGGCGGTATAGCTGAGGGGCTTGTGCATCATGAAGTCCTTTTGGTTGAGGCACGATGGAAACTGACTGTTATGGCGGACGTCGGGGTTATTTCATTTACATTTTTGTTACAAATAAATGAAAGGCCCCATATGGGGAGGAAAAACCTGGGGGGAGGGAGCGCAACCGGATAGGACTGGCGTCGGGCATCAGGGGCTGGTGGCAGCGTCATCACAGCGCGTCCAAGGACGCGCCTGGCTACACGGAGGGCAATCTCAGTCGTGGAACTGGTTGATCAGGCGGGAGAGGTTTTGCAGCCGCTCCACCAGCAGGGTGATGCCATCGAGGGCTTGTCTGCTGTTGTCGGCGGTGTGGCTGGCCAGCTGGTGGATCTGGTGGATCCCCTGATCCAGGGTGCTGGTCACGTCCGCCTGCTGGCTGACGGCCTGGGCTATCTCGTCACTGGTGTGGGTCACCTGGGCCAGCATCTGGTTGATCTGGTCGAGCACCTCGGCGGTGGCCCCCATGTGCTGCTGACAGAGAACCGAGGTCTGGGCGCCCTGGGTCATGCCGTCGGAGAGCTGCCGGGTGCTCTGCTGCAGCGCCCCTATCATGTCGCTGATCTCGCCGGTGGAGCTGCGGGTCTTCTGGGCCAGCGCCCGGATCTCGTCGGCCACCACAGCGAAACCGCGCCCCTGCTCGCCGGCTCGGGCTGCCTCTATGGCGGCATTGAGGGAGAGCAGGTTGGTCTGATCCGCAATCTGCCCGATCACCTCCAGGATCCCGCTGATCTTCTGGCTGTCCTGGGTCAGGCGGACCAGCACGCCCTGACTGGCATCCAGCTCCTGGTGGAGTCGGTTGACCGAGGCGCGGGTGGTCGCCAGCGCCTGCTGGCCGCTGGCCGACACCTGCTGCACCTCGCTCACCAGGGCGTTGGCCTGATGGGCGTTGTCGGCCACGTCGCGGATCGACTGGCTCATCTGTGTGATGGCGGCAGCCAGCTGCTCGCTCTGGGCCCGCTGCTGCTGCAGGTGGGTGTCTATGGTCTGGATGTGTCCCCTGTCATCCTCTGCCGCCTGCAGTATCTGCTGGTTGGTGTCGGCGCTGCGCCCCACCACGGCCCTGAGCTCGGCCTTCCTCATGCGCAGCAAAAGCTCGAGGGCCGCCAGGCTGTCCCGTCGTCTGGCGTAGAGCACCTGGCAGAGGGGGGTGCCCAGTTCTTCGCCCGCCATGGCCAGCAGCCGGGCCAGTCGCTGCTGCAGGTGCCAGCCGTGCCCTATCTGGGCCAGCAGACAGAGCAGAGTGAGGCCACCCCATCCGGCCTGGCCCGTCATCAGGCTGGCTCCCATGCCGACCAGGGCTGTGCCCGAGAGCAGCAGACTGAGTTGCCCCGGCTCCAGGGTGACGCGACTCTGCCAGGGCAGTGCCTTGCCCGCCCGGATCCGGGCATAGAGTCGCTCCGCCCAGACGATGTCGTGATCCTGTGGGCGGGTGCGGACCGACTGGTATTCGATGATCTGCTGCCGTTCGTTGAGGATGGGGGTGACATAGGCATTGACCCAGTAGAACTGGCCGCTCTTGGCGCGGTTCTTCACCAGTCCCATCCAGCTCTTTCCTTGCTGCAGTCGCTGCCACATATCGGCGAAGGCGGCCCTGGGCATGTCGGGGTGGCGAACCAGGTTGTGGGGGACCCCTTCCATCTCGGCGGCGCTGTAGCCAGCCACGTCGCAGAAGTGCTGGTTGGCATAGGTGATGTGGCTGGTGGGGTCCGTGGTCGAAATCAATGATATGTGGTCGGGGAAACGGATCTCCCCTTCTTGCCGGGTGGTGGTCATGTGCGCATCCTGAATGAGCCAAGTAACTGATAAATTTATTTTTATTGTGTGTTGTCGTTACGGCTTCATTGTAGGGGCGACCCAAGTGGTTATCTTGGCTTGGGTCAATAAATCAACACTATGACGACTGAAAAAAGTAGTAGATGGGGGGCGACTTAAGCGCGGGATCAACTGCGGGGGGTGAAGTCGTGGATCTCTCCCGTCCTGGGTTGGAAGCGGGGATCCCGACCCTGATCGCGGGAGACCCAGGCCATGGCCTGGCAGAAGCTCTCCTGCTTGGCGAACTCGTCACGGGCCTGATCGATGGCCCGCTCGGCGTTGCGCCGTTCCATCTTGCTGGCCTTGCGATCGCTGAACTGCTTCTGCTGGCTCAGCATCCATTCGAGGAAGGCCTGGCGGCATTCGGTTTCATTGGCGGCCTTGGCAGGGAGGGCAGAGAACAGGGCAAGCAGGAGCAGACAACGCATAGGGAGATCGATTCAACGGGCTGATGGACGAAAAGAGGCGGCATTTTATGCCGGGAACTTGAATTGGAACAGTGCGAAGAGGGGGCCAGCCGCGCCGGCCCCCTCTGACTCAGTGCTTGACGAGGTAGAGCTGGCGGCTGTAGGCCACGTCTTCCGGGTTGTTGATGGGGTAGCCCTTGAGCCAGGGCTTGATCAGACGGGCGTTGGTGTATTGGTAGATGGGGGCGATCGGCGCCTCCTCCTGCAAGATGGTTTCGGCCTCGTCGAACAGGCGTGCCCGTTCACCCTCATCCCGGCTGCTGGCCGCCTTGGTCAGCAGGGCGTCGTAACCGGGGTTGGCGAAGCGGGCCATGTTGCCGCTGTGGTGGGAGCCCCACAGGCCGAGGAAGGCGGAAGGGTCATTGTAGTCGGCGACCCAGGAGGAGCGGATCACCTCGAACTGGCCGCTCTGGCGACTGTCGAGGTAGGTCTTCCACTCCTGATTGGTGAGCTCGACCCGAGCCCCCAGCTTCTGCTTCCACAGGTTGGCGATGGCCAGCGCCATCTTCTTGTGAATTTCCGCCGTGTTGTAGAGCAGGGTCAGCTCAAGGGGCTTGTCCGGGCCATAGCCTGCCTCTTTCAGCAGCGCCCTGGCCTTGTCGTCCAGCGCCTGCTGACTGCTGGTGGAGAGCAGGTTGGGCTTGGGAACAAACCCGGCGGTCACATCCGGGGTGAAGTGATAGGCGGGTTTTTCCCCCGTGCCCAGCACCTTGTTGGCGATGAGCGCCCGGTCGATGGTGTAGGAGAGCGCCCGGCGGACCCGCACGTCATTCAGGGGCGGGCGCTGGGTATTGAAGGCGTAGTAGTAGGTACCGAGTTGCTCCGGGGTATAGACCTCTCCCGGGATCTGGGCCATCAGGCTTTGGTACTGCTCCTTGGGGAAGGATTCGGTGATGTGCAGATCCCCGGCCAGATAGCGGTGGGTGGCGGCACTCTCCTGGTTGATGGGGACGAAGGTGACGCGGGTCAGCACCGTATGGGCGCGATCCCAGTAGTAGGGGTTCGGAGTCAGCTCCAGCTTCTCGTTCACTACCCGGTGGCTCAGTACGAAGGCGCCGTTGCCCACCAGCTTGCCGGGCTGGGTCCACTGGTTGCCGTATTGTTCCATGCTGGCCCTGTGCAGGGGGGACAGGCTGGGGTGGGTCAGCAGGCTCAGGAAGTAGGGCACCGGCTGGGAGAGCGTCACCTGCAGGGTATGGTCATCCACGGCTTGCACCCCGAGCGCCTCGGGAGGCAGCTTGCCCTCGACTATCTCGTCCACCTTGTCGAAGTGGGCCAGCTGGGCAAACCAGGCGAAGGTGGCCGCCTCCTTGGGATCCACCAGCTTGCGCCAGCCGTAGACGAAGTCGGCGGCGCGCACCGGATCCCCGTTGGACCAGCGGGCATCCGGCCGCAGATGGAACGTGAACTGCCGGTTGTCCTTGTTCTCCCAGCTTGCGGCCACACCGGGCAGCACCTTGCCGTCCGCCCCCTGAGTCAGCAGCCCCTCATAGAGGTCTCTGAGCACTTGCAGCTCGGGCAGGCCGACCAGCTTGAGCGGACTCAGGCTGGTCGGTTCGTCCTTGAGATGACGCACGACGGCCTGTTCGGCGGCGAGTTGGGTACCAGCCGGTACATCGGCGGCCTGGACACAGGCACAGCCCAGCAGGGCCAGCAGGGGGCTCCATCCTTTCATGGCGAATCCTTCAAATTGTGTGAAGCGAGGAGAAAACTCGGCGAGAATTCATCGCCGGCAGACGGGGAATCATGATATCCCCTTTGCTGGTCAGACCGCCAGAGTGAGTCCCATCATATCCGGGACGGCAACCCTATGTGCGTCCGCCCCGAGCGCGGGCAAGAGGAGCAAACGATGAGAGTATGGATGTTATTGGCCTGTGTGCTGAGCCAGGGTGCCTGGGCGCTGGCCCCTTGCGAGAAGGGCAGCCAGGTGGGGAGCTGGTGCGAGGTGAGCATAGATCGACTGCATCCGACTCAGGGCGGGGTGGGGCAGTTGCAGGTCGACACCACGGTGCGGGAACTGGCGGACAAGAGCGAGAAGCAGCTCGACAAGCTGATGAAAAAGAAAGAGATCCCCATCGTCATCGCCCCCGATGGCGGCTACTGGCTGGTCGACAGGCACCACCTGACCAAGGCGCTGTGGCAACAGGGGGTGAAGGCGGTGAGGGTCAAGGTGATCGCCCGCTTGCAGGACAGGGGCAGTTTCTGGAGCCAGATGCAGAACAACCACTGGGCCTGGCTGAAGGATGAGCGGGGTCAGCCGCTCACTCCGGAGCAGCTGCCCGGCCATATCGGTGAGCTGCCGGATTATCCCTACCGTACCCTGGCGGGCCTGCTGCAGGATGCGGGCTACTTCAGCAAGCAGGATCAGGTCTACTTCGTCGAGTTCGCCTGGGCCAGCTGGCTCGGCCAGCAGATGGCGTGGCAGCCGGTCAATGCCGCCAATCTGGCGGATCGCCTCGCCGAGGCCAAGCGCCTGGCCTGCAACAGCAAGGCCAGTGCCTTGCCCGGCTATCCCGGCAAGCAGTGTCGCCTCAACCCGCCACGCAGCGGCAGCTGACGCGGGATCAAGAAGGGGCGCCCAGGCGCCCCCTCGTCACTCTCCCTGGCCGGCTCCTTGCCAGCGGGCGGCGGCCTGTTCCAGCAGAGCCACCTCTCCTTGCTGGATCAGCGGCAGCAGGGCCTGCACCTTGTCATCCGGCCAATCCCACCAGGCGAGCGCCTGCAACCGGGCAATCTCGTCGTCGCCAAAGCGCATCCGGATCACCCTGGCTGGCGTGCCCGCCACCATGGCATAGGGCGGCACATCCTGAGTCACCAGCGCGCGTGCCGCTATGATGGCGCCATCCCCTATGGTGACGCCCGGCATGATCATGGCTTCCATGCCTATCCAGACGTCATTGCCGATACGGGTATCACCGGCGGGTCTATAGCTGCGCTTGAGCGCCTCCACCTCGGCAAACGGATAGGTGCTGATGAAGTCGGTGTTGTGGGTGTGGTTGCCCCCCATGATGATCTTCACCCCGGCGGCGATTTGCACATAGTCGCCGAGATGTAACCGGTCTATGTGCCAGATGGGATCCCAGCCGGTGTCGGCTGAGCGGCTCCAGCTGTCGCCGTGCAGGTCACGTACGACTTCCTCTTCGAAGGGACCGTCCCAGGCGCCGGAGTAGTAGCTGTGTCGCCCCTTGAGGCAGATGTTGGGATTGGTCACCGTCAGGTGCAGGTATTCGACCTGCGACCAATGTTGGCAGATGGTCATGGCTGTGTTCCTCGTTGAATGGATCTGGATTGGATGCGCGGTTTGGCGCAGCTAATAGATCCAGACCAGCAGGCGGGGCACGCACAGGGTGGAGCAGCCCAGCGCCTGGGATGAACGGGGTCGTTGCATGAAGAAGGGCTCCTGGCAGAAGAGGCCAGATGGTAAAGGATGGGAGGGATTATGCCAAGGGGAGGGGGAGAATCTGGTCAAAACCTGCACAAAGCGTCTGGTTGATATTTATTCTCGATTGGCCATGATATGGGCTCCACTCGTATCGGCAGGAGAGAGGACCATGACGAATCAGAACTGGCAGCGTTACATGCTGGAGGCGGAGAATGCCCTTGGCATAGGGGCACTGGGCACGGCCATCTGCCTCTATCAGCAGGCCCTGGGGGAGGTGTATGAGCTGGCGTCCGGGGATCTGGACGAACTGGCCAGCATGCGGGTCGCCACCTGCCACCGCATGGCTGACTTCTGGCGCGCCATGGAGGAGCCCGCCTATGAGCTGCGCTATCTCAAGCTGGCCTCCGAGCTGGTGACGGCGCTGGTGCCTCAGTGCCCGAACCGGGCGTGCGAATCCCTCGTCAGCGAGCTGGGCTGCTGCCGCGCCGCCCTGCTCTCCTTCTTGAAGCGCCACCCCAACCCCGAGATCGCCAGGTTGATTCAGGTGCAGGACAAGGTGCAGGGCTGCGAGCTGATAGGCCGGTTCCGCCTCAACTAGCGGCTGTGCGCCCGAGCCGCCGCGCGATGCGGCTCTGTGCTTCCTCCCCTTGCAGGGCGAGGGAGAAGGCGCGGGCCTCCAGATCGATGACGAAATGCACCGCCTGCCTGAGCTCCTGCTTGAGCAGCGCCTTGCTCTTTTGCAGCGCCTTCGGCGCCTTGGCCGCGAGCTTCAGCCCCTGTTCGCGGGCAAACGCGAGCAACGTATCGGCGGCCACCACCCGGTTGGCGAGCCCGAGCCGCAGCGCCTCTCCGGCGTCGATGGCCTCCGCCAGCAACAACAGCTCTGCCGCCTTCAGATGGCCCACGGCACGGGGCAGCAGCAGGCTGGAGGCAAACTCCGGCACCAGTCCGAGCTCGACGAAGGGCAGTTGCAGCCTGGCGTTGTCCCCCAGATAGACCAGATCGCAGTGCAGCAGCAGGGTGGTGCCTATACCCACCGCAGGGCCGCCCACGGCGGCGATCACCGGCTTGGGGAAGTCGGCCAGGGTGTGGAGGAACTGCAGGATGGGGTCATCCGCTTCCAGGCTGCTCTTGCCCATGAAGTCCGCGAGATCATTGCCCGCGGTGAAGCACTCCTGCTGCCCTTGCAGCAACACCACATGCACGCTCTCGTCCTGGGCAGCCTGCTGAAAGGCCTCGGTGAGGGCCAGGTACATGTCGGTGTTGAGGGCATTGCGCTTGTCCGGCCGGTTGAGGGTCAGCAGGAGCAAGCCATCCTGCTGCTCGGCCAGAATTGTGAGGGCCATGTCTGAATCCTTGTGTTCGGGGGCTGTCAAAAGCTTGCCACAGGGGTAAGCTTTGCGTCGTTTAACAACATCATAAAAGGATTTCAACCATGTTTAAACGTGCGTTTTATTCCACCCTGGCCCTGCTCCTGGCAGCCCCCGCACTGGCCAAGGTCGAGGCCGTCGACGGTTATGTGCGCTTGCTCCCCCCGGGTTCACCCAACACCGCTGCCTTCATGGTGCTCAAGAATGACGGGGACAAGCCGGTGGCCCTGACTGCGGTTGCCTCCCCTGACGCTGGCCGTGCCGAGCTGCACACCCATCTGCACGAAAATGGCGTCATGAAGATGCGCCAGGTCGAGAGCATCGAGATCCCGGCCAGGGGTGAGGCCGTTCTCAAACCAGGCAGTCTCCACATCATGCTGTTCGACGTGCGTGAGCTCTCCCAGGACACGCCCTTCCCGCTGACGCTGACCCTGGATGATGGTCAAACCCTCAGTCTGAGTCTGCCGGTGAAGCCGGTCGAGCCGATGAAAGGCATGCAGCACTGACATTAATGGACGCTTGTTCAGCTTTTTACTCTAGGTATTCCTTGCTCACCGGGTAAAATGATGGCCTTTCCAGTCCACAAGGGAACGATATGATGAAAAAGACTTTGATTGCCGCCAGCCTGCTGGCCCTCTTCAGTCAAGCCGCCATGGCTGCCGATGACTGGCGTTTCGCGGCGGGTGTCGATAGCTGGAACTCCCAGGGCAGCGGCAGCATCCATGGTGTGGATGCCAACGGCAGCTATGATGACCAGTACAACTGGACTGGCTACCTGCAAGTCGAGCACGACATCTTCCTGCTACCGAACGCCAAGTTCGAGATCACCGATTTCAGCACCAGTGGCGGTTCATTCAACAACGATCTCGAAGCCTATGATCTGACCCTCTACTATCGTCTGCTGAACAACGACCTGTTCAAGATCGATCTGGGCCTGACCGGTCGTCAATACGACGGCAAGTTCCACACCCTGAACGAATCCTACGACGAGGGTGAGCTGATGGCTTATACCGGCGCCGAAGTGATGCTGCCGGGCACAGGTTTCTCCTTCTTCGGCGACGCTCGCATCGAGAACGGCGATCACTATGACTACCGTCTTGGAGCGGCTTATCAGTTCTCCTCCATCCCGGTGCAGATCCGTGCCGGCTGGCGTGATGCCGCCATCGACATCGCCGATATGGATCAGGGGATAGAAGGCTGGTTCATCGGCGGCGCGTTCCGCTTCTAAAGGCGGCACGGTTAAGGACAGCGAACGTGTGGCACATCTCTGGTGACGGGCGTATGTTCCGGCCTGAGCCGTGCCCAGCGGCTGGAATAAGCCCATGATGGGTACGTCGACAGAACCGTCCATTGCCAAGGGGTAAGGATATGGGCCATATCATAGTGACTGGCGCGGGCTCCGGCCTTGGGCGTGCTCTGACCATCGGACTGGTAGAACGCGGTCATCGCGTCTCCATGATGGGGCGCCGTTATCAGCGACTGCAGGAGCAGGAACAACTGCTCGGCAGCGCGGTGATCGGCATCGCTGCCGATCTGGCGCACCATGAAGAGGTCGACGTTGCCTTCGCCGCAGCGGTGGAGTGGGGCGGCCTGCCCGACATGGTGATCCACTGCGCCGGAGTCGGCGAATTCGGCCCGGTTGGTGTCTATACCGCCGAGCAGATCCGCCGGGTGGTGGAGAGCAATCTCATCTCCACCATTCTGGTGGCCCAGCAGACGGTGCGGCTCATCGGCGACAAGGGCGGCGTGCTGGCCAATGTGCTCTCCTCCGCCGCCCAGGTGGGCAAGGCCAACGAGAGCCTCTACTGCGCCTCCAAATGGGGCATGCGCGGTTTTCTGGAGTCGTTGCGGGCCGAGCTGAAAGGCTCGCCGCTACGGCTGGTGAACCTCTATCCGAGTGGGATCCGCAGCGAATTCTGGGACAACTCGGATCACGTGGACAGCAGCGGCTTCATGACCCCGGAAGATGCGGCGGCCTACATGCTCGACGCACTGGAAGCGAGAAGCAGCTGCCATGTGACCGATCTCTTTATCGGTCGCAACGCCTGAGGAGCTACTCCATCATCCGGTTGCTATCGTCAGAATACAGAAACAAAAAGCGCGCCAAATGGCGCGCTTTTCTATTCAGGCAAGGAGGCGGAATTAACGGCCCAGCTTGGCCTTGAGCAGGGCGACGATGTCTGTGATCGCCACTTCCTGCTTCTCGCCGGAGCGGCGGCACTTGTACTCCACCACACCGTTGTCCAGACCGCGATCGCCGATGACGATGGCGTGCGGGATGCCCAGCAGCTCCATGTCGGCGAACATCACGCCCGGGCGCTCTTTACGGTCATCGAACAGCACATCCACACCGGCGGCTTTCAGCTCGGCGTAGAACTGCTGTGCCTGCTCGGCCACGCGCTCGGATTTGTGCATGTTCATCGGCACTATGGCCACTTCGAACGGGGCGATGGCGTCCGGCCAGATGATGCCGTACTGGTCGTTGTTCTGCTCGATGGCCGCAGCCACCAGACGGGAAACCCCGATACCGTAGCAACCCATCTCCATGGTGACGGACTTGCCGCCTTCGTTCAGCACGCTCGCCTTCATCGCTTCGGAGTACTTGGTACCCAACTGGAAGATGTGGCCCACTTCGATACCGCGCTTGAGCAGCAGCTTGCCCTGGCCGCACGGGCTCGGGTCGCCTTCCACCACGTTGCGCAGGTCGGCAACTTCGTAAGAAGCGATATCGCGATCCCAGTTGGCACCGGTCAGGTGGAAGCCGGTCTCGTTGGCACCGCAAACAAAATCGCTCAGCTGGGCGGCGCTGCGATCGACGATGATGCGACCGGCAAAGCCGACCGGGCCGATGGAGCCTGCATCGCAACCGGCGGCAGCTTTGATCTGCTCGTCGTTGGCGAAGGTCAGCGGGTTGGCAACGCCAGCCAGTTTCTCGGCCTTGATTTCGTTCAGCTCGTGGTCGCCACGCAGTACCAGCGCGATGACGGCCTGTTTGCCGTGATCATCTTCCTCTGCCAGTACCAGCAGGGTCTTGGCGATGACGGTCGGTGCCACGGCCAGGAAGGCGGCCACTTCGTCGATGGTGTGGACGGCCGGGGTGGCAACCTTGGTCAGGGCTGCGGTGGCAGCAGCGCGCTCGCCAGCCGGTGCCAGCGCTTCGGCCATCTCGATGTTGGCGGCATAATCGGAGCTGTCGGAGAAGGCGATCAAGTCTTCACCGCTCTCGGCCAGTACCTGGAATTCGTGGGAACCGGTACCCCCGATGGAGCCGGTATCGGCCTGCACCGGACGGAAGTTCAGACCCATGCGGGTGAACGCCTTGCAGTAGGCGGCGTGCATCTTCTCGTAGGTATCGACCAGAGACTCTTTGTCGATGTGGAAAGAGTAGGCGTCCTTCATCAGGAATTCACGGCCACGCATCACGCCGAAACGGGGGCGTACTTCGTCGCGGAACTTGGTCTGGATCTGGTAGAGGTTGAGCGGCAGCTGCTTGTAGCTGTTCACTTCGTAACGGATCAGCGAGGTGATCACCTCTTCGTGGGTCGGACCCAGCACGAAGGGACGGTTGTTGCGGTCGGTCAGACGGCACAGCTCGGGACCGTAGTCATCCCAGCGGCCGGATTCCTGCCACAGCTCGGCGGGTTGCACCACCGGCATGGAGACTTCGATGGCACCAGCATTGTTCATCTCTTCGCGAACAATGTTCTCGATTTTTTTCAGAACCCGCAGACCGGTTGGCAGCCAGGCGTACATGCCGGAGGCCAGTTTGCGGATCATCCCGGCGCGCAGCATCAGCTGGTGGCTGATGACTTCAGCGTCGGAGGGGGTTTCCTTGAGAGTGGAAAGCAGATATTGGCTGGTACGCATCGCGGTAGACCTTCGCTAGTTCGGGCCCTTGGCCCTGGAAAATTTCAAGTGCGGAATTTTAACAGGCTGAGCCCCGTGGCCCAAGGGCTAAATTCAGCCAGGCGGAGGGAAAGGGGCCGCTTTGGCACGGGCCCTGGAGCCCGGGCAGGGGAGGGCGAGCGGGAGATCGCGGGGCAAGCCCTATGCTGGATACTTATCCAGTTATTCTTTATGCTATGACCCAATTTGCAAGAGTCTGCGTGGCGAGGAAGAGAACATGATCGGTCGCTTGAGAGGCGTCATCATCGAGAAACAACCCCCTGAGGTCCTGATCGAAGTGGGGGGGTTGGGTTATGAGGTGCATATGCCCATGAGCTGCTTCTATGATCTGCCCGAACTCGGGAAGGAAGCAGTCATTCACACCCACTTCGTGGTACGCGAAGATGCTCAACTGCTGTATGGCTTCAACCACAAGCAGGAGCGGGCGCTGTTTCGCGAGCTGATCAAGACCAACGGGGTCGGTCCCAAGCTGGCGCTGGCCATCCTCTCCGGCATGACCGCCACCCAGTTCGTGCTGAGTGTGGAGCGCGAGGAAATAAGCTCTCTGGTCAAGCTGCCCGGGGTGGGCAAGAAGACCGCCGAGCGGCTGGTGGTGGAGATGAAAGACAGGCTCAAAGGCTGGGTCAGCCACGATCTCTTCTCCCCTGCGGAAATCACCCTGCCTGCCCAGGAGAGCCAGCTGCGTGCGCCCGATGCGAGCGAAGAAGCGGCCAGCGCTCTGGTGGCGCTCGGTTACAAACCCCAGCAGGCGAGCCAGATCGTGGCCAAGGTGGCCAGTGAAGGCATGTCGGTCGAAGCCATCATCCGCGAATCCCTGCGCAGCCTGGTGTGAGAATGACAATGAAGCAAGCGGATCATCCTGCATCACTCGACGGTGGCAGTGGGGACACAGAGCGTGAGGTAGCCCATGATTGAAGCGGATCGTCTTATCTCGGCCGGCGCCGCCCGCGAGGACGAAGTCATCGATCGGGCCATCCGGCCCAGGAAGCTGGCGGATTACACCGGCCAGGATCACGTCTGTGACCAGATGGAGATCTTCATCGAGGCCGCCCGCCAGCGCGGGGAGGCCCTCGATCATCTGCTGATCTTCGGCCCGCCCGGGCTTGGCAAGACCACGCTGGCCAACATCGTCGCCAACGAGATGGGGGTCAGCATCAAGACCACCTCGGGGCCCGTGCTGGAAAAGGCGGGGGATCTCGCGGCCCTGCTCACCAACCTCGAACCGAACGATGTGCTCTTCATCGATGAAATTCACCGCCTCAGCCCCGTGGTGGAGGAGGTGCTCTATCCGGCCATGGAGGATTATCAGCTCGACATCATGATAGGGGAAGGGCCTGCCGCCCGCTCCATCAAGCTGGACCTCCCCCCCTTCACCCTGATCGGAGCCACCACCCGGGCCGGCTCCCTGACGAGCCCGTTGCGGGATCGTTTCGGTATCGTCCAGCGGCTGGAGTTCTACAACGTCAAGGATCTCACCGATATCGTCTCCCGCAGCGCCCGCTGTCTCGGGCTCGACATGTCGGGGGATGGTGCGCTGGAGGTCGCTCGCCGTTCCCGTGGAACCCCGCGGATTGCTAATCGTTTGTTAAGACGGGTGCGGGATTTTGCTCAGGTGAAGTCCGATGGGCGTATTGATGGACCCATAGCTGCCCGAGCCATGGACATGCTGGACGTGGACAATGAGGGGTTCGACTTCATGGACCGCAAGCTATTGTTGGCCGTCATCGACAAGTTTATGGGGGGACCCGTGGGCCTCGACAACCTGGCCGCCGCCATCGGTGAGGAGAAGGACACCATAGAGGACGTGCTGGAGCCTTATCTGATCCAGCAAGGCTATCTGCAACGTACACCCAGAGGGCGGATCGCGACACCGAGAGCTTATGTTCACTTTGGCCTGCAACGGCCAGATGAGCAGTAAAAGCAGCCTTTGAACGACAAACCGCCCCAAGGGCGGTTTTTTATTATCCGGGTAAAAAAAAGCCCACGGCGGATGCGGTGGGCAAAGACAATTCAGGATGGATGTTCACAGACAGTGAGTGCGTCTGCAGACCGGTCGGAAAAAAAACAAAGGAGCCGTCGCGAGGCCTCAGAGTCGGTTCATTTGATAGAGTTGAACGAACGAAAGCTTGTAGTAGCGGATGGTCTTGGCAACAAACTTTTTCATCATTAATCCCAACAAACAGGTTCGAAATGTTCATCGAATACGTACCGGGAACCCGGAATGACCGGCCTGTATCCAGAGGTATGCCCTCACTGCGAGGCGCATTGTAGGAGCTCTTGTCGGGTGGAACAAACAAGAAAATCTATGGGCTTTTGATTAGATAAAGTAATGAATTCACGGAAGTGAATTACTCGCATAAAGATGTGTTTTTGTTGGTTTTAAATTGCTTTCTTGATGAGGCAAGCCATTTTTTAAATTATGGAATAATGAGAGCGCTGCTTATGGCGTTCACTATTTCATTAACAGAATTGAAACCATTTGGTTTCTTTTTAAAATTGATTTAAATCAATAATTTATGCGTTTATTCTTTTTGTGATGAGGCTCGCACAATTAATATTTACCGGCTCTTAAGTTGCCTTGAAAAGGCATGTATTGATGATGGTTTTACATTGATTTCAATCAAATAAAGGTGATATAAAACAGCGATCATTATAGGCGAGAATAGAACCACAGTTATTGTTTTAAAGATGTTAAACATTAGCTTTTTTTGTTCTCGTATATTGCCTTGTTGTTAATGTGGTGGCAGTCGAATCCGATCGGTCCGCGAGGCGTGACCGACCGTTCGGGGACTTCCAATGGAAGCTTTGTCCTTAAAACTTAAAATAGCCGTGCCAATAATCGGTGAGGAAACATCATGATTGCTGAGCATGTGGTAGACCTATCGCGGTTCCAATTCGCTGCGACGGCCCTTTATCACTTCCTGTTTGTACCCCTGACGCTGGGAATGGCCTTCATTCTGGCGATCATGGAGTCTGTCTATGTGATGACCAACAACACTGTGTACCGGGACATGACCAAGTTCTGGGGCAAGTTGTTTGGTATCAACTTCGCCCTTGGGGTCACCACCGGGCTCACCATGGAGTTTCAGTTCGGTACCAACTGGGCTTATTACTCCCACTATGTCGGCGACATCTTCGGGGCCCCGCTGGCCATCGAAGGCTTGATGGCCTTCTTCCTGGAGTCCACCTTCGTCGGCATGTTCTTCTTCGGCTGGGATCGCCTCAGCAAGCGCCAGCATCTGGCGGCAACCTGGCTGATGGCACTCGGGACCAACCTCTCCGCCCTCTGGATCCTGGTCGCCAACGGCTGGATGCAGAACCCGGTCGGCGCCGAGTTCAACTTCGAATCCATGCGGATGGAGATGGTGAGCTTCGCGGAGCTGGTGTTCAACCCGGTGGCCCAGGTCAAGTTCGTCCACACGGTGGCGGCGGGCTACACCACGGGCGCCATGTTCGTGCTGGGCATCTCCTCCTACTACCTGCTGAAGAATCGTGATGTGGCCTTCGCCCGTCGCTCCTTCGCCATCGCGGCTGCGTTCGGCATGGCCTCCATCCTCTCCGTGCTGATCCTGGGTGACGAGTCCGGCTACGAGACCGGGGAAGTGCAGAAGGTGAAGCTGGCGGCCATCGAGGCCGAGTGGAACACCGAGCCGGCTCCCGCATCCTTCACCCTGTTCGGCATCCCGAACCAGGAAGAGATGCGCACCGACTACGCCATCAAGATCCCCTACGCCCTCGGCATCATAGCGACCCGTTCCCTGGACGGTCAGGTGACCGGTCTCAAGGATCTGAAGAGCGAGCATGAACTGCGCGTGCGCAGAGGCATGACCGCCTACGATCTGCTGACCAAGCTGCAATCCGGCGACAAGTCAGACGAGACCCGCGCTCGCTTCGACGAGGTGAAGCAGGATCTGGGCTACGGTCTGCTGCTCAAGCGTTACACCGCCAACGTGACCGACGCGACCGACGATCAGATCAAGGCCGCCGTGGATGACTCCATCCCGCAGGTACTGCCGCTGTTCTTCGCCTTCCGCATCATGGTTGCCTGCGGCATGTTGATGCTGGTGCTGATCGGTCTGGCCTTCTATGACAGCACTCGCCACAAGATCGGTGAGCGCAAGTGGTTGCTCAAGGCGCTGCTGTACGGCATCCCGCTGCCCTGGATCGCCATCGAGGCAGGCTGGTTTGTCGCCGAGTACGGTCGCCAACCCTGGACCATCGCCGAGATGCTGCCGACCTCAGTCTCCGCATCCAATATCCCTGCGTCCGAGATCTGGTTCTCCCTGATCGGGATCTGCCTGTTCTACACCGTACTGCTGATCATCGAGATGTACCTGATGTTCAAGTATGCGCGTCTGGGCCCAAGCAGCCTGAAGACGGGCAAGTACCACTTCGAACAGAGCAAGGCATAAGGAGAGTAACCCATGTTTGATTACGAAATGTTGCGTCTGGTCTGGTGGGTGTTGGTCGGCGTGCTGCTGATCGGCTTCGCCATCACCGACGGCTTCGATATGGGGGTCGGTGCCCTGCTCCCCTTCGTCGGCAAGAAGGATGTGGAGCGTCGGGTGATGCTCAACACCATGGGGCCGCACTGGGAAGGCAACCAGGTCTGGCTGGTCACCGCGGGCGGTGCCCTGTTCGCGGCCTGGCCCATGGTCTATGCGGCGGCCTTCTCCGGCTTCTACATCGCCATGATCCTGACCCTGATGGCGCTCTTCTTCCGTCCGGTCGGCTTCAAGTACCGCTCCCTGCAGGAAGGCGCCCAGTGGCGCACCAGCTGGGACTGGGCGCTGTTCGCCGGTAGTGCGATTCCCCCCGTCATCTTCGGGGTGGCCTTCGGCAACCTGCTGCAAGGTGTTCCGTTCAGCTTCAACCAGTTCCTGATGCTGACCTACCACGGCAACTTCTTCGGCCTGCTCAACCCGTTCGGTCTATTGGCCGGTCTGGTGAGCCTGTTCATGATAGTGACCCAGGGCGCTGCCTGGCTGATGATGAAGACCGAAGGTGAAGTGCTGGCCCGCTCCCGCACCGCCGCCATGATCTTCTCCCTGCTGACCCTGGTGCTGTTTGCCCTGGCCGGTGTCTGGGTGAGCGGCATGGATGGCTATGTGATCGTGGGCGCCGTTGCCACCGATGCCGTCACCAACCCGCTTCACAAGGAAGTGGTGGTGCAGGCCGGTGCCTGGATGCAGAACTATAACCTCTATCCCTGGATGATTGCCGCCCCCGTGCTGGGTCTGGTGATGAGCCTGCTGACCGCGCTTGCGGCCAAGCTGGGCAAGGGCTGGATGGCGTTCCTGTTCTCCTCCCTGGCCATTGCCGGCATCATCCTGACCGCGGGCTTCTCCATGTTCCCGTTCGTGATGCCCTCCAGCCTGGAGCCGTCCCAGAGCCTGACCATGTGGGATGCCACCGCCTCCTTCAACACCCTCAAGGTGATGACGGTAGTCGCAGTCGTCTTCGTACCGACAGTGCTGGCTTACACCATCTGGACCTACATCAAGATGTTTGGCCGGGTGAGCAACAAGCACATCGAAGACAACCAACAATCGCTCTACTAAGAAGGTGCCCTGATATGTGGTATTTCACCTGGATCCTGGGGCTGTTGCTGGCCTGTGCGTTTGGGATCATCAATGCGCTCTGGCTGGAGCACACCGAGAACCTGGATCGTCAGATCGATGAAGACAAGTGACAGGCTAGCCCGGCTGGCCGCTCCCCTGGAGCGCCAGCCATGGCAAGGTCTGATGTTGCTGGCGGCTGCCCTGCTGGGCGTCGCCATCTTGCAGGCACCGAATCTGATCGCCGCCAACACCAGTGACCACGGTCTCTGGCTGGCCCCTTGGCTGATGTGGGCGGTCTGCTGTGGCGTCATGCACGGACTGGGGTTCCACCCCCGCAGCCTGGTCGGGCGCGTGCTGTTTTTCCCCTGGCTCGCCTGGCCAAGCCTGTTGTACGGGCTCTGGCTGACCAGCAGTTATTACCTGCCATAAACACCGAGGGAGGCCAGACATTTTCTGCCTCCCTCTGCTTTTGTACCCCGCAGCGTGGCTGTGGTTTTGCCCCCGGCGGATCGGCCGTTATTGCCTGCCATAAAAAACAGGGGGAGATGGGATTTCCCTGTCTCCCCCTGCTTCTTTCCTATTCAGCCCTGCGCTATGATAGCCCCCCATCTGACTGTCGAATGGATCACAGATTTTTATGGGGGAAGTCTCTGAGTTTCCGGTACGTGTCTACTACGAAGACACCGACGCCGGAGGCATCGTCTACAACGCCAATTATCTCAAGTTTATGGAACGGGCTCGCACCGAGTTCCTGCGCGCCGGCGACATCGAGCAAGATGTCCTGTTGCAGGCGGGGATCGCCTTCGTGGTGAGTCGCACCGAGATCGATTTCCGCTCCGCGGCCCGCTTCAATGAACTGCTGACCGTATTGACGCAAGTGACTGAAGTGAAACGTGCCTCCATGCGCTTTTCACAGCAGATCCTGGCGGCTGATGGACGACTGATCACCCAGGCCATGGTACAGATTGCCTGTGTCAGTCATCCGCAAATGAAACCTGTTGCAATACCTGAAAAAATCAAGGGAGTGCTGTTAAGTGCACGCTGAAATTTCGTTTATTGGTCTGTTCTGGCAAGCCAGTCTGCTGGTGAAACTGGTCATGATGACCCTGATGGGCATGTCGGTCGTCTCCTGGGCGCTGATCATCCAGCGTTCCAAGATCATCAAGGCGGCCAATCTCGCCTCGGAGCAGTTTGAAGACAGATTCTGGTCCGGCGTCGACCTCAACCGTCTCTATCAGGAGTCCTCTTCCCGCCGCGATGACATCGAAGGCATGGAAGACATCTTCTATTCCGGCTTCAAGGAGTATGCCCGCCTGCTCAAGGCCGGCGCCCGTGGCCAGGATGCGGTGATGGACGGTACTTACCGCGCCATGCGCGTCTCTCTGTCCCGTGCGGTGGACGAGCTGGAATCCAACCTGCCAGTGCTGGCGACCGTCGGCTCCATCAGCCCCTATATCGGCCTGTTTGGTACCGTATGGGGCATCATGAACGCCTTTATTGCCCTGGGTCAGGTGCAGCAGGCGACGCTGCAGATGGTGGCACCGGGCATCGCGGAGGCGCTGATCGCCACCGCCATGGGTCTGTTCGCGGCCATTCCGGCGGTCATCTTCTACAACCGGTTCACCAACAAGGTGGAGAAGCTGGAGAACGCCTACGCCAACTTCATGGATGAGTTCACCACCATACTGAACCGCCAGATTGCACAGCAGCAGGGTGAGAAGTAAATGCAAACCTATCAGCGGATCCGGCGCAAGAAGGTCGCCGAGATCAACGTGGTGC
This sequence comes from Aeromonas sp. QDB31, assembly GCF_027707605.1. Classification (NCBI taxonomy): domain Bacteria; kingdom Pseudomonadati; phylum Pseudomonadota; class Gammaproteobacteria; order Aeromonadales; family Aeromonadaceae; genus Aeromonas; species Aeromonas sp. QDB31. Next base: position 33,911 of record NZ_JAPCIX010000016.1, on the reverse strand, counting down.
CCTATATCGACGTCATGCTGGTGCTGCTCATCATCTTCATGGCGGTGACGCCGGTGATCACGCAAGGGGTCAAGGTAGATCTGCCCCAGGCGGAGTCCGAGCAACTGCCCGAGGATGCCAAGCCCCCCTTCATCGTCAGCGTCAACACCGAGGGTGAGTATGTCATCAAGGCCGGTGAGGCGGATGACGAGCCAGTGCCAAGCGGCACGCCCGAGGCGATGCAGCAATACATCACCGAGAAGGCCATGGGCTATCTGGCCATCAACCAGAACGCGCCCGTGGTGGTGGCGGGTGACAAGTCCGTGCGTTACGAAGAGGTGATCCTGCTGATGGTGGCCCTCAAGAAAGCCGGTGTGCCTCAGGTTGGCCTGATGACGGATCCGGTGAACTGACGGAGATGGATGTGAAGCGTGGTATTTCCGGTTATCTCGTCGCGTCGCTGCTGCTGCATCTGATCATCGGCATCATCCTGCTGGTCGGCGTCGACTTCAGCAAGCCCAAGCGCCCCGAGTCCAAGGGACAGATCGTCAACGCAGTGATGCTGGACAGCGAGTTCCTGGAGCAGCAGGCCCAGCAGATCCAGCAGCAAAAAGCCCAGCCCAAGGCTGCCCAGCAGCAGAAAGAGAAGGATAAGGAAGACGCCGATCAGGCCCGGCGCGAACTGGCGAAGGAGCAGGAGCGTCTGCGCATCGCCGAGACCAAGCGCAAGGAGGCCGAAGAGGCCACCCGCAAGGCCGAGACCGAGAAGCAGAAGAAGGTCGCCGAGCAGAAGCAGGCGGAAGAGAAGGCCCAGAAGGCCGAGGAAGCCCGCAAGCTGGAGGCGCAGAAGACCAAGCAGGCTGAAGCCAAGCGTCAGGAAGAAGAACTCGCCAAGGCGCTGGCGCTGAAGAAAAAGAAAGAAGAGCTGGAGAAGAAGCAGGCCGAAGAGAAAGCCAAGGCGAAGGCGGATGCGGCCAAGAAGGTTGAAGCCGACAAGAAGGCCAAGGCCGAGGCTGAGAAGAAAGCCAAGGCGGAAGCCGAGAAAAAGGCCAAGGCTGAGGCAGAGAAAAAGGCTGCAGATGAAGCCGCAAAGAAGGCAAAAGCTGACGCAGAGAAGAAGGCGAAGGCCGAGGCTGACAAGAAGGCCAAAATAGAGGCGGAGCGCAAGCGCAAGGCGGCCGAGGAGGCCAAGCTGCAGAAAGAGATGGAAGCCATGATGCAGCAGCAGCTGGAGGCTGAGGCCAGTTCCCGCAGCCAGGCCGCATCGGCTGCCGCCAAGGGGGAGGTCGACAAGTACGCCGCCCTCATCAAGGCAACGGTGGAGCGCTACATGATTTTGGATCCCACCATGCGGGGCAAAACCTGTACTATCGGTGTCAAATTGGCCAGTACCGGCTTCGTCATCTCGGTGGACAACGGCCAGGGTGACCCGGCGGTCTGCCGCTCCGGCAAGGCGGCGGTCTTGAAGGCGAATCAGTTGCCGGTGCCGAAGGATCCGGCGGCGTTCGAGATGTTGAAGGAGTTTAACCTCAAGTTAGAACCTAGCATCTAGACATGATAAAACGGGGTCATTGACCGTGGTTGGCAGCATCTGCTGATAAAGGAATTTCACCTCTCATTTTTATTGGAACAGAGTATTTAAGCCATGATAAGAAAAGTGTTTTTTGCTTTGGTTGGCTGCCTTCTGCTAGGCCAGAGCGCTCAGGCGGCCTTGGACATCGTCATCACCGGCGGTATTGACAGTGCGCGCCCCATCGCCATCGCTCCTTTCAAGTGGGAGGGCAATGGCCAACTGCCACAGGATATCGCAGAGGTGGTCTCCAACGACCTGATGCGCAGCGGCAAGTTCAAGCCGCTGGCCCGTGGCCAGATGCCGCAGACCCCGAGCACCAGCGGCGAGATCAACTTCGCCCCCTGGGCGTCCCAGGGTGTGGAGGCCGTGGTGGTCGGTTCCATCGCGGCGGTCGGTGATGGCACCTACAAGATCAACTTCGAGCTGGTCGACGTGCTGAAGGGCCAGCTGGCCAAGACCCAGGGCGGCGAAGCGAATGGTTACATCCTCGACAGCCGCATGGCAACCATACCAGGTGCCCAGATGCGCCAGTTCGCCCACCGCATCTCCGACATCGTCTACGAGCGTCTGACCGGTGAGCGTGGCGCCTTCCTGACCCGTCTGGCCTATGTCTCCGTCCAGCAGGGCACCCAGTTCCCGTACCAGCTGCGCATCTCCGATTACGATGGCTACAACGAGAAGACCCTGCTGCGCTCCCGCGAGCCGCTGATGTCGCCGGCCTGGTCGCCGGATGGCAGCAAGCTGGCCTACGTGAGCTTCGAGAATCAGAAGTCCGAGATTTACGTACAGGACATCTATACCCAGCAACGCAGTCTGATCACCAGTTTCCGCGGCATCAACGGTGCCCCCGAGTGGTCACCAGATGGTCGCCGTTTGGCTATCGTTTTGTCCAAAGATGGGCAGCCTGATCTCTATGTTGTTGATGTTGCTAGCAAGCAACTCACTCGAGTCACAAATAACCGTACCATCGACACCGAACCCTCCTGGATGCCGGACGGTCAAACTTTGCTGTTCACCTCTGAACGTGGTGGCAAACCCCAGATTTATAGCGTAAATTTGGCGACTGGCGTCACTCGCCGGATGACCTGGGAAGGGGATTCCAACCAGGGGGCATCCATCACGCCGGACGGCAAGTCCATGGTGGTGGTGACCCGGGTTCAGGGACAATATCGCATCGCTCGCCAGGATATGGAGAACGGAGCCATGTTGGTACTGACTCAGAGTGCTCTGGATGAGTCGCCAAGTGTGGCACCCAATGGCAGCATGATCATTTATGCCACCATCTATCAGGGTCGTAAGAGTCTTGCGTTGGTGTCGACCGATGGTCGCTTCAAGGCAGTGCTTCCGACCAGTAGCGGTGAAATTCGTGCACCAGCTTGGTCGCCCTTCTTGAATTGATAAAAAAATCGATTGTTTTTTGTTTTGTTATAAAGGTTTAAGGAAATAGCATGCAACTCAATAAACTGCTCAAGGGTCTGGCCATCGCACTGCCACTGTTCACCCTGGCTGCCTGTAGTTCTTCTTCCGACTCCGACGCCGCTGGCGCCGAGTCTGGCATGACCGACGGCATGGGCGGTGTACAAACCGGTGGCGCCAACGGCATGTTGTCCCCGGAAGAGCAGATGCGTCAGAAGTTCGAAGCTCTGCAGCGCGATAACGTGATCTACTTCCCGTACGATGGCTACGACATTCAGGGTCAGTACGCCGACCTGCTGGATGCCCACGCCAGCTACCTGCGTGAGCGTCCGAGCGTCAAGGTATTGATCGAAGGCCACGCCGATGAGCGCGGTACTCCGGAATACAACATCGCCCTGGGTGAGCGTCGTGCCAAGGCCGTTGCCAAGTATCTGCAAACCCTGGGTGTGCAGGCTGAGCAGCTCTCCATCGTCAGCTATGGCGAAGAGAAGCCGCTGGATCTGTCCCACACCGAGGATGCCTTTGCCAAAAACCGCCGTGCGGTCCTGGTTTACTAAGGTTTGAACCGAACGAAGTTCGTTTATATGCAAGCGGCCATTTCGATGGCCGTTTTATTTGCACTAAACGTCAAGGTTTGATCCGAATGAAATCTGTATAAGCGAGCGACTATGGCGCTGGCCGTTTTATTTGCACTAAACGCTAAGGTTTGATCCGAATGAAATCTGTGTACAAGCAAGCTGTTGTTGCGCTGGCCGTATTGGTTGCTCTGAATGCGCATGCGGCGGCTCCTGTCAGCGATCTGGGCGGTGACTCGGGTGGTGGGGTTGTCCTTAGCGGCAACAACGGCGCTATCGTGCCTACCGGCAGCCTGGAAGACAGGGTCGCCCTGCTGGAGCGCACCCTGAATGCCCGTCTGCGCCTGCAGGCCGAGCTGCAGCAACAGGTCGACTCTCTGCAAGGGGAAGTCTCCGAACTGCGTGGTCAGCTGGAGCAGCAGACTTACCAGATGGAGCAGTCGCAAGAGCGTCAACGCCAGCTCTATCAGGAGCTCGACAAGGTTGCCAACAGCCAGCCTGCCGCCGCTGCGCCCGCGACCCCGGCAGCCGGCGCCACGACACCTGCCGCCGCTGTCAACTACTCGACCAATCAGGACGAGAACCAGGCCTATGACGCCGCCGTGAACATGGTGCTCAAGGAGAAGAACTACGACAAGGCCATTCCTGCCTTCGAAGGGTTCATCAAGCAGTTCCCAAGCTCCAGCTATGTTCCCAATGCGCACTACTGGCTCGGCCAGCTGATGTTCAACAAGGGTGACAGGGCCGGTGCAGCCAGCCAGTTCTCCACTGTGGCGAACAAGTACAGCAAGTCGCCCAAACGGGCCGATGCCCTGCTGAAACTCGGCATGCTGGCGCAGCTTGATGGCAAGAAAGCAGAAGCCAAGGCCTTCTATGAGCAGGTGATCAAGGGTTACCCCAATACCTCGCCGGCCCAGTTGGCCAAGCAGAGCCTGAGCAAGTTGTAACATTGCTGCATGTCACTGTTTTCGTAACAGTCTTGTAAATATGCCTCTGCTTTGTATGCGCAGTGAACAAACAGATTTAATTTAAGATTTTTCTATTGCGCCAGGATGATAAATCCGTAATATAGGCCGCCGTCAGAGCCGGTGCAGCAGTGCGCTCGGAGCTGGTCGTGGTGAGGGTCGTTAGCTCAGTCGGTAGAGCAGTTGACTTTTAATCAATTGGTCGCTGGTTCGAATCCAGCACGACCCACCATTTCTTCACAATGGGTGAAGACAGAATTCCCAGGTCGTTTAGCTCAGCTGGGAGAGCACCTCCCTTACAAGGAGGGGGTCACTGGTTCGAGCCCAGTAACGACCACCAC